>DAOMNQ010000007.1:0-73376 GCA_035443945.1 Phycisphaerales bacterium | reverse complement strand
CCAGGGCTTCGCGCCGACGGAGGACGACGCCCGCGTGCGGCTGGCGTCGCTGCGCCACTTCGACCGCCTCTGCCGGCGCGAGCGGGACTTCGACCGCGACGAGGACGGCTTCGCGCACCTGCACGCCCTGCTCGACGGGGCGATCGCCGACCTCGGCACGGACTGGGCCTGCGACGTCTTCTTCGCCGCCGAGCGCGACTACTGGATGCGCCGCAACAAGGCGGGCCGCTTCCAGAAGTTCCGGCAGGACGCGCTGGGCCTGGGCTGGGCGAACCACGACCACCACACCTACCGCTGCGGGCGTGCGGCGTACACGCTCTCGATCGCCACGCTGGAGAAGGTCGGCCTGCGCTGCCGCGAGCGGTTCTACGCGGGCGAGGAGGCCGGCTGGGGGGCGCAGGTGCTGGAGCACCCGGTGACCGGCATCACGGTCTTCGCCGACGTGGACCTCGGGCCGGAGGAGATCGCCGGCGACTTCGCGCACCAGCCGCTGCCGCAGCGCGAGGGCGCGGGGACGATCGGCCTGTGGGTGCGTCTGCACGGCGAGTCCATGCTGCAAGCGGGGATGCACCACCTCGAGGCCCAGTTCGACTGGCACGCCCTGAAGGAACAGTTGGAGAAGGAGGGGGGGGTCAGGACGCTGGACCCCTTCACCACGCTGCCGTACCTGCGCCAGGCGTTCACCGAGGCCGAGATGTGGCCGGTGGACGAGCGCCGGCTCGCGGGCCTCGTGGCGGACGGCTCGATCACCGCGTCGCAGGCGGAGAACTTCCGCAAGCATGGCGCGATGGGGTCGCACCTCGAGAACCTCCAGCGCGAGGACGGCTTCAAGGGCTTCAACCAGAAGGGCGTGAGCGACATCATCGCGCGCACGAACCCGGCGAAGGCTCACGCGCCGGCCACAGCCGGGGCGTGATGGCCGACGCGGGCGGGGCCGGGGGGTACCATCCCCCGCGATGAGCGGCACGGGTCACCTGCTGGCGCCGGACCTGAAGGAACTGATCGTCGAACGGCGGTTCGTCGATCTGCGGGCCGCCCTGCGCGAACTCGACCCGGCCGACGTGGCGGACGTGCTGACCGAGATGGAACCGGAGGACGCCGCCCTGGCCTTCCGCGTGCTCAAGCGCGACGTGGCGGCGGAGGCGTTCACCTATCTCGAGGGCGACCTTCAGGAGCGGCTGATCGAGGAGTTGGGCGCGGAGCGCTCCATGCGCCTGCTCGAGGACATGGACCCGGACGACCGCGTCGCGTTCCTCGACGAACTGCCGGCCGAGGTTGCGACGCGCCTCATCAACGCCCTCAGCCCCGAAAACCGGCGCGTCACGCAGGCCATGCTCGGCTACCCGCCCGAGAGCGTCGGGCGCATGATGACGCCGGACTACGTCCGCGTGGACGCGGCGTGGACGGCAGCGCACGCGATCGAGCACGTCCGCAAGCACGGGCGCGACGCGGAAACCATCCACTGGATCTACGCGGTGGGGCCGGACGGTCGGCTGGTCGGCGACCTGCACATCCGCCGCCTGCTGCTGGCCGACCCGGAGACGCCGATCGACGAGTTGTGCGAGAAGCGGCCCCCCGCGCTGCGGGCGAGCGACGACCGCGAAGAGGCCGTGCGCGTCATGGGCCGCTACGACCGCACCGCGCTGCCCGTCGTCGACGCGGACGACAAACTGCTCGGCATCGTCACCTTCGACGACGTGGCGGACGTGGCGGAGGAAGAGGCGACCGAGGACATCCAGCAGTTGGGCGGCGTGGCCGCGCTCGACCAGCCGTACATGGAGACGGGCGCGGGCGAGATGTTCCGCAAACGCGGCGGGTGGCTCGCCGCCCTCTTCATCGGGCAGACCTTCACCGTCGCGGTGCTGAGCATCTTCGAAAACCAGATCCACGCGCTGACCGCGCTGGCGGTCTTCATCCCGCTCGTGATCTCGTGCGGCGGGAACTCCGGCTCGCAGGCGGCGACGCTGGTGACCCGCGCCCTCGCGCTCGACGAAGTCACGCCCGGCGACTGGGCCAGGATCGTGCGCCGCGAGTTGCTCAGCGGCCTGCTGCTCGGGGGGACGCTGGGCGCGCTGGGGCTGGTGACGGTGCTGATCTGGAACCTCTACCGGCGCTCCGTCGGCGCGGGCGACGAGTCCGTGCCGATGCACCTGATCGCGCTGACGATCGCGCTGGCGGTGACGGGCGTCGTGACGTGGGGGACGATCGTCGGCTCGCTGCTGCCGCTGATCCTCAAGCGGGCGGGCTTCGACCCCGGCGTGGCCTCGACGCCCCTGGTGGCGACGCTGATGGACACCTCGGGGATGCTGATCTACTTCGCCGTGGCGGTCGTGCTCCTGCACGAGGCGCTGGGGTGAGCGAGCGGGAGCGATGCAGCATGGACATGACGCCGGAGCGTTGGCGGGCGACGTGCGCGTACCTCGGCGAGGTCTTCGGCCCGCTGCGAGAGCCGATCGACGAGCAACTGGCGACGCTGCGGCAGCGCGCCGTCGCGGCCGGACTGCCCGACATCGCCGTCTCGCCGGACGTGGGGCGGCTGCTGATGCTGCTGGCGTCGATGGCCGGGCCGGACGGGGGCGGGGCGCGGCTGGCTGCGGAACTCGGCACGCTCGGGGGCTACTCCGCGCTATGGATAGCGCGTGGCCTCGCGCCGGGCGGGCGGCTCATCACGGTCGAGCCGGAGCCGAAGCACGCCGACTTCGCGCAGGGCGAGTTCGTCATGCTGAGCGGGCTGGGATGGCGGATCGGATCGAACTGCGCCGGAGCATGGGGGCGGAGACGCTCGCGCGGCTGCTCTCCGAGCACGGGCCGGGATCGTTCGACTTCGTCTTCCTCGATGCGGTGAAGCGCGAGTACGCGACCTACGCCGTGCTCGCGTCGCGCCTCCTGCGCCAGGGGGGGCTGCTCGTCGCGGACAACTGCCTCGGCTCGCGCTGGTGGATCACGGATGCGCCGGACGCGGACCCCGAAGCCGAGCGCGATCGTGCGACGATGGACGCCTTCAACCGCTGGCTCGCCGGGCCGAAGAGCGGGTTCCACGCGGCGTGCATCGCGAACAGGGAGGGGCTGGCGGTGGCCAGGAGGCAGTGACGCTTCGCGAGCGTGGACTGGTGAAGCGTGCCGCTGCCTCGCTTCGTCTCTCAAACACACTCAACCGCCAACCGTGACGCGCCCCGCGCCGCGTGATGCAGATCGTCTCCGGCGCTGAGCCGCCAGCCGGGACGGGCGAGCGAGGTGAGTCCGTCGCGGACTCGATCGCGGAGGTTCGGCAGCAGCGGGCGAAGGGCGATGCCGACACCGCCGAGCAGCCAGACCTCGTCGGGGCGGTAGATCGCGTGGCCGATTCGCATGGCGCGGATGAGCGCGCGCACGGCGGGGTCGTCGGGCGTGAGAGAGGCGGCCATGGCGTCCGTGCGGAGGCGGCCTGCGAGCACGGGCAGGCCGATGTAGGCCTCGAACGTGCCGCGCGCGCCGTCGGGGCCGCGCGGGGCGTCGTCTCCGAGAGAGACGTCGATCTGCCCGAAGTAGCCCGGACCGTCGCCCGTGACGCGCAGCGGCCTCCCGTCGTCAAGCACGCACGCGCCGACGCCGGTGCCGAGCGAGATCGCAAGCAATCGTCCGGCGATGCGGCGCGACCGCTGCACGTCGATGGCGGCGGCGTGCGCGTCGGTGGTCACCGTCAGCCGCAGCGATCCCGGCGCGACACCGAGCGTGCGCGCCGCGAGGGCTCGCAGGTCCGCGCCGACCAGCCCCGGCAGGTTCAGCGAAGCAAGGACCACCGTCGAGCCGGGTTCGCGCACGCCCGGCGCGCAAATGCCCACAGCCTCGGTAGGTTCGTCCGGCGGCAGCCCGAGCGCTTCGAAAGCCTCGCGCAGCGCAGAGGCAATCCGCCCGGCGCCGGGGCGTTCGTAGGCCGCGCTGCGCGCGAGCGCAATGGTCGCCCCGTCCCGCAGCAGCGCTGCCTTGACGCTCGAGCCGCCGATGTCCAGGCCGAGCGTGATCATCGCCCGCCTTCGGTGATGACGCCGCGTTGACGCAGGTACGCGACGAGGTCCTCCCGCAGGGCCTTGCGCTTCGCGACCGACGCCGCGTCCTTCGGCTCCTCCGGGTTCGCGCTCTCGAAGAAGGCGTGGTACGCGAAGAGGCAGTACCCGCGATCCAGCCCCGCGAGTTCGATCTGGCGCGGCGTCTGCCCGGGCGCGTGCCGGAACGAGCCGATCCCCGGCGCGATCGGCCTCCCCGGGACGGCGTCGCGCCACGCGCGCAGGTCGTCGGCAAACTGCCGGTCTTCCGTCGTGTACACCATCGGGATCGCCCGCGCCAGCGTCCGCTCACGCAGCCAGACCTCCGACTGCTGCAACTGCTGATCGCGCGCCAGGTCCGGGCGACGCCACACCGCCGCCGTGAGCGCGACACCCGGCCGGGCCAGCGCGGCCTCGCCCGCGATCCGGCGCACAAGGTCCGTGATGCGCGACGCGATCCACTCCCGGTACGCGGCGCGGTCCTCGGGCGACTCCACACCGCGCCGCCCCGTCGCGGCCTTGAACATCTCAACCGAGCGAGGGTCGCCGGGGTAGAGCGTCCTGCCGTCCATCGTGTCCGCGACAAAGCGGACGTAGTCGAGGTGCAGGCCGTCGACGGCGTAACGGCGCACAATGTCCCGCGCCACTTCGACGATGTGGTCATGCACCTCCGGGAGCGCCGGATTGAGAATCACGTAGTGGTCGTTCAGCGGCTGCGGCCTGCCATCGGCGTCGTGCAGCCGCCACTGCGGACGCGCGTGGTAGAGGTGGCGCGGGTTCTCCGGCGTCGTCGTCCCCTTCCACACCGGGAAGACGTTGATCCAGGCGTGAATCCGCATCCCGCGACGGTGCGCCTCCAGCACGGCCTCCTCCAGTGGATCGAACCCCGGCGAGGTCGAGCCGCCGGGCAGGTCCGCGAGAAGTTCGTGCCCCCAAACTTCGAGTCGACTCACGTAGAACGCGTCGCCCTGGCCCCGCACCTGGAAGAACACGTCGGTGGTCGCGATCGAGGCCGCGTCCGCCATGATCCGGCGAACGTCCTCGCGCGTCCGGTAGTCCCACCGCGTCACCCACAGGCCCCGGAACTCGCTCGCCGGAGCGGGCTGCCGGGGCGCGACGGCCGCGCACCCAGGCACGAACGCGAGCAGCACGAGCACGCCCATGACAAGATGGCGAATCTTCATCGCGGGCAGTGTAACCGGCAGCCGTCCGAAAAGGCGCGCGCGGGCGCAAGCGGCCGCTTACATGCGTGCAACCCGCCGTTTCGTGGCCCTCGGCGGGCGCGCCATCCGCTATCTACAAGCCCCGGATGCGTATCACGGTGGAACGCGTGGCACCAGAGGCGGCAGTCGGGCACGCGCAGAGGGGTGGCAGCATGAGCGCGGTGATCGGTCTCAACAGCGTGGGCGACTCCGGATCGGGGTCGAGGCTCTTCGAGAGGGAATCGCGCCCGCGTGCGCGCCGAGGCAAGGCACGGCCGGAGCGAGCCAACTCGTCGCGGTGCGCCGTCGTGGCGGCGTCGGGCGACCTGACGCGCGACGACGCCCTGCAAGGCGTCTACCTGCGCTGCCGTCGGGCGATCGACCTCGGCGCGGACGAACTGCTGATCGACATGAGCGGCGCGACCAGAGCGGACAGCAAGGCGGTCGCCATGCTCTCCGCCGTGGCGCAGCGGGCGCGACGCGCCGGCATCCCCGTGGAGGTCCGGTGCGGCCGCGTCGTCCGCGACTGGCTGCGAGTCTGCCGTGTCGAGCGTTTTTTCAATCTCAGCGAGTCGTGATTCGTTCGCGCCGATCGGCGTGAGGCGCGGGTGGCGCATATCCTTCGCGCCCGTCGCCGCGCGGCGACGATCCCGCCCCGGAACACCGACCGAACAGGGACGGACGCCGCATGAGTTACGCCCCGGCCGCTACGCACCGACCGTCGCTCGACGACGACGCCCGCATCGTCATCATCGGCGCCGGGCCGACCGGGCTGGGCGCGGGCTACCGCCTGCGCGAGATCGGGCACCGCAACTTCGTCATCGTCGAGCGTGACACCCACGCGGGGGGCCTGGCCAGCAGTTACGTCGATGAGGCGGGGTTCACGTGGGACATAGGCGGCCACGTCATGTTCAGCCACTACGCCTACTACGACGCCTGCTTCGACGCCATGATGGGCGACGAGTACACGCTCAACGACCGCGAATCGTGGGTCCGAATGATGGACCGCTGGGTGCCGTACCCCTTCCAGAACAACGTGCGCTACCTCCCGAAAGAGGTCGCGTTCGAGTGCCTGAGCGGGCTGATCAAGGCCCAGACCGGACGCGGCCCGGTGGCGCACCACTCGCAGGCCCGCAACTTCGGCGAGTTCATCGACGCCGTCTTCGGCGAGGGGATCGCCCGACACTTCATGCGCCCCTACAACTTCAAAGTCTGGGCGCACGCGCCCGAGATGATGAACAAGACCTGGATCGGCGAGCGCGTCGCAGTCCTCGACGTGGATCGCGCCCTGCGCAACGTCGTCCTCGAACAGGACGACTACGGCTGGGGCCCGAACAACCGCTTCAAGTACCCGCTCCGCGGCGGCACGGGCGAGTTCTACCGGCGCATCGGGGCGACACTCGACGGGCACGCCCGCTACGGACGGTCGCTGGTCTCGATCGACGCGGCGTCGCGCGTGGCGCGGTTCGACGACGGGAGCGAGGAACGCTACGACGCGCTGATCTCCGCTATCCCACTCGACGTGCTCGTGCGCGACATCGTGCGCGGCGCGCCGCAGCGCGTGCGCGAGGCCGCCTCGCGCCTGCGCCACTCGGGCGGGCACATGGTCGGCGTCGGCATCCGCCGCCCCTGCCCGAGCACGAAGTCCTGGATGTACTTCCCCGAGGACAACTGCCCCTTCTACCGCGTGACGTACCTTTCGAACTACTCGCCGCACATGACGCCCGACAAGGACCGGTTCTACTCGCTCCTGTGCGAGACGAGTTTCAGCGAGTTCAAGCCTGTGGACGAGGCGACGATCGTCGAGGAGACGATCCGCGGGCTGGAGCACGCGGGCCTGCTCGAACCCGGCGAGCGCGGCGACATCGTGAGCCGCTGGCATCGGCGCGTCGAGTACTCGTACCCCACGCCGACCGTGGACCGAGACGACATCCTGAGCGTCGTCATCCCGTGGCTGGAGGCGCACGGCATCTACTCCCGCGGCCGCTTCGGCATGTGGAAGTACGAGGTCAGCAACACCGACCACACCCTCATGCAGGGCGTCGAGGTCGTGAACCGGCTGCTGCTCGGCGAGCCGGAGACGACGATCGGCCTCGTCTACGCGACGACCGCCGACGGCCGCGAGGCCGCAAAGCACGAGCGCCCAGCGCACGCTGGCTCCGGCGAGAAGCGGCTGGCCGAGCCCAAGCCCGTCGCTGACGCGGGCGACCGCGAGCAGGCCTCGCTCTCGGAGGAGGAACTGGGCGTGACGAGCCGCGACGGCTGACGTGGGGAGGCCGCGATGGCGGGGTACGTGCGCGTACCGTCCTCGGATGCAACGGCGGCGGCCGAGCGCGCGTGGCACACGATGTCCGCCGAGCGGGCGTTCGAGGCGCTCGGCGCGTCGCCCGAGGGGCTGGCGAGCGACGAGGCGGCACGCCGACTCGGCGAGTTCGGGCGCAACGAGGTGCCGCTCGCCGGCGCGGCGGCGTGGTGGCGCATCATCGGTCGCCAGTTCGCCAGCCCGCTGATCTACCTGCTGATCGCTGCGGGCGTCCTCTCGATTGCGATCGGCGAGCACACGGACGCGGGGTTCATCTTCGCGGTGGTCGTGCTGAACGCCGTCATCGGCACGATCCAGGAGTGGCGGGCGGAGCGGAGCACGCAGGCGCTCCAGCGGCTGCTCTCGCTGCGAGCGGCGGTGGTGCGCGACGGCGAGGTGCGAGAGATCGACGCCGCGGAGGTCGTGGCGGGCGACGTGGTTGTGCTCGAATCGGGCAACCGCGTCCCGGCGGACCTGCGCCTCTTCCGCGCGACGGGGTTGGAGGCCGACGAATCGCTGCTGACGGGCGAGTCGATGGCGGTGCACAAGGACGCGACGTGGATGGGCGAGCCGGGCACGCCCGTCGCCGACCAGCGCAACATCGCCAACGCCGGCTCGACCATCGTGCGCGGGCGCGGGCGGGGCGTGGTGGTGGCGACCGGGGCCGACTCGGCGGTCGGGCGCGTGGCGAGCGAGATGCACGGCGCGGAGGCCGGACGCCCCCCGCTGTTCGTGCGCCTGGACCGATTCAGCAAGGTCGTCGGCGTGGCGGTCGTCATCGCGGCCTTCGCGGTCGCGCTCATCGGCGTCTTTGGCCAGGACCGCGCCCCGACCGAGATGGTCTTCTTCGCCGTCGCGCTCGCGGTGTCGGCCATCCCCGAGGGGCTGCCGGTGGCGATCACGGTCGCGCTCACGGTGGCGAGCCGGCGCATGGCGTCGCGCGGCGTGCTGGTGCGCCGGCTCGGCGCGGTCGAGGGGCTTGGCTCCTGCACGCTCATCGCCAGCGACAAGACCGGCACGCTCACCTGCAACGAACTCACCGTGCGCGAGGTTCGCCTCGCCTCGGGCGGCGCGCTGGCCGTCTCCGGCGAGGGCTTCGTGCCCGAGGGCGAGGTGTTACCCGTCGAGGGATCCGCGCCCGTGGACCGCGACGAACTGGACGCATTGGCCCGGGCCGCCGCGCTCTGCAACGAGGGCGACCTGCACCGCGACGACGGACGCTGGGCGTGGCGCGGCGACCCGACGGACGTCGCGCTGCTCGCGCTGGCGCACAAACTGGGCGTGTCGCGCGACGACCTGCTCGACCGATACCAGGAGATCACGCGGATCGTGTTCGAGCCGGAGCGTCGGTACGCGGCCCACTTCCACGAGGCAAACGGCGGCGCTCGCGTGCTTGTGAAGGGCGCGCCAGAGCGAGTGCTGGAGATGTGCCCGGGCCTGGGCGGGCAGGAGACGCGGGCGCTGCTCGGGATCGCGGAAGACATGGCCGGGCGCGGCATGCGCGTGCTGGCGATCGCCGAGGGCGATGCGCCCCCGTCGCTCGACCCCTCGCGCGCGCCGCCCGAGCCGGAGGGGCTGCGGCTGCTCGGGTTCGTGGGCATGATCGACCCTCTGCGGCCGGGCGTGGCGGATGCCGTGCGCGCGTGCCGGGCGGCGGGCATCACGGTGAGCATGGTCACCGGCGATCACCCCGTGACCGCGCTCGCCATCTCGCGCGAACTCGGGCTGGCGGTGGATTCGTCGCAGGTCGTGACGGGCGCGGAACTGGCGGCGCTGGACGGCCCCGGGCTTGCCGACGCGGTGCGGCGTGCGCGGGTGTTCGCCCGCGTCGCGCCCGAGCAGAAACTGGACGTGGTGCAGGCGGAGCAGGCGGCCGGGCACTTCGTCGCCGTCACGGGCGACGGCGTGAACGACGCGCCGGCGCTGCGGGCCGCGAACATCGGTGTGGCGATGGGACGCGCGGGGACGGACGTCGCCCGCGACGCGGCAGACCTCGTCATCACCGACGACAACTTCGTCACGATCGTCGCCGGGGTCGAAGAGGGGCGCATCGCCTACGACAACGTCCGCAAGTGCGTCTTCCTGCTCATCTCGACCGGCGCGGCCGAGGTCGTGCTCGCGTTGCTCGCCGTCGCCGCCGGCACGCCACTGCCGCTCCTGCCCGTTCAACTGCTCTGGCTCAATCTGGTGACGAATGGCATCCAGCACGTCGCGCTGGCCTTCGAGCCGGGCGAGGGGGACATCCTCAAGCGCGCTCCCCGCCCGCCGACGGAACGCATCTTCAACCGGGTGATGATCGAGCGAACGCTCGTGGCGGCGGCGGTCATGGGGTGCGTCGCCTTCGCGGCCTTCAACCACCTGCTCGCTTCGGGGTGGTCGGAGACGGACGCCCGCAACGCGATCCTGCTGCTGATGGTGCTCTTCGAGAACGTCCACGTCGGCAACTGCCGGTCTGAGACGGTCTCGGCCCTGCGGATGTCCCCCCTGCGAAGCCCGGTCCTATTGGCGGCGACGGCCGGGGCGTTCCTCGTCCATGCTCTCGCCATGCACACCCCCGGGCTGAACACGGTCCTCGGGGCCGGGCCGCTGCCCCTGGGTGTCTGGGCAGCCATGGCCGGGCTGGCCCTTTCGATCTTCGTGGTCATGGAACTGCACAAGGTCTGGTGGCGCAGACGGATGCGACGAACTGGGAGAGTCTGACCCCCGCGACCGCCTTTGCAAGGGTATTCCCCTGGCCCGATTATGCGGTTCCTGCGGTTTGCGCGAAACAAACCGGCGGAGCGGGTGGCACGGGCCGTTCCTTGGGGCACATTTCCACATCGAGCAGCGACGGCAGGAGGGTGCCGCCGCTGGCCGGGGGTGCGCCCGTGTGCCTCCCCCGGTGAACCTGACCCGTTGGGAAACCGGGCGGCCCCGTCCGTGGGGCGTGCCTTGGCGGCATGAGTGCGCTGACACGCCATACCGAGTCCCCGTTCCGCGCTGTGGACTGGGAACCCATGGTGACCCAGATGCTCGACGAGCATCACTTGGTCGCCTGGAGCGGCGTGCCGCGCCGGCGCGTGCACTTCGCCGCCGCCCTGAGCCAGTTCCTCGGGGCGCAGCGCGACACCGAGGTCTGCACCTTCTACGGCCGCTACGTCACCGACCTGGAGAGTTTCTGCTACCAGTTGGAACGCGCCCTGCCGGGCGTGCCGCTGGAGCGGCGGATCGACGGTTCGAGCGGGATCGCCGCGCTGCTCCGCTCGCGCCACACCTTCCGGCACCGCTCCGCCAGCAAGTACCGGTACTTCGTCTGGCACGACGCGGACGTGCTGCTGCGCGAGAACCACAAGTTGTTCGGCCGCCTGGCCGACGCGCTGGCGGGCGTGGCCGCGGAGGCCGAGTACGCCAGCGACGAACTCCTCATCATCCAGCGCACGATTTACGTCGGCGGTCCTCTTCTCGACGTCTACGCCGAGAACCGCCACGGACAGTTCCGCACCTGGTATTCGGACGGACACGGCGAGCCGTTCTGGAAAGTCGTCACCGGCCTGGATGCGCCCCCCGTCCTGCGCTACCAGATCGACCTGCTCAACAAGTGACCGAGAGGCGGGCGGGCCGTCGCACGAGAGACACCAAGCCCGGGTGCGCCCGCACCGGGCACGGAGGAGACGACGCCCACCCGCCCCCCGGTCACGCCCGCCCTTGACTCGAAGCGCCGGGCCGCGTTTGCTGGACCCGTGCGCATCATCGCCGGCGAGTTCCGAAGCCGAAGGCTCCACGCCCCCCCCGAGGGGTCGCCCACGCGCCCGATGCCGGACCGCGTGCGCGAGTCGCTCTTCGGCCTCCTCCGCGGCCACACCGAGGGCGCGGCCGTCTTCGACGCCTTCGCCGGCACGGGGTCGATCGGACTTGAGGCGGTCAGCCGCGGCGCGACCCGCTGTGTGATGGTCGAACGCGACCGCCGCGTCTCCGCGACGCTCGAGCGCAACATCCGCGAACTCGGCGCGGAAGACCGCTGCGAAGTCGTGGTTGGCGATGCGCTCGGAGCGGGCGCGCTGGCCGCGTGCCCGATGCCCGTGCACCTCGTCTTCTTCGACCCGCCCTACGGGCTCGTCGAGGACGCGGCCGGGTGGCAGCGGGCGCGCTCGCAGTTCATGCGGCTGATCGATCGGCTGGACGAGACGGGCTACGCCGTCCTGCGGACGCCCTGGCCCTTCCTGCACGGGGAGCAGGCGACGCCCGCGCCGACGCAGCCCACCAGCGCCCGAGCGGCGCGCCCCGCTCGCCGGCGCGGCAGGCCGATGGAGCCGATGGAGCACGACGAGCCGGAGGCCGACTCGGAGAACGAAGCGGCGTCCCCCCCCTCGCCCGCGCCGCCGAAGACCCGCGTGGACCTCTCGCTCCCCAACGCGCTCGGCCCGGAGACGCACGTCTACCACCACACGGCGGTTCACCTGTACATGCGCAAACCCGCGGCTGTGACGTGAGCAACGCGTGGGGGCGCACGACCACGGCGGGACTGTTTGCGGTGGCGGGGCCTTTCATGCCCCGGCGGAGCGCAGTCCCGCGAGAATCGCCCATGATCGGCCACGGTGGGAACGCCGAAAACCCGGTATGGGGAGGACTGATCGAGCGTCACAACGATGCGCCTGCACTCGCTGAACATCCCGGACGATTCGCTCGCGGAAGTCTGCCGGCGGCACGGAGTTTCGCGGCTCGCGCTCTTCGGATCGGTGCTGCGCGACGACTTCGGCCCGGAGAGCGACGTTGACGTGCTCGTGGAGTTCCCCCCGGGCCAAACGCCGAGTCTGCTCGACCTCGGCGGGCTGCTGATGGAACTCCGTGCTATCTTCGGCAGGGACGTCGACCTCAAGACACCTGGATTCCTCTCGCGCTACTTCCGCGAACGTGTCGTCAGTGAGGCGAGAACGATCTATGCCGCGCAAGGGTGAAGAGTCGCGTCTCGACGACCGCGTGAGGTTTCGGCATATGCTCGACGCCGCGAGCCAGGCGTTGGGCTTCATCCAGGGCCGATGTCGAGGCGACCTCGATACGGATCACATGCTGCGGCGCGGTCAAGGACTGCATCCAGGAGATCGGCGAGGCAGCGGCGAGGGTCACCGACGCGGGACGCGATCGAGCGCCGCGAGTTCCGTGGACCAAGATCGTCGGCATGCGGCACATTCTCGTTCATGTCTACTACGATCTGGACAACGACGCCATCTGGCGTGTCGTGCGAGAGCATCTACCTTCTCTCGTCGAGGAGTTTGAGCGAGAACTCAGGCGGTGGGCCTCGGTGGATGGGAGGTAACCGCATTGTCCCACCGTGCACGTGGGGCGGCGCATTTCAGGCCCCCGCGGCGCGAGGCTCCAGCAACAGGCGCACCACCGCCTCCAGCGTCGCCGCCTCGTCCAGCCCGTCAACCTCCAACACCGCATCCGCCAGTTCCTGGTAGAGCCGGTCGCGGGCGGCGTGGACGGCCTCGATCTCCGCGAGCGGGTCGGCCCCGGTGAGCGACGGGCGGTCGGCGTTGTCCGCGCCGGCGAGGCGGTCGCGGAGCGTGGCCGGCGCAACGCGCAGGTAGACGATCCGCCCCAGGCCGCGGGTGCGGGCGTTGCGGAGGAAGTCCGCAGCGCCGGGCGCGGTGGGTGTTCCGCCCCCGAGCGCGACGACGGGTCCGGGGTTCGTGCGCGGGAAGGCCTGGTTGACGAGGGCGCGGTACTCGGCCTGTCGGAAGCGGGCCTCGCCGTGCCTCTCCCAGAGTTCGCGCAGCGTGCCCTCGCCGAGGTAGGTGACGGTGACCGCGTCGAGATCGATGAAGGGACGCCCGAGGCGTTCGGCGAGGCGGGGGCCGAGCGCGCTCTTGCCCGAGCCGCGCAGGCCGATCAGCAGGATGCTCGCCCGTGGGTCGTCCATCGCGGTTGCGCCGATCACCCGATGCCCAGAGGAGCCACGGTGACGCTCGGCTCCTCGACCGTGCCGCGGACAAGATACTTCATCAGGCGGTCCGTGACGGAGCCGATCGCCTCCCCCACCCGCCCGAGCAGCGACTGCACCCGTTCGAGCGGCCCGGCGTTGACGGCCAGGTCCAGCGAGCCGTCGTACCCGACCGTGCCCGTCCCGCGCGCGGCCAGGAAGTTCGTCACCACCTCCGATGCGGTCACGTTGATGCCCGAGGGCGCGAGGTCGAACGACGCCGAAGCCCGATGGTTGGACTCGCGGCTGTCGCGCGCCCCGCGGGCGATGTTCATGGCGTCCGCCAGTTGCGTGATGCCCGGCACCATGAGCAGCCGCCCGTTCTCGACATTGATCGAGCCGGCGCCGCCGATCGATTCGGCCAAGGCGTTGAGCGACAGCGTGACCGTGCCCTCGCCCCGCAGGCGCCCCGCGAGACGAGCGTCGGCCCGGTCCTCCTGCGAGCGGAGGAGGGTGTTGAGGTCGAGGCGGTCCGCGGTCCAGCGCAGCGCGGCCGGCATCGCCGCGTCGCGGAGTTGGGCGGTTCCGGTAGCCTGCACCTGCCCGTCGAGCAGCACGGCCTCGAACGCGGCAAGCGTGCCGACGCCGTCGCGGACGGTCGCTTCCGCCCGGGTCTCGTCGATCGGCAGGCGCATCCGGCCCGCCGCGATGTTGAACTCGCGCAGCGTCATCTGCGCGGTCAGCGGGCCTGCAAAGGGGTCGTTCAAGTCCGCACGACCCCACGCGCGCACCTCCAGCATGCCCCGCGCATCGCGCTCCACGAGCAGCGATTGCACCTGCGGCGGGAGCGCTTCCATCGTCTCCGGGGCCACCGCGGCGGTCAGCAGCAGACGCTCGATCTCTGCCACGAGCGAGTCGAGACTGACTTGGCAGGCGAGTTCGAGGTGTGCGGTCGGTCCAACGCGAGTGTCCGCTTGGACGGCGTACCACCCGCCCTCGCCCCGCTCCTCGTCGGGGACCAGGTCTAAGGCGGTCTCGATCCCGCGGAGTACCATCGGCGGCGTGCCGTCGCCTTCGTCGTAGACCACCGACGCGTCGCGCAATGCGACGTGACGCAGCCGCAGTACGTTCGACAGCCGGAACTCCGGCGCGACGGCGGCGTCTCGCCCCGGCACGGCCTTGACGAGCGGCTCGAGACCCATCCAGCCGCGCTCGCCGTCAGGCCCCGCCGGGCCGCGCACCAGCCGCACCGTCGGCGACTCCAACTCCACGCGCTCGACCATGATCGGCTGCCCGAGCCGCGGCACCTCGGCCAGCGTCAGCGTCATGCGCTCGAGTTCGAGCACGCGCGTTCCGTCGGGCGCGGTCAGCGTCACGCCCGAGAGCACGAGCGTCCCCGGCGCGTCGTACCGCACCGTCGAGAATCCGAGTTGCGGGTGCAGGTACGCGTTGACGATGCCGACGACCTGACGGCCCAGATAGTCCTGGAGGCCCTCGCCCAGCGCGGTGATGGTCCCGCGTTGCTTGAGCGTCCAAACGAGGCCCACGGCGCACGCCGCCAGAACAACGCACAGCAGCGCGCCCAGCGCGACGGTCTTCCGCTTCGCCATCGCTCCCTCCCCCGGGCGCGAGAGGCCGGCTCAGGCTCGCGACTGGTACGAGCCGTCGGCCGTGCTGACCCGGATCTTCTCCCCCACGGAGATGAACGGGGGCACCTTTGTCTTCAGCCCGGTTTCGCAGGTCGCTTCCTTGGTCTGGTTCGTCGCCGTCGCGCCCTTGATGCCGGGCGGCGTGTCGGTCACCGTCAGTTCAACGCTCGACGGCAGGTCGATCGTCACCGGGTTGCCGTCGTGACAGAGCACGACGATCTGCACGTTCGGCGTGAGGAACTGCATCGCGTTGCCCAGCACGTCCTCGGGGATGACGATCTGGTCGAAGGTCTCGGTGTCCATGAAGGTCGCGCCGCTGGAGTCGGAGAACAGGTACTCCATGGGCCGGCGGTCGAGGTCGATTGTCTCCACGTCGTCGGTGCTGCTCAGGCGCTTCTCGATGCTCTTGCCGGACTGGACGTCGCGGATCTTGATCTGGATAAAGGCGCGGAGGTTGCCGGGGGTGCGGTGCTCGAACTCCGTCACCACAAACAACTTGCCGTCCATCTTCACGCCCAGCCCGGGCCGCAGGTCATTCGCCTTCATCGCGTCGTCCCCGATCGTTAGGGTTCTCTCCGGGCGGTTCGCCGCGGGGAGGGGGGCAATGGTAGCCTGATACAATGCCCGGACGCGCCGGGCACGGAGATTCGACGATGCCCTGGACACGAAGGCGGTTTCTGGCGGTGACGGGGGCGGCTGCGCTAGTGCCGTTGGCACTGTCGGGGCGGGCGTGGGCGCGCGCCCGGGCAGACCGGTTCTTCACGTGGGAGCGTCTCCGCGACGGCGTGTGGGCCGCCGTGGGCGACGGCGGGAACTCGCTGGTCGTGCGCGCAGGCGACGGATTGCTCCTCGTGGACACGAAGTACCCCGGCATCGCGCGTGCCCTGCGGCGCGAGGCGGAGTCGCACGGCGGCACGGTCGCGAAGGTCGTGAATACGCACCACCACGCAGACCACACGGGCGGCAACGTCGCGTTCACGAGCGACGTGCCCGTGCTGGCGCACAACGCCGCGGGGGCACGCGTCGCAGCCCAGATCGACCGCTTCCGGCAGTTGGCAAGGAGCGGGCCGGCCCAACTGGGTCGCGATCGGGGCGACCAGGAGCGCGTTGCGGGCGAGGCGGCCGAACTGGCCGAGATGGCCGACGGCCTTGCACCCGAGCAGTTCGTCCCGACGAGTCCGATCAACCGGTTCCCGCACGAGGAGCGTGTGGGGAGCGTTGCGGTGGAGTTGCACCACTTCGGGGCGGGTCACACGGACAACGACGTGGTGGTGCGCGTCCCGTCGCTGGACGTGCTGCACGCGGGCGACCTGCTCTTCAACAACCTGCACCCGTTCTTCGATCCGACCGGCGGCGTCACCTGCCGGGGTTGGATCGAGAGCGTGAAGCGGACCGTCGCGCTGTGCGACGAGCGCACGATGGTGGTGCCCGGGCACGGCGCGTTGACGGACGCGGGCGGACTTCGACGCCAGGCGGAGTACCTGGAGCGACTGTGGGACGAGGTCTCGAAGGCGGTGCGCGAAGGCCGCGAGCGCGCTGAGGTCGAGGCCATGCGGTGGGAGTTCATGGACGGGTACGGGTACGAGCAGGTGCGCGCACGGGCGATCGGGGCGGTGTACGAGGAGGTGCGCGCCGCCGGAGGTTGACACGAGCACACGGCCGGGAGATCGGCGATGAAAGGCTCACCCGAGTTGGAACCCTGGAACGTCTCCGCGTCCGCATACCCGGGCCACGAAGCCCCCATCATCGACAGGCTCCGCTTTCTGCTCGGCTACGCGGTCCTCGCGCCGTCCGGGCACAACACCCAGCCGTGGATCTTCAGGCTGCGCGGCGGACGCGTCGAGGTGTACGCGGATCGGTCGCGTGCGTTGCCGGTGGTCGATCCGGACGATCGGAAACTGACAATGTCGTGCGGGAGCGCGCTCTTCAATCTCCGCGTGGCGGCGGAGCACTTCGGCTACCGTCCGCTGGTCGAACTCGTGCCCGACCCCGGCGGGCGCGACCTGCTCGCCACGTTCGCGCTCGGCCCGCGCGAAGAGGTCCCGCACGAGATGCACGTGCTCTTCGGGGCGATCCCGCGCCGGCACACCAATCGTGCGCCGTACGAGAAGCGTGCGGTCGAAGAGGGGCTGATCGCGCGGCTCGTGGCAGCCGCGGAAACGGAGCGCGCCTGGCTCGCGTGCTTCACGCGCAAGCGCGACCGCCACTCGATCGCGGGGCTTGTCGCCGAGGGCGACCGCATCCAGTTCGCCGACAAGCGGTTCCGGCGCGAACTGGCGGCGTGGGTTCACGCGAACCGAAGCCACAGCCGCGACGGGATGCCGGGGTATGCGCACGGGTACAGCGACCTCGTCTCCATCGCCGAGCCGTTCGTCATCCGCACGCTCGATCTCGGCAAGGGCGTCGCCGCGAAGGACTTGGACCTGGCGGAGCACTCCCCGCTGCTGGCCGTGCTCGGCACGCAGGGCGACTCCACGGTCGAGTGGATGCGCGCCGGCCAGGCATTGCAGCACATGCTGCTGCTGGCCACGGCCGTCGGGCTGTCGGCGTCGTTCCTGAACCAGCCCATCGAGGTGGAGACGCTGCGTCCGCGACTCGCGTCGATGACGGAGCGCCAGGGCGTGCCGCAGTGCCTCCTGCGCATTGGGTACGCGCCCGAGGCCAAACCCACGCCGAGGCGCGGGGTCGAGGAAGTCGTGCGGGGTTAAATGCGTGCGGTTGCGGAGGCACGACCGTCGTGCCGGGGACGGCTGAGATAAACGGGTGTCGAAGACATGCACGACGGTCGTGGCACGGGTCGGGCATATCCTCGGTCCCGGATGCACCCACGGTTCGCACAGTTCCCCAGGGCGCTCGCCGATCAGGCCCGACCCGCGCGGCTCGGCGCGGCGGGCATCCCCGCGATGCTCGCGCACCCGGACTGGTCGCGCCCCGCGCCCACGCTCGTCTGGCTGCACGGGCGCACCGTGAGCAAGGAACTCGACCCCGGGCGCTACCTGCGGCTGATCCGCGCGGGCATCGCCGTGTGCGCGATCGACCTGCCGGGGCACGGCGAACGCGAGGGGCCACGGATGCACGACCCGAGGCACACGCTCGACGTTGTCGAACAGGCCGTCGGCGAGATCGACGGCGTGGTCGGCGCGCTCCGCGCCTCCGAGCACGGCGGCGTCTTCGACCCGGCGCGGCTCGCCATCGGAGAGATGTCGGCGGGCGGCATGGTGACACTGCGCCGACTCTGCGAGCCGCACCCGTTCGCGGCCGCGTTCGTCGAGGCGACGAGCGGCCGGTTGACGGACCTCTACTTCCCGCCGCCCGGCTCGGGGCGAAAAGCGTGGCCGATCGACCACCCGAAGGATCGTGTCGAGCGGCTTGACCCGTCGCGGCACCTGGCGGGATGGAGGCCGATCCCGTTCATGGCGATCCACGCGACGGGGGACCGCATGGTCGCCTTCGAGACGCAGCGGGCGTTCATCGACGACCTGCGGGCGCACTACGCCGCCGCTGGGGCTGGCCCGGAGCGGATTCGTTTGGTCACGTTCAGCGACACGGGCGCGCCGGAAGAGCACGCCGGGTTCGGGCGCTGGTCGAATGACGCCAAGATTGCGATGGTTGAGTTCCTGACGGCGTCGCTCGGGCCTATTCCGGGCTGATCTCGTCGAGGAGCGCGTCGAGGGCCGCGTCAAGCCGTTCGGCGGTCGGGTAGACCCCGGTCTCGATCTCGTGCCGGAGACGGTCCACGAGGTCCTCGCGGATTTCGGGCATGTCGCGCAGGCGGCTCATCAGCACGGACAGACGCGACACCTCGACCCGATCGCCTGGCCGGGCCGGGGCCTGGACCTCGACCGGAGGGCGTGCCCGGTCCCCGGTCGTGGGAGCCACCCCCTCGGCCGATCGGCCCGCCTGCGTGCCCCCCACCGGAGCAAGGTTGAACATCGAACGGACCTCCCACCAACGCCGCCCGGGATTCGGAGCCGGGCCTCCGGATCGGCCGATGCCCCGGCGGGGCACCCGGCCGACATGGCCAGAGTATCGACGCGCGGCGTCGCGGGGCTTCAATACTCGCAAAAGTGCCCCGATTTGCCGCAAACTGTTGGCGGACACAAACTTACGGCGCGTGGCCCCACGCCCCGCCGGCGGGTAGGCTGGAAGCGGGGCAGGAGCATCGACCATGGCACTCGGAACCAAAGGAACGGGCCGGAGCCGTCTGGGCTGGGCGGCCGCGGCGTGCGTCGCCTTGGCGTGCGCGCCCCTCGTCGTCGAGGGGGGGGGGTGGCAGCAGCCGGAGCGTCGGCGCAACCAGCCCGCGCCGAGCGCACAGCCGCAGCCGGCAGCCGTCCCGGTCGCCGACGACTGGACGATCGTGATCGCGGCCTTCATCGGCCCGGACAAGGCGGAGCGCGCGGCCCAATCGCTGTGGAAGGCGAAGACAGTGGCAGGGCTGGAGAGCGCATTCGTCGAGGAGCGAGGCCGCGCCGTCGTGCTGGCCTTCGGCAGGTACGCAGGGCCGGACGACCCGAGGGCCGCGGCAGACCTGCGCCGGGTGCAGACGCTTGTGGTCGACGGCCAGCGTCCGTTCGCCGACGCCCTGCTCAGCCCGCCCAGCCCGGACCGTCTCGCCGGGAGCATCCCGCAGTTCGACCTGCGCAACGCGAAGAAGTACTACGGCTCGTCCGCCCTCTACACGCTGCAGGCGGGCATCTACGGGCGCGGCGACGGCAAGCGGCCCACCGCCCAGGAACTGGCCGAGTTCCGGCGAACCGCCGAGCAGGCCGCGGCCCAGTTGCGCCGCGAGGGCGACCTCGCCTTCTACTTCCACGCCCCGGAACGGAGCACCGTGACGGTCGGCGTCTTCGGCACCACCGATTATGACCCCGTCAACTCGCCCGGCTTCGAGAGCATCGCCCTGCGCCAGGCCCGCGAGCGCCACCCCCTGAACCTGCTCAACGGCAAGGGCATCCGCGAGCGCGTCCGAGGCGTGCCCGCCAACGACCCGAAAGCATGGCGGATGCAGCCCAGTTCGCTGGTGGGGGTGCCGGACGAAGCCGGGTAGCGTCACAAAGCGAACAGCGAACAGCGAATACCGAACATGAAGCACGGGGCATGTGTCGGACTGTCCGACGACCCTCTGAATGTTCGTTTTTCGCTTTTCGTTTTTCGCGTATCGCTTTGTTCCCCTCCCCTCCGCTCAGCGAGGGGTCAGGTCGCCATAGCCCTGGAGCCAGAGGGGTTCGATGCGCAGGGCACGCCACGCGCCGTCGGGGTCTTCGCGCCAGGTGATGAGGCAGACGAAGCCGTGCGGGCGGCCCGTGATGTCCGGGGTAACGCGGACGGAGGGGCGCGTGCGGGCCAGGCCGCGCTGGGGGCCGATCTGGGCCTGCACGCCGGTGACCTCGTGCTGTGACACGGTGTAGCGGCCGCGGAGGTTGTCGGCGATCCAGTTGATGGTCTCCGGCTTCTCCCAGCCGCCCGGGGCGCGGTCGAAGGTGACGAGGCAGTCCGCGGCGAGCATGTCGTCGAGGGCACGGGCGTCGGCGCGGGCGACGGCGTCCACCAGCAGGCGGGTGCGTTCGATCACTCGCTCGCGCGGTGTCTCGACGAGCGCGGCGAGCGCGAGCAGCGCCGCCGTGGCCAGCAGCGCGCCGCCCGCGGCCAGACCCGCGTGCTTCGTGCGCGCGCGACGATGGAACGCGATGGCGGCGATCGCGCCGGCCGTGAGCAGGGCGATGGCGAGCGGCAGGGGAGATTCCAGCAACAGGTGCTGAACGATCGGCGGGCGTGGCAGCGAAGGCAGCGACGGAGGCGGCGTGAGAATCGCCAGGGCGGGCGACGCGGCGGCAAGGGCGACCGTGGCACAGGCGAGACGCCTGTGCCACCGGGGGTGAGCCTTGTGCGGTTGATAGGCTGTGGCGTCGGGCATCTTTGCAGCCGCGTCGTCGGGCGGGTCGATCCAAGGCGGGTGAACGGATCGGAGAGCGGATGACGGTAGCGCACGCGGGACAACCGGGACACGCACCGAACTCGGAAACCCTGCAGCGGAACCTGCGCGCGCTGGCCGTGCGCTCGGCGCGAGTCGCTGAGGCGGTCCGGCTTGCCACGCCCAGAACCGACCTGAACTTCGCGGTCGCCGACGACGGCGCGATCACGGCCTGCGAGGGCCAAGGCCCCTCCGCTCGCTGGCTGGCGAGCCGCCGCCGACCGCTGGAAGAAGCCGAGCGCCTCGCGGCGACCGTTGACCCGCGCGCCTCGGGCGGCGTCGCCGTGCTCGGCTTCGGCGTGGGGCACCACGTCGGATCGCTGGTTCGCCGGATGGGCACGGCCGGCTTCGTCGTCTGCTTCGAGCCGGACGCCGGGCTGCTCCGCGCCGTGCTCGAACGCGTGGACTGCTCGGCGTGGCTCGGGGGGGGCACGGTGGCGGTGCTGACGGACTGCGACTCGGTCGCCCTCTCGCAGGCCGTCTCGGGCGCGGAGGGCATCATGTCGCTGGGCGTGAGGATCGTCGAGCACCCGGCGAGCAAGGCGCGGCTGAGCGCACAGGCGGCGCGCTTCGGCGATGAACTGGCCCGCACGATGCGCGCACTGCGCACGACCGTCGTCACGACCCTCGTCCAGATGGAGACCACCCTCCGAAACCTGCTGATGAACCTCGACCACTACGCGGCGTGCCCGGGCGTGGGCGACCTCGCCGGCGCGTGCGCCGGCCGGCCCGCGGTGGTGGTGAGCGCGGGGCCGAGCCTGCGGCGGAACATCGACCTGCTGGCGCGCCCCGGCGTGCGCGACCGCGTCGTCATCATCGCGGTGCAGACGGTGCTGAAGCAGTTGCTCGAACGGGGCATCCGCCCGCATTTCGTCACCGCGCTGGACTGGCACGAGATCTCGCGACGCTTCTACGAGGGGCTGACCGCCGACGACGTGCGGGGAGTCACGCTCGTCGCCGACGCGAAGGCGAATCCGGCGATCCTCGCGTCGTTCCCCGGCGCGATCCGCTGCCCGGCGGACCCGGTGCTGGACGCCGTGCTGGGGAGCGCACGCCGGCACGACCCGGCCACGCTTCCCGCGGGCGCGACGGTGGCGCACCTGGCGTATTACCTCGCGCGCCACCTCGGGTGTGACCCGGTCATGCTTATCGGGCAGGACCTCGCGTTCACGGACGGGCAGTACTACGGCCCCGGCGCGGCGATCCACGCGGTCTGGGCGGGCGAGATCAACGAGTTCAACACGCTCGAAATGCTCGAATGGCAGCGGATCGTGCGCCATCGGCGCCTGCTGCACCGCGCCGAGGACGCCGAGGGCAGGCACGTCTACACCGACGACCAGATGGCGGCCTACCTCGTGCAGTTCGAGCGGGCCTTCGAGGAGGACGCGCGGCGCGGGCTGACCACGATCGACGCGACCGAGGGTGGGGCACGCAAGCGGCACACGACGCCGATGACGCTGGCCGATGCGCTGGACCGGCACGCGGGGGTGGGAGCGCAGCGCATCGCGCTGCCACCGGCGGAGCGCGACCAGGCCGCGCTGCGGCGCGGCGCACGCCTCGCCGCCGAGCGGGCGACAGCGCTGCGCCGCGGCGTCTGGCGCGTGGGAGAGATCAGCCGCGAGACGGCGAGGCTTCTCGAGGAAATGCGCGACCACCACGCCGACCAGGCCCGCGTCAACCGGCTCATCGGACGCGTCCAGGCCCTCGCCCGCGAGGTCGAGTCGCTCGGCGCAGCGTACGAACTCGTGCAGCGGCTGAACCAGACGGGCACGCTCCGCCGCTTCCGCCACGACCGCGAGATCGGGCTGGACGCGGGCCTGTCGCCGCTCGAACGCCAGAAGAAGCAGATCGAGCGCGACCTCGAGAACGTGACCTGGCTCGCCGACGCGGCCGACGCGATGGGGCGGATGCTCGACGACACGGCGGCCGCCATGGAGGGCGGTCCGAGGGTGACACGCACCCCCGCGCCCGAGCCGGACGGCGTGCGCGTCTCACGTGACGCGCTCCGCGTCGCGGCGGTCGTCGCGGTCGATCCCGATCGGAGCGGGCTGGGCACGCCGCGCCGCCTCGAAGACCGCTTCCTCGGTGGGCTGAACCCGCTCGCGATGCTGTTGCGCCGGCTGGCGCGAACGCAGCGGGTGCGCCGCGTTGTGCTGCTGGCGCAGGACGCCGGGCGCGTGCGCGCCATCGCGGGCGGTGCGCCCACAGGGCTGGAGGTCGTCGTGCGGCAGGTCGAGCATCACCCGCTCGGCGAGCGCCGCCACGCCGTGGCGCGGGCGCGGCTGTGGGCGCGGTCGTGCTGGCGCGGCGGGCTGGCGAACCAGACCTGCTACGACGAGGCCTTTGACGCCGGGACGCTCGCGGGCGTGATGCGCGACGAGGGGATCGACGCGGCGGTCATCTGCGGCGCGGACTGGGCGCTCCTCGACCCCGCGCTGACGGACGCGGTGGTGGAACGCTGTCTCGAAAGGCCGAGCGAGCACCGGTTTACGTTCACACAGTCGCCGCCGGGCCTCGCGCCGTGCGTCATCGAGCGGACGCTGGCCGACGAGCTGGCGTCGCAGTCGGCGGGCGCGGGTCCGATCGCGTCGATGGGCGGGCTGCTGGGCTACGTGCCGGTCGCGCCGGTGCTGGACCCGATCGCCAAGGACGTGTGCGTGCACGCGGAGCCGATCGTGCGCGACGCGGGCGTGCGGTTCATCCCGGACGAGCCGTCACGGGCGCTGGCGCTCTCGCGCCTGGTAGCGTCGAGCGGCGTGCCGGCGGACGAGGCGGACGCGGGCACGCTCTGCCTCGCGGCCGAGGCGTCGCCGCTCTCGCTCGCGGGGCCAGCGCCACAGGTTCTCACGCTGGAACTCTGCACCGGGCGGCGCACCGGCGGGCTGCGAGCGCGCACGCTGTGGGGGTCGGGCGAGGCGCCGGAGCGCAGGCCGATCTCGCTCGACGCGGCGCGGCGTATTCTCGCGCAGTTCGGGCGGCTGCGCCGTGACGCGGCGGTCACGCTCGCCGGCGCGGGCGACCCGCTGATGCACCCGGCGTGGCAGGAGGTCATCGCGATCGCGCGCGAGTGCGGCATCGCGGGCGTCCACCTGCGCACGAACCTGCTCTGTGAGGCATCGGTGGTGGATGCGCTCGCCCGGTCCGGCGCGGACGTGGTGAGCGTGGACCTGCTGGCGTCCGAGGCAGATGCGTACCGGCGCATGGCGGGGGCGAACCTCTTCGAGGGCGCGCAGGAGAACGTGCGCCGGCTGGTCGCGCTCGCGGGCGAGGGGGGGGCGTGGGGAAGCCCGTGGGTCGTCCCGCGCATCACGCGGTGCGACGCGGTGTACGGGCAGGTCGAGGGCTTCTACGACCACTGGCTCATGCACGCGTGGGCGTGCGTGATCGACCCGCTGGCGAGGCCCATCGCCGGCGACCGGATCGTGCCGCTGCCGCTGCCCGTGGCCGCACGCGACCGCCTGGACCGCACGACCATGACCGCGCTGTGCGACGGGCGCGTGCCGATGAGCGGGTCAGACCTGCACGCGCGCCAGCGGGCAGGCAACCTGACCCGCCAGCCTTTCGAGGAAGTGTGGCGAGCGCTGGCGCGGGCGCGGCGTCTGCGTTCGCCGCGCCGCGCGGTGGCGTAGTCTGCAGGATGGGAGGCGTCGCGGATGGGCGGAACGCAGGGCTGCCGCACGATCGCCGTGGCGCTGGCCCGGGCGGGGAGCAAGGGCCTCCCGGGGAAGAACACCACCCTCGTCGCGGGCCGACCGTGCGTGGCATGGACAATCGAGGCCGCGCTGGCGGCACGGACGGTGGACGCCGTGCTGGTGTCGAGCGATTCGCCGGAGGTGTTGGCGATCGGGCGCGAGATGGGCGCGACACCCGTCGAGCGTGAGCCCGAGCACGCGAGCGACACGGCGACGGTGGACGACGCGGTGCGGGCGTGCCTGCGCCGGGCGGCGCGCCTGGAACCGCCCGTCACGCTCGACGGGCACGAACCTTCGGCGTGCGTCGTCATCCTGTACGGCAACGTGCCGGTGCGCCCGTCCGGGCTGATCGACCGGGCCGTCGAGTTGCTGCGGCGCACCGGCTGCTCGTCGGTGCAGAGTTACGCGCCGGCGGGGAAGTTCCACCCGTGGTGGCAGGCGCGGCTGAGCGACGACGGGCGCGTCACGCCGTGGGAGGGCGAGCGGCTCTTCAACGGCGTGTACCGGCGGCAGGAACTCCCGCCCTCATTCGTGCCGGACGGCGGCGTGCTGGTCGTGTCGCGCCGCGCCCTTCTGCTCGACGAGGGCGCCGCGCCCGGGCCGCACGCCTTTCTCGGGCGCGACCACCGTGGCGTGGCGACGGAGCCGGGCGAGGTGGTGGACATCGACGACGCGATCGACCTCGCGGTGGCGGAGGCGCGGCTGCGCGGCGTGCGATGAGGATCGGCGAGCGACAGATCGGACGCGGGATGCCGCCCTATGTCATCGCCGAGATCGGCGTGAACCACGACGGCTCCGTCGATCGGGCGCTTGCGCTGACCGAGGCCGCGGCACGGGCTGGCGCGGACGCGGTGAAACTCCAGTACTTCCGCACCGACCTGCTGATGAGCCGCACCGCCAAACTCGCCGCCTACCAGCGAGCGGCGGGCGAGTCCGACCCGGTGGGGATGCTGCGCCGGCTGGAACTGGGCGTCGAGGGCATGGCGGCGGTCGTCGATCGGGCGCACGCGCTCGGCATGCACGCGGTCGTGACGGTCTTCAGCGTGGACCTCGTGCCGGAGGCGGAGCGGCTGGCGTGGGACGCCTACAAGAGCGCCAGCCCGGACGCCGTAAACCGCCCCCTGCTGGAGGCGATGGCCGCCACGAGCAGGCCGCTGATCGTGAGCACGGGCGCGTGCGAGGCCCGCGAGATCGAGCGTGCGGTCGGGTGGCTGGCGGGCGCGCGCGATCGGCTCGCGCTGCTGCAGTGCGTCAGTTGCTACCCGACAGCGGACGCCGACGCGTCGCTCGGGGCGATGGGCGCGCTGCGCCGGATCTTCGACGGCCCGGTCGGCTACAGCGACCACACCACGGGCGAGGACGCGGGAGCGCTGGCCGCGTCGCTCGGGGCGTGCGTGCTGGAGAAGCACCTGACCTACGACCGTGCCGCGCGCGGCCCGGACCACGCGGCGTCGCTGGACCCCGGCGGGTTCGCGCGGTACGCCGAGGCGGCCCGGTCGAGCGCGAGGCTCGCCTTCGCAGAAGATGACCCGCGCATCGGCCCGCCGGAGAAGCGCGTGCTGGCGTGCGAGGCGGACGTGCGGCGGGTGTCGCGCCAGTCGATCACCACGCGGCGCGCGCTGCCGGCCGGCCATGCGCTCATCCCCGACGACCTGACCATCAAGCGGCCGGGGACGGGGTTGGAGCCGTGGCGGCTTGGCGAGGTCGTGGGCCGTCGCCTCGCGCGGGACGTGGAACCGGACGTGCCGCTGGGCGCGGGCGACTTGGCGCCGGAGTAGAGTCCCCGCATGATCGGCGACGGGTGGGACGGCGAGCCTTCGTTGCGGCCGGGCGAGTTTGACGATTCGCCGCCGGGCGGGCGGCGGCGCGCGATGGTCGTCACCGGCACGCGGGCGGAGTTCGGACTGCTGCGCCCGGTGATGGAGGCTGTGCGCCGGCACCCCGAGTTGGAGTTGCTCGTGGTGGCCGCGGGGGGGCACCTCATCCCGCCCGCGGAAACCTTCCGCGAGGTGAAGGCCGCGTTCCCCGTGGCGGACTCGGTGCCGATGCAGAGGGCGAGCGATTCGACCCGCCTCGACGACGCCGAGGCGCTGGGCCGCGGCGTGGCGAGGTTCGCCCGGTCGATCGCGGGGCTGCGCCCGGACTGGGTCGTCGTGCTGGGCGACCGGATCGAGGCGTTCGCGGCGGCGAGCGCGGCGTCGGTCGGCGGCGTGGCCGTCGCGCACTTGCACGGCGGCGATCGGGCCGAGGGTGTCGCCGACGAGGCCATGCGCCACGCCATCACCAAACTCGCCCACCTGCACCTGGCGGCCACGGAGCAATCGGCGGAGCGCATCCGTCGCATGGGCGAGCGGCCCGAGTTCGTCCACGTGGTCGGGTCGCCGGCGATCGACGGCCTGGACGCGATCACGCCCATGAGCGAGGCGGATGTCGAGTCTCTCTGCGGCGGCGTGCCGGAGGCGGTCTTCCTGATGCACCCCATCGGCCGGCACGCGGAGGAGGAAGAAGCGGCCGCGTCCGGCGTGCTGGCGGGGCTGAACGGGATGCGCGTGGCGGCGTTCGACCCGAACCACGACCCCGGCAGGGGGGGGGTGGCGCGCGCCATCGAGGCCGCGGCGGCGCGCGGCGCGGCGCGGCGCATCGGGCACCTGCCGCGCGAGCTGTTCATCGGGCTGCTGAAGCGCGCCGCGGAGTCGGGCGGCGTGCTCGTCGGCAACAGTTCGGCGGGCCTGATCGAGGCGGCCGCCCTGCGCGGCCGGCGTACCGTCTACTTCAGCACCTCCTTCACCCGGGGTGCGCCAGGGCGGGCGCGAGCGGCCTCCGAACGTTGTCGCGTGCGAGGGCGAGGGGGCGGCGTCCGTGCGCCGTGCGGTCGAGCGGGCGCGGGGGCTGGACCGATCCGCGCTGAGCCATCCCTACGGCGACGGGCGCGCCGGCGAACGCGCCGCGGCCATGCTGGCCTCGACGGACCCCGGTTCGGCCACGCTCCTGCGCAAACGCTGCACCTACTGAGGTTGCTCTGGCGCGGGCGTTCGGTCTGCGCAGGCGGTCCCGATGGTGTTATCACCCGAGCCGTCCCGTTCGGCGAAGTTGATCCCCGCGTGCGCCGATGAACCGCCCTGATGAGCCGGGGCGAGTGCTCGAAAGGAGCGGCAGAGTGAGCGTTGCAACGCAGAGCAGGGA
This sequence comes from Phycisphaerales bacterium, assembly GCA_035443945.1. Taxonomy (GTDB): domain Bacteria; phylum Planctomycetota; class Phycisphaerae; order Phycisphaerales; family UBA1924; genus CAADGN01. The sequence goes on along the minus strand of DAOMNQ010000007.1, from coordinate 45,453 downwards.
AGAGGCCGTGGCATCGGCGATCCGCGAGGTCAGCCACATCGCCACGCTGCCGGAGGTCACGCTGAAGATCGTGCAACTCGTCGAGGACAAGAACTCGACCGCGCAGGATCTCAACCGCGTCATCTCGACCGATCCAGCGCTGTGCAGCCGCATCCTCAAGGTCGTGAACTCATCGTTCTACGGGCTGCCGGGGCAGATCGCGTCCATCAACCGTGCGATCGTGCTCCTCGGACTCAACGCCGTCAAGAACATCGCCATCGCCGCGAGCCTCGCCAAACTGTTCCGCGGCGGCGAACTGACGACCTCGTTCTCGGCCCGCAACCTGTGGGATCACTCGAACGCGACCGCCGTGGCGAGCAAGATGCTGGCCGATGCGCTGAAACTCGGGCTGGCCGACGAGGCGTTCCTCGCGGGCCTGATGCACGACATCGGCATCATCGTCGAGATGCAGGCCGGCCGCGCGCGGCTCATCGAAGTCGTCGAGAGCGTGCAGCGCAACGCGGACGGCGTGCCGCAGGCGGACATGCTCGAGATCGAGGAACGCGTTTTCGGCGCGAACCACCAGAACTTCGGGGCCGCGCTGTGCGAGAAGTGGAAGTTTCCCGCCTCGTTCGCGCGGGTAACCGGGCACCACCACAAGCCGTTCGACCTGCCCTTCGAGCAGCGGACGCTGCCGCTCATCGTGTACGTCGCCGACCGCCTCGTCGGAGAACTCGAGGACGGGTTCCGGCTGGACCTGCCCTCGCTGGAGATCGACCCGCGGGCGATGGACGACCTGAAACTGACGAACGACACGCTCGACTCGATCCGGGCCGCGCTGCCCGAGGCGTGCGGCTCGCCGATTCTCGCCCTGGAAGCCTGATCAGCCGGCGCACGCGCGCCGCTCAAACGGACTCTCTTTCTCCCTCCGGGCGGCTGTATGGGAACATGCAGCCGCCTTTTCGCACGCTCACTCGGCGGGCGCGGCATCGGCGATGCGGCGGGCAACCGCGTCCGCGATGCGCGCCTCAAGCCGCTCGTCGCGCGCGATCGGCACGAAATACCGCGAACCCTGCGATCGCCCAAGTTCGGGGTCGAACGCGCGGCGGCTTCGCCCGACCGACTCGCTCTCGAGTCTCCACCCCTGCCGGTGCAGCCGGTAGACCGTGACCTCGACGCGCCCCACCAGCTGCGCATCGAGCGAGCGCAGGTCATCCGCGCCCTCGCCTTGCGCCGATGCGAACGTCACGCGGACACGCCGTTGCTGGCGGTTCATCGCGTCGTCCCATTCCTGCCCGATCGAAGACTGCTCGGCGTCCCACGGCGTGGCCAGCCCGCTGGACCACTTGCCGGTGGTGGTCACGACGCCCGCTGCCGCGTCCACGCGGTCGAGGTCGAAGCGGTATTCGCGCAGGGCGTCGCGCGTCGCATCGATCGCCGCGCCGTACGCCCCCGCGGGCACCGTGAACGTGCCGTCGCTCCTCGGCGTGCCACACCCCGAAAGCATGAGCAAACTCACCACAGAGGCACAGATGGCCCAGAGACCGAAACGGGAAGCGTCCGACGAGCGGCGGAGTCGTGAAGGTGTTTCGGGCTGATTCATGGCGTCCAAACTCGGCGGTCGCCGCGCGCTCGTCGGCGTGCGCTTCAGGGTAGCGTGATCCCGTCCGCCGTGGACTGGATGAGCCGCCAGGCCTCGCGGACGTGGCGTTCCTCGGTGGCCGTCGCCCCGATCGCCATCCGGGCGAGCAGCCGCGCCGGCGAGCCGGGGGCGGCGAAGGTCGTGTGCGTGAGGAAGGCGCGCCCGGTGGCGTTCACGCGGTCGAGCAGGTCGCGCGTCGCCCGGTCGTCGCCGCGCAGCCGGAAGCAGGCCAGCCCGAGCGACCGCGGCACGGGCATCTCGAAGCGCGCATCACGCCCCACCCAACGCTCGAACAGCGCGGCGATGCGGCAATGCTCTCGGATGTGCGCGCGCAGGCCCTCCGCCCCGTAGTGACGGATCACGAACCAGAGTTTCAGGGCGCGGAAGCGCCGGCCCAGCGGCACCTGCCAGTCGCGGTAGTCGATCACGCCGCCGGACTCGGAGGCCGCGTTGCGCAGGTATTCGGGCGTGACGCTCATGGCGTCGGTCAGGTCGCGCCGGTCGCGGGTCCAGAAGAGGTTGCAGTCGAAGTTCGTGAGGAGCCACTTGTGCGGGTTGATGGTGATCGAGTCGGCACGCTCGACGCCGGCGATCATCGCCCGGTGCTCGGGGCAGACGAGCGCGCTCCCCGCCCACGCGGCGTCCACGTGCAGCCAGGCGTCGAACGGGCGGCCGAGCGCGGCCTGCCAGGCGTCGTCCAGCGTGCGCACAAGGTCGGCGATCGGATCGACCGCGCCCACGCCCGTCGTGCCGACAGTGGCGACGACGGCGAGCGGCGCTGGCGCTCCGGGAAGACCGAGCCGCTCGTCGAGGACAGCACGCAGTGCGCCCAGGTCCATCGCCCCGCGAGCATCGGTCGGCACACTCCACAGTCGGTCGTCGTCCTCCGGGCCGTCGGCGAGGCCCGCGACCATCGCGGCCTTGGCGATCGACGAGTGCGCCGCCTCGGACGCGATGACTGCGAATGGCTTCTCAATGGCGGATTCCGCCAGGCCAATCTCGGCGCCGGCGGGCGTGTGCTTCGCGCGCAGGCGCCTCCACTTCTGGCGCGCCGCGACGAGGGCGACGAGCGCGGCCTCGCTCGCCGTGCCCTGGATGACGCCCCCGCCGCCGAGGCCCGCGTTGTCGGCCGTCGAGCGGAAGCACTCCGGCAGGCCGAAGAGTTCGGCGCACCAGTCGAGCATCCGGGTCTCGAGTTCGGTGCAGGCCGGGCTGGTCTGCCAGAGCATGCCCTGCACGCCGAGTCCCGCGCTCAGCAGTTCGCCCAGGATGCCCGGCCCGCTGGCGTTGCACGGGAAGTAGCCGAAGAACGACGGGTGCTGCCAGTGCGTGAGGCCGGGGATGATGAGCGACTCAACGTCGCGCAGGATCGCGTCCCACTCAGCGGCCTGTTCGCCACACTCCGGCGGATGATCCGGAAGTCGTGCAAGCAGGTCGCCCGGGCGGTCGGCCGAGAGCACGGGTCGTCGCTCGACCGTGCGCATGTAGTCGGCGACGAGGTCCACCATGCGGCGTGCGATGGCGCGGAACTCGTCCGGGGTCATGTGGGACGGCACATACGCACCGGCACCGTGGGCGGTCATGCTTGAAGTGTACAAGGGAGGAACGGGCACGGGGTCAGAGATCGGAAACCGTAACGGCCACCCTGACGACGTGCTCACTCCCGTCTGACGCTGTGAGCACGAGTTCGATCTGGTCGGTGATCAGCCCCGAGCCATGTCTCGGGCTCTATGACGAGCGCGGCGGACGGGTAGTCCAGAAACAGCCACTCCCCGTCGGTGCGACGATGAAGGACTACATAATGCCCGGCAGTGAATCGTTCGCCTGATAGCGTGCGGACTTCTACCCCCGGCGGGATCCAGAGCAAAAACGTTCCGCGGAGCGACGCGAGTTGCCCTGAACGGACGGCGAATGCCTGGACGCGGAAGCCGAGCGACTCGAGGCCCTGTTTGAGTTCCAACATCGTATTGCCGACGCCACGCGGAGGAACGGCTTCGATGCAGCGGCTGAGCGGGAGCGGCGATCCGAGGACGGCGGAGGCCACAAACACGCTGTTGGCACCGCAATGCCTGGGAAGCGCTGCGGGGGTGGCATCACCGATCTCGACGGACGGGGGGGTGTTGGTGACCGGTTGCTCAACCGTTGCCATCGGAGGCGAGAAAGCCGCGAATGCGGTGAGTAGCCAGAGACCGGTTGTCTGAGACACCAATGTCGCCTCCTGTCTCGTGGCACGCCTGCTATGCGCTCTGACGCCTCAAGACCAACCACCACACTGCTCCGGCGGCGCTGAGGAGCGCAGCACCGATCCCGACTGCGATGAACATCCACGATGTCCGGGAAACCTCTCCGCCAGTTTCAACCGCGGCCTCCTCGGCTCGCAGCCGACGGTATTCGGCCTCGCTTGACCGTACCGCATCGGCCACCTTCGGGTCCACACCTTCGAGGAAGTTGGCGAGTGCGAGAGATGCATCCTCGTCTCGCGGGAGCGATCGGATCGTGGTGATGTCTTCATCCGAGGCAAGATGGTACACCTCGTCGCGAACCAGGTCCGTTACGTTCGCGGGCGGCCTGACCATGGATGCGAAGCGGGCGTCGAAGAGGCCGGGTTCGGTGGATACGGTGTTCACTTTCATGCTCACAAGCAGCGTTCCCGCCGAAGCCCACTCCATCTCGACCGGAAACCACCCGTGCTCAAACTTCCTAAAGCGGGTGACGCGGTACTCGTTGAGGATCTGCTCCCCGGCGCCTGCCGACGGGTCATCGATGGCGAGCTCGCGCCTGACCGGCAGGAAGTCCCGCTCCGGCGCGAGCCAGTACCGCATCACCTGGCGGACGTTTGACTGCTGCGACAGTTCGACGAGGATCGTCTCCAGGCTGTCAATCCAATGCCCGGCCTCGATCCGTTCGGTCTTCCACGCGCGATCGTGCAGGGTCTCGTCGAGGGGCTGCTTGAACTCATGGAGCCAGGCGCCCAAGAGGGAGCGGGTCGATTCCAGGTCGATGTGAATGCGGTCAAGCCCGGGCGTTATAAGAACGAGGTCCGCTGCACCGCGCCTCGGAGTAATATTCCAGGTCTGCTCCCCGTCGAAGCACATCATCCAGCGCTCACGGATAGGGCCATCTCTCGTTTCACGCCGCAGGTCGCGATCGATGAAGACGCGGCCGCCGTCCACCACGAGCGTGTCCGTGTGGATGGACGAGACGAAATGCTGCGTGACGATGTACTGCGCCCCGAACGAGGTCCAGCGGGCGCGGTATGCCGCTATCGCGTCGCAGAGAGAGTCTCGGGTAGGAGGGGGATGGTTCTGTGCAGCGACCATCTGCGAAATGCAGGCGATAACTGCCGTTGCCATGAAGCTTCGCCAAAGTGTGGCGATCATGGGGTGCTCCAGGCGCCCTGCTCTGCTGTGCTTCGACGCTACGGGCACGTGTAGCGAACGCCGCACTCCTGCGGCGCCGTGACCACGCACGCACCATTGAAGCAGTTACCTCGCCCGGCGGTCGGACAGACGACGATGCCGGTGCTCGTGCATCCTTGTGGCTGAGCGTCATTGCAGATGTTCGATGCGCCGCCTGATGCGCAGGTTGTGCAGGGGTATGCCCCCGTCTGGGGGCAGGGCATGATGGGCGAGCAGCTCGCTGGCGACGGATAGCAGTCCTTCGGGGGCGGTACGCCGGGTCCGCCATCGTCCGCTCCGACGAAGTGGGTCAGTTCCGAATCGGACAGCGCGCGGAGTCCCGTTGTGCCTGGCGTTCTCACAGACGGGGATGCGCTCGCGAAGGCGATGAGCGCCATGCCCAAGATGGGGATCGCGAAACCGAACATAGCGTTGAGTCGCATGGTCGTCTCCCGTTCTGGTACCTGTCGGTATCGGCATCCGATAGCCGAAGCGTCCACCCATGATACCTTTGGGGGGGGGGGATCAAGAGATTCTTGTGGGAATTTTGAGAAACCAGGGTAAGCGCCGGCACATCCTGTCGTCGCGATCCTGTCTACGGATCATCTCATCTTGGCCTCTGGGGGCTGGTCGTGCACCTTCCGACAGTTGAAAAGGCGGCCGCTCGGAAAGCGCAGCCGCCGTTTGGAATCGGGTCGTAGGGCGCTCAGTCGCAGCCGTCGGGGCATTCGCAGTCGGCGGTGTAGGCGTTCAGGAAGGCGAGCACGTCGAGCGTGTTGATGACGCCGTCGTGGTTGAAGTCGGCCGCGGCGTCGCCCGAGGTGTAGGCGTTGAGGAAGGCGAGCACGTCGAGCGTATTGACGACCGTGTCGCCGTTGAAGTCGGCGGGGCAACTCCAGTGCGGCATCCACGGGCGGATCTCGATCTTGAAGGACTCCTGCTCCGAGAGGACGGGCAGGGGGAGGATGAGGTAGATGCCCGCGGCCTCGCCGGGCAGCAGCGGGGCTTCGAAGGCGATGCGGAGCGTGCCGTCGGCATCCATCCAGGACTCGGCGGGGCGATCGACGGAGCACTCCGGCGGCATGTAGGGGTCGAAGTACGGCTCGCGGCTGTTGAGCATCAGGCCGGCGATAGGCTCGTGCCCGGCGTTCACGACACCCGTGGCGATCTGTGCCGCGCCGGTGGTGACCTCGACGACACCGCTGTCGTCGTCGCCCAGCGACGCGAACTCGAGCATGTCGCAGTGGACGCCGTCGCGCTCGGTGGAGAACTTGATGCGCAGTTGCGTCCCCTCGGGGGTCTTGCCGGTGAAGACGATCTTGATCTCGATGGTCTCGTCGTTGGCGATGGAGCCGGGGCTTTTGAGGATGCACTTGGCGACGGTGTCGGCCGGATCAACGACGGTGTCGTTCTCGTCGTCCTGAAGCACGCCGTCGCCGTCGTCGTCGACGCTATCGTCGTTGCGGCCAAGCACGTCGGCCTCCTTGATGAGCGTGCCGGTCTTGCCGACGCCTTCGAGGCCGATCGTCACGTCCTCGGCCTTGTCGCCGGTCGTGTTGCGAACCTTGACGATCACCTGCGCGCTGCCCGCCCCGACTTTGACCACCGCGCCGCCGCGCGGCACGTTGGTCTGGGCGTGGGCGGCAAGGGCAGCCGCGGCGACGGCGAAGGCGGCGAGCAGGCAGCACGGGCCGGTTCGGGTGGTCTTCGTGAACATGAGAGGCTCCTTGTCTCGGGATGCGTGCGTGTGCCGAGGACGATCCCGGGCACGGGTGGTCAGCGATGCCGTCCGGTGGCTCTCACGCGGAGCGCGAAGAAAATCGGCGGCCGCCCGTGGGGGCGGCCGCCGCGTGCAGGGTCGGGGAGGAGCCTGGCGTCAGTCGCAGCCGGCGGTGTAGGCGTTCAGGAACGCCAGCACGTCCAGCGTGTTGATGACGGTGTCGCCGTTGAAGTCGGCCGCAGGATCGCCCTGGGTGTAGGCGTTCAGGAACGCGAGCACGTCGAGGGTGTTGACGACCGTGTCGCCGTTGAAGTCCGCGGGGCAGGGCACGAAGAGCGGCATGAGGTTGAAGAGGCCGGTCTCGTTGTCGAGCCAGCCGGAGTGGTTCTCGGGTATGTAGGCGTTGCCGCCGAGGACGACCGCACCGGGGTTCGGCAGGAACGACGGCGGGAGAATGAAGAAGGCCACCGGCTGGTTCTGGATTGGGGGGCCGAAGACGGTCATGATCTCGACGAACGCGTGTCCGTAGTTGCAGACGACGGGCTGGTCGGCGTCGGGGACGATGTCCGTCAGGCCGCCGGTGAAGAGGGCGGAGTGATTGGCGAAGTCCAGTTCGGCCTGGCCGACGGGGACGATGCCGAGGTTCATGGCGAGTTGCTGGGAGATGCACGAGACGGGCGACGCGATCATGCGTGCCATGACCGGCTGACCGTTGAGGTGGGCCGGCAGGGCGAAACTCGTCTCCTCGATGATCTCGTCCTCGTAGTTGTCGTCCTGCTGCACGGGGGCCTGCTGCTGGGGCTGCTGGTTCAACTGGACCCAGCCGGTGCTGCGTGCGTTCTTCTTCGGATCGGCCGTCTCCTTGTCGTTCAGCACGAGTTTGTGGCCGTCGATGGTCGCGCCGGCCACGTTCGCGCCGACCTTGGTGACGACGGAGTTGGTCTTCCTGGCCTTGGCGGCGTCGTTGTCGCCGTCCTGCTCCGAGGGCTTCTTGGGCACGAAGACCTTGACTTCGATCTCGCGGGCGGGGCCGTTGTTCGTCCCGTCCGCGTTCTTGGGCTGGACCTTGATCTTGACCTTGTTGAAGACGTGGCACTTGACGGAGCCGCCGCCGGTGCCGCCGAGCGACACCGAGCCGTCGGCGGGTTTCTTCGGGTCGCCGTTCTCGTCCAGCAGGCCCAGTTTCTTCGCGTCCTCGTACGACAGCGTCGTCGTCCCGCCCGAGTCCACGATGCCGGACACTTCAGTGTCCCCGATGGTGACCCCGACCGGGTACTTCGTGCCCTGGTCCTCCGGGCCGGCGGCGGCCGAGAACGCGATCCCGGCGGCGGCGACGAGCATCGCCGCGGCGCGGACAAGCCGGTTCGAGCGGACGGTTCGGTTGGTGCGCTGCGTGGTCATGGGTCTGGTCCTTTCGAGTGGACGATCGGGGCGGCGTGCGACCCGCCCGCGGAACGCCCGCGGGATCGGACGGCTCGTCGCTCGTCTCGGCGGCCCGCGGCTGTGCTGCGTTCGGGCCGGGTGTTCAGCGACGCCGCCGGCCGACACTCACGCCGATCCGAGATTCATGGTGGTGGTGCGGCGTGCCCTCGCTTGCCGCGGAGAAGGGGGCGAAAAGGAGAGCGGGGCCTGGAAAGGCCCCGCCCCGGAGACGAACGGCGCTCAGAAGGGGCCGGATCAGTCGCAGCCCTGCGTGTAGGCGTTCAGGAACTCCAGAACATCCAGGGAGTTGATGACCGTATCGCCGTTGAAGTCGGCGCGCGGGTCGCGGGCGGTGTAGGCGTTGAGGAAGGCGAGCACGTCGAGCGTGTTCACGACCGTGTCACCGTTGAAGTCGGCGCGGCACGGGTTCTGCCACGGGCCGAAGACGAAGGTGCCGTTCTCGAACCAGTGGATCGCCTGCCCAGGGAAGACGGGGATCAACTGGTCGAGGAACGGGCCGTAGAGGGGCGTCGAGAAGACGGGGATCGGGCTCCACGGGGCGTTGGCGAAGGTGGTCACGATGCCCTCGGGGGTGTGCTCCCACGAGCCGACGAAGTGCGTCTCCATGCCCTGGGGCGTGAAGTCCATGGGAGCGGCGACAGCGACCTCGGAACTGATCCCGCAGTGCTGCTCCCCCTGGCAGTTGCCGGTCTCGGTGATCTCCGCCGAGCCGGCGTCCTGCCCGCCGTCGTTGACCATGTGGAAGTAGCCCGCGGGCGGCGCGGCGGAGCGGATGTCCTTGCCGACCTCGAGTTCCTTCACCTTCGAGAGGCCGGTGCCGGCCTCGCCCTGGTTGCCGCAGCCGCCGTCGTCGATCCGCTTCCACTTGACCCACGTGAAACTGCCGGGGAGGCGCACGACATCGCCCTCGCCGAGCGTGTCGCCCTCCTTCAGGTCGGTCCACTCGTCCGAACCGGCCTTCTTCACCTGCACCCCCCCGCTGACCCCGGTGATCTCCACCTCGACGCCCGCGAGCGCGCCGGGCGCGAGAACCCCAAGCGCGAGCGAAGCGGCGAGCGCAAGACGCGCAAACGAACGCGAACGAACGATGAGACGTGCCATGATCCGGCTCCCGTTGGCTGCGTAGGTGTGTGTTGCTGCCGGGACGCTCCCGGCCCGAAGGGGGAGCGACAGCGCGGCGCGGGACTCACGCGAGCGAGCGGGGCGCTTCCGCGCTATTCCGGCAGTTTTTCGAGTTCCGCCTCGACGCGCTCGACGATGCGCTTGACCGTCTCGGGGCCGAAGTCGAACCGCAGTCCCGCGGCCCGGAAGAGTTCCGGCAGCGGACGCGAGCCGCCGAGGCTCAGGGCGCGGGTATAGGCGTCGATGGCTGCCCGCTCGCTCCGCTCGATCGACGTGAGCCACAACTGGAGCGCGCCGAGTTGCGCGATGCCGTACTCGATGTAGTAGAACGCGTGCCCGAAGAGGTGCGGCTGGCGCTGCCACGTCCATCGCCGCGCGTCCTCCAGGCCGTCCCACGAGACCGCGGGGCCGAACCGCTCGTCGAGTTCGAGCCAGTGGTCCAGCCGTTGCTCGCGGCTGTGCGTGGGGTGGCGGTAGACCCAGTGCTGGAAGGCGTCGATCGTCGCGATCCACGGCAGCAGCACCACGGAGCCTTCGAGTTGCTGGCGGCGCGCGCGGGCGGCGTCCTCATCGTCGGGGTAGAACGCACGCCCCTCGCCGCCCCAGTAGGGCATGGTCAGCAGTTCCATCGACATGCTCGCCACCTCGGCGAACTCGATCGGCGAATGCCGGTAGTGCAGCAGCGGCTCGTCGCGTGTCAGCATCGAATGGAACGCATGACCCGCCTCGTGCACCATCGTCTCCACGTCGCGGTGCAGGCCCGCGGCGTTCATGAAGATGAACGGCACACGCGAGCGATCCCGCATGTACTGGTACCCGCCGGGGGCCTTGCCGCGACGGCTGTCGAGATCAAGGCACGCGCCGCCGGCCGCGCCGCGCGTGTTCGACCCGTCGCCCAGTTCGGCGAGCATCGCCGCCAGACGAGGGTCCAGCCGCTCGAACGTGCGCACGGACTTGGCCATCAGGTCGCGCCCGCCCTCGAACGGGCGCAGCGGCGGGCGGCCCTTCACGTCCACCGCGAGGTCCCACGGGCGCAGACGGTCCACGCCCAGCGATGCGCGCCGCTCCGCGTTCAGCCTGCGCGCGAACGGCACCACGATCGCCTCGCACGCCCGGTGGAACGCGAAACAGTCCTCCGGCGTGTAGTCGAAGCGCCGCATCGAGCGGAACGCGTACTCGACGAACGTCGGGCAGCCGGCGTTCTTCGCCATCCGGTCGCGCCGTGAGATCATCTCGTCGTAGGTCTCGTCGATCGCGTCGCGGTCGCGCAGCCGACGCTCGGCGACGGCCCGCCAGGCCGACTCGCGCACCGCGCGGTCCGTGGACTCCTGGTACCGGCCCATCTGCGGCAGCGTGCGCTCCTCGCCCTCGAACACCACCGTCATCGCCCCGGTGATCTGCTGGTACCGCTGGCTCAGTTTCTCCAGTTCGGTCTGGATCGGCACGTTCTCCTCGCGGAACAGTTCCACCTCCGCCCGCACGTCGCGCTCGATCACGCCGTAGCGCTCGGCGGGCATCGGGAACCGGGCGAAGAGTTCGACCTGCCGCTTGTCCAGTTCGAAGGCAGCGGGTTTCAACTTCGGCGGCACGGACTCGATGTACCGGGTGAAGGCCTCGGACGCCTCGCGGTTCTCGGTGTCGCAGGTCATGGTCACGTAGAGGTTTGCCTCGGCCTCGCGGCAGGCCGCCTCGAGTTCGCCCCGGTCGATCAGCCACCGATCGAGGTCCGACGCCGACTCCACCGGACGATCCCGCAGCGCGCGGAAGTACGGCTCCACGTTCTCCCACCGCGTCGCGTCGAGGTCGGCGGGAACGAAATCGGTGCGAACGGCGGTCTGCATCGTCCTCTACCTCCGTGTCGGTCGTGGTGGGGCGGCATCATAGCGGGGCGCACAAGAAAGGCCCCGGACCTGCGTCCGGGGCCTCCCCCTCGTCTGGTTCCGAGTGTCGGTTGCGTCAGCGGCGTCGCAACTGGCGCAACAGTTCCTTCTGGTCCGCGAACCACTGCTCGTCGATCCCCGTGAACAACCCCAGGATCGGGTGCTTCTTGAACGCCGCCTCCATGATCGCCAGTTCGCGTGAGGCCTTGCCCACGAAAGCCCCGCGCTCTCGGTCGTCCTGCGCCGCCCGTGCGTTGGCGATCGAGATCTGGTACTTGGCGAAGTTCGCCTGCAGATTCGTCTCCGCCTCGCCCATGCTCTTGCGCCAGTCGCGCTGGTGCTTCTCGGCCTTGGAGACAGGGAACGGCACGCCGGGCACGGTCTCGCCCACCCACTCGAGTTCCGCGTACCCCAGTTGCTTCCCGAGTTCCTCGATCGTCGCGGCCTGCCCCTTGGCGAACTTGAACCGGACGGCCTGTCCCGCATCGAAGGTCAGGATGCGGCCCTTCGGGTTCACCAGGAAGTCGCCCTCCTCGGTGTTGTACCACTCCACGTCCCCGTTGGGCTTGATCGTGCACGAGAGCGGGTCGTCGATCTGCATCGAGCGCATGATCGCGGGGTGGTGCTGCCCCTTGGCGGAGACCTTCTCCATCATGTACAGCACTTCCTCAAGTCCGCGGTCCTTCATCGCCACCAGCGCGCCGGAGTACCCCGTGCACGCGCCGTAGTTGCCCTGCGGCATGAAGTAGATTTCCTCGATCACGTGCGACGTCATCGCCGCCGCCGAGATCGCCGACTCGATCCACGCCACGACGTGGAACTTGGGCTTGTACTCGTCGTGGATCACGTCCTGCAGGAACGACAACTCGTACAGCAGGCCGCCGCCCGAGTTGATCTTGAAGACCACGACATCGACCCCCTCCTCCTCGAGCATGGGGATCGCTTCCTTCAGCGGCTTGTGGGAGAACTGGGTGCCGACCATGCCCTCGAGGGTGAGCACGGCTGCCCGCTTCACGCCCGGCGTGCGCGGGCTGGACTTCGCCGAGCCGTCCGGCACGCGCACCGGGTCGGTCGAGGCGACAGCAGGAGCGTCGGGCGACCGCTCCACGCTCGAGATGTCGGCGGGGCCGAAGAACTCGGTCCGCTCGATCCCCGCGACCGTGACCCTGATCCAGACCGCGCCGGCGGCCTCGCGGATGATCTCGCCCTCGACCACGCGCCCGTCCTTGAGGACGACGCGGTCGGCGGCGTCGGCGGCCTGGAGCGGCCCGAAGCCCAGCCACGCCCCCGCGAGCAGAGCGACGGCGGCGAGCCTGGCCACGAACGACGTGCGGATGCGATGCATGGTGTTCCTCTTCTCAAGGGCCGACCCGGCGCGGGGTCAGCGCTTGTCCTTCATCTGTTCCTGCTTGATCTGCTCGACGATGACGTCGATCTCCTGCGGCGAAGGGACGCCGTCGAGTTCCATCAGCCCGAGTTCCGCGACTTCCTCGAAACGCTTGAGAATCTGCTGGATGCGCTGAAGGGTGCGTATCTGCTGGGCGCGGGCGGCGGCTCGCTGGTTGTAGTCGCCCTGGACCTGGATGCGCCCGAACTCCTGCATCAGACGCCGGGTCTCGCGCTCGCCCTCCGTGATGTCCTTGCCCCAGCGCTCCCAGATCTGCTTGGCCCGCCCCTCGATCAGGTTGTGCCGGCGGTGCAACTGCAACTCGAAGAGCAACTCGTCGAGGTTGCTCACAGTGCCCTTGGAGACGCCGAGGTCGCGTGCCACCTTCGCGTTCAGCGTGAGCGTGTTCTTGCCCTCGCCGCGGGCGAGCGCCTGGATGGTGTCCTTGAACTCGTCCTTGGTGCCGTCGTTCGTCAGAAGGAACTCGTTCGGGCCTTCGGGGAGGCGTTCGAGCAGTTCGGCCCGCCCCCCGACCATGCGGTAGGAGAGGACGTAGTCGGTCCGGGCCATGGCGGTGACGATGCGCGGGTCGTACCCGCCGTGGTTCGCCATGCCGCGGGCGTGCCCCATGCCGGCGGAGAAGAGTTTCTCACGGACCATCTCGTCGCCGGTGCTCCCGTACTGGAAGATCAGGTTGCCGATCCCGCCCATCTTGCCGTCGGGGTGGAAGTAGACCTCGGGGAAGTTGAACGGGATGAAGCACGCGCCGCCCATGGCCTTCTTCACCCAGATGACGACGCGAGGGGAGTACCCCCACTTCTGCGGGATCTCCTGGGTGAAGATCGGCTCGATGTCCTCGGCGATGAAGATCTGGCCGAACGAGGCGGCGTCGTCCGGCGCGTCGCGCCCGTCGCCGAACTGCCACGCGTTGTCGATGACGACGATGAGGACGTCGGGCTTGTGCTGGCGGGCGTCCTCGAGCACGTTGCGGATCGGCGTGACCGAGATGTCCCGACCGATGCGCCCCGTCATCTCCATCACGTAGACGCCCGGCGCGCCGGGGTCGCCCGTCACTCTCGGGCTGGCGTCGCGACGCTCGTCGCGCACGTTCGGGGCGGGGGTCGAGGACACGTCCATCGCGGCGCCGCGCTGCACCTCGAGAATGTCCGCCTTGCGATAGACCGTCGGCGCGGCGATCGTGCCGACTTTCACCTCGAAGCGGATCTCCGTCGCGGTCTCTTCGAGCACGCGGCCTTCGACGATCCGCCCGTCCTTGAAGATCAGGACGTCCCTGGCCCGCGCAGGCGCGGTCCCGTCCTGCAGCATCCCCATCCCCGCCCTCGCCTCCCTCGCGGGAAGCGGCGACAGGATCGCGGTGGCCGCGACCACCACGCTCAGCATCGACACGACCCATCCACGCGAGCGCGCACTGCCCATGTCTGCCTGCCCTTTCAGCCCGTTCGTTCGGAGTCGGGCCCGTTGCACACCGCTCGGACACCCCCTGAGTAGCGACCCCGTACAGATATTAGACCCGCATCCCCGCCGCAAGTTCCCTCGCGAGGGCCAAACCCTCACCCCGGGTTCGGATTCTGTCCTCCAACTGGGCGTCGTAGACCGCCGACAGCAGCGTGGCGAAGGCCGGCCCCGGGGTCATGCCGGCCGCGACAAGGTCGTCCCCGTTCACGATCGGCTCGGGCGCAAGCCCCGAAGGCGTCGCGGTGAGTTCCTGGACACATCTGGCCACCTCGGCCCCCACCCCGGGTCTGTACGCCGCGAGCAGGGCGAGAGTCTGGGCAAAGTGACGGGCGGCGGCCAGCCGTTTCCGGGCCGCGACCCCAAGCCCCCCCCATCGTCCCGGCAGCCCGATCGCCCCTCCGAGCACGTCGCGGAGTTCATCGCGCTCCTCGTTGCTCAGGCAGAGGGCCCTGCGGCGCGATCGCAGCAGGACCGGCAGTTGGGCCTCGCTCGCGATCTCCCCCCGGTCGATCGCCCACGCCCCGAGGCAGGCCGCCAGCCCCGCCTCCGGCCCGAGGCGGGCGAGCACAGAGGGTTCCGCGTCGCAGTGGGGGGCATCCAGAGCGGGAGCGTCGAGCGAGAGAGACTGGAGTAGAAGGACGGCTCGGGCTCGCGTGGGCCGATCCATCATGCTCCGAATCTCGTCGCCGATGCGCGCACGGCTCACACCGCCCAGCGCGCCCGCGTGCTCGCGGATCGCCCCCGCCGTGCCGGCCTCGATCTCAAACCCGAGCCGCGCGGCGAATCGGACGGCCCGCAAGGCCCGCAGATGGTCCTCCGCGAGACGCTGCTCGGGATCGCCCACGGCACGGATGACCTTGCGCTGAAGATCCGCGACGCCGCCGACGAGGTCGATGACGCGGCCGCGCGCGCACGTCGCATCGCCCTCGGCGAACGGGTCGAGGAAGAGGGCGTTGATGGTGAAGTCGCGCCGGCGCGCGTCGGCCGCCGCGTCGGCGAACTCCACGTGGTCGGGCCGGCGGCGGTCGGAGTACGGCCCGTCGGCGCGGAAGGTGGCGACCTCGACCGCGACGTTGCGCTCCTTCACCAGGACCACGCCGAAACTCACCCCGACCTCGTTCGTGCGCCGGAAGAGCGAGCGGATGCGCTCGGGGGGCGCGTCGGTGGCCACGTCGTAGTCGGTGGGTTCGAGGCCGAGGAGTTCGTCGCGCACGCATCCGCCGGCCAGGTACGCCTCGTGCCCCGCGCCGCGCAGGGCGCGGACGATGCCCTCGGCCGCGGCGCGGGCCTGCTCGCTCGTCCAGGGTCGCTTCGCGGCGGGCACGGCCAGAGTGTAGTGGCGCGGCGTCGAAGCCGACAGCAGGCAGGCACGCGATGCACGCGAAGTGCGCAATCGGGCCGGGGCTTCGAGAAGTCAGAACCCGTCCGTCACCCGGACACTTCCCCGAGCGCCCGGTCGAGCCGATCTCCGCACGAACGCAGCCGCTCCTCAGCCGATTCCCGCGTGACGCCGAGCCGGTGCATCACGACGGCGGTCTTCACCGCGCCGCCGGCGCGGTCCAGGAGCGAGAGCGACTCGACGCGTCCAAGGCCCGTGAGCGTCGCGACGATGCGCGCCGCCCGGTCGCGGAGTTTGTCGTTCGACGCGCGCAGATCGACCATCAGGTTCTCGTAGACGCGCCCGGCCCGAACCATCAGCGTCGTGGAGATGGTGTTCAGGGCGAGTTTCGTGGCCGTGCCGGCCTTCATGCGCGTCGAGCCGGTCAGCACTTCCGGCCCGGTGCGCAGCACGATCAGATGGTCCACGCCGTCAGGAACCGTCACGTCCGCGCAGAGGATGAGCGCGGTCACCGGGCGATCGGGCCGTGATGCGGCGAACTCGAGCGCGCCGAGCACGAACGGCGTCGTCCCTCCCGCCGCGATGCCGACGAGCGTGTCGCGGGAGGTGAGCCGCAGGGCGTCGAGTTCGGCGTGCGCGCCGCTCCGTTCGTCCTCCTTCGACTCGCTCGATCGCGTCAGCGCGGCGGCCCCTCCCGCGATGATGCCCACCACGCGCCCAGGCTCGACCTGGAACGTCGGCGGCGCCTCGGTCGCGTCCAGCACGCCGAGCCGCCCCGAAGTCCCCGCGCCGACGTAGACCAGCCGTCCCCCCGCGACGAACCCCGGCTCGGCCGCCTCGATCAACGCCGTGAGTGCAGGGGCGGCCTCACGCAGAGCCTCGATCACCCGCGCGTCCTCGTCGTTGATCAGCCGCACGCACTCCGCCACGCTCATGCGGTGGAGCGACACGCTGCGCGGGTTGCGCTGCTCCGTCAGCAGGTGCGAGCGGTCGGGGGGGGGAGCGGTCATGGCCTCACCCAGCAGCCGGCAATCGGCGCCGGCCGAGCGCAGCCGGTGACGCGCGGCAGCGTGATGGAAACGCGGTCGTCGCAGAGCGCGCCGAGAACCGCCATCGCGACGGCCTCGCGGTCGCCGACGCCGACACCGTAGGCCTCGGTCGTCTCGACGGGCACGCCCAGGCGCGAGGCGATCGCCTCGACGAGAGCGCGGTTGCGCGCCCCCCCGCCCGCGAGCAGCACGCGATCGCACGCGCCGACCGTCTCGCCGATGACGCCGGCGAGCGCCTCGCAGGCCGACCGGCAGAGATCGTCCGCCGCGGCGCCGGCGCGGAGTTCCGCGATCAGCGCAGCGCACTCGTCTCCCGTGCCGAGCGAGCGGCCGCTCGTCCGCTGCGCTTCAAGGCGGGAGGCCAGCGCATCCACGACGCGGGGCACGGGCCTGCCCCACGAGGCGGCCGCGCCGTCGGCGTCAAACGAGGCGCCGAGGGCCAGCCGGGCCGCAGCGTCGAGCAGGTGATTGCACGCGCAGACGTCCGCGGCTTCGATCGCCCCGAGCGCATCCGACACCGACTCGACCCGCGGCAGGCGCGTCACGTTGCAGAACCCGCCGAGGTTCACCACCGAACGCCGCTCGCCGGGGTCGCCGAACAGGATCGCATCGGCGATCGGCGTGATCGGCGCGCCCTGCCCGCCCGACGCCAGGTCCGCCGCTCGAAGGTCGAACACGACGGGCGCACGCACCGTGTGCGCCAGCACAGCCCCGTTCAACAGTTGCCAACTCAGGGGCGGATCGTGAAAGACCGTCTGCCCGTGGGCGGCCACAAGGTTGATGGACACGCCGCCGGAGGCCTCGCGCACCGCCTCCGCGTGCAGCAGGGCCAGGTCGCGCGCCATCGCGGCGATCTCGCTCGCGCGGTGCGCGCACCCCGAAGCCAGCGACCGAAGCCGCACCCCCAGTTCGCCCAGCGGTCTCCGGGCCGTACGCTCGACGCCGACCCGCACGCCAAGCCCGCGACCCTCGACGCGCACCAGCGCGGCGTCCAGCCCGTCCAGGCTGGTGCCTGTCATGCATCCAACGATGGCACGGCACAGCGTCACGGCATCAGCCTACACACGACCGTCCCCCCACGAGCCGCGACCGTCAGGGTGCGGTCTTCTTCGGGGCGCCCAAGAGACACACAAGCAGCGCAGCCGCAAACCCCACCGTCAGTTGCCACGGGAACGCCAGCGACACCCCCACCAGCGAAGTCACGTTCGGCTGCACCAGCGCGACCACCACGAACCCGGTCGCCAGCGCAGCGATCACGCTCGCGCTGCTCCCCCGGCGAGTGAAGAGTGCGGTGACGAACACCGCGGCCAGCCCGGCATAAGCAAAGACCATCACGCTCAGCGCGAAACCCAGCAGCCCGCCCCCGCCCGATTCGTCGTGCGCCTTCTGCCAGAAGACACAGAACGACGCGAACGCGCACAGCACCAGCCCGGTCACGACCACCCCGACGCGACCGGCCCTCAGGTAATGCCGCTCCTCGCGCCCCCGGACCATGCGCCGGTACATGTCGTTGATGAACGTCCCGCTCATCGCGTTGATGGTCGAGTTCAGGCTGCTCAGCGCCGCCGCGAACAGACCCGCCATCATCACCCCCGTCACCCCCGCCGGCATCCGGTCGATGATGTAGCGCAGGAACACCTGCCGCGAGTCGTCCGGCGCGGCGGGGGGAGCGTGCTCGCCCATGAGGTCCGGCCTCGCGTAGTACACCCACAGCAGCAGCCCCACCAGCAGGAAGAGCGCGACCGACGGGATGCCGAGCAGGATGCCGGAGATGACGGACCACGAGCCGCGCTTCGCGTCCCTGCACGTCAGCATGCGCTGCACGAGGTCCTGGTCCGCGCCGTACGAAGCCAGCCCGAGCAGGGTGAAGCCGATCAGCGACGCGAGCAGCGTGAACTGCTTCGAGGGGTCGGCGGAGAGGTCGAAGAGCCGGAGTTTCGACCCCCCGTCCGGCGCGCCCGTGCTCCAGGCCGCGATGATCTCGGCGTTCGAGGCCGGGATGTCGGCGCGGATGAGCACGACGGCCAGCGCGCACGCGCCGATGAAGACGATCATCTGAACGGCGTCGGTCCAGATCACGCTCGCCACGCCGCCGACGAACGTGTACGCGACCCCGACGGCGCACACGACGCCGATCGCCCCGAGCAGGTGGTGCGGCTGGGCGTCGCCGAAGAGGACGAGTGAGGCGGGGATCGCGCCGATGTAGACGCGGGCGCCGCTGGCCATGACCCGGCCGACCAGGTAGGCCGCGCTCGTGGCGACGACGGCGGGCTGCCCGAAGCGCCGACCGAGCAGTTCGTAGACGGTCTGCACCCGCTGCCGGTAGAACGCGGGGATGAAGAAGACCGCGATGATCACCGCGGCGATCACCAGTCCCAGATTGGTCGTCAGGTAGGTGAGGTCCGACCGATACCCCGACTCCGGCACGCCGATGAACGACGCCGCCGAGAGGCTCGTCGCGACGATCGAGACCGCGACCGCCCACGCGGGCATGCGCCGCCCGCCGAGGAAGTAGTCCTCGGTCGTGCGCTGCCCGCGCCGCGCGAACCACACCCCGCTCGCCAGCAGCAGCGCGAAGTACCCGCCCAGCGCGATCCAGTCGAGCGTCGCGAAGCCGTTCCCGTTCACGCGGCGCGGAGCATACCCGCCCGCGGCTCACCCGCGCGAGCGGTTCGTCTCCGCGGCGGGGGCAGCAGGGGTCTCCGTGCCCGGCGCGCGCCGCGGGCGCCCCTCGGGAACCTCGCCCTGCGGCCGGCGTCCCTCCGCAGCATCCGTCGTGGCCGCGCCCTCAACACGCGGCGCGCCGTCGGGGCCGCGTGACGGTCCAACGCCCACGGGAGGCATCGCCATCCGCATCGGCTGCCCGTTGCCCGGCTGCATCGCGGGCGCGACAGGACGACCCGACTCGTCCAGCGCTAGCCCGACCGACTTCAATCGCTCGGCGTCCCAGGGGCGGTCGAGGACCTCACCGGGCGACGGCTCACGAAGCAGCACCTGTTGCCCTTCGGTCAAGCCCGCTGCAATCTCGGCGAGGGTGTCGGAGACGCGGCCGACGCGAACGGGTGTGCGCTCGTACCGCGAGCCGCGCGGCACATACACGAACCGCACCGGCCCGTCGCTGAAGACGGCCTGGACCGGGACGGCAAGGGCGTTCTCGACCCGTCCGAGCGTGAGTTCCGACTCGGCCCGCATCGAGGGCTTCAGTTCCCCGGCCGCGTTGTCGACGTCCAGTCCGACGCGCACCGAGTATTCGCGCCGGTTCGGGTCGCGCCAGCCGCCGGTCTCCGCCAGCACGCCGATGGACTCGACGCGCCCCACGAAGGTCTCGCCGCCGGCCGCGCTGACCTTGACTCTCGCCGTCTGGCCGGGGCGGATGCGTCCCGCCAGCGCCTCGTGCACGCGCACCGTGGCGACCATCTGGGTCGTGTCCGGGAGGATGATGAGAAGTTCGTTCGGACGCACCTGCCGGCCGATCTGGAGCGGGCCTTCGCCGCCGCCGCCCCACATGCGCTGGTTACGCTCCAGGCTGGTGGCATACACGACCAGGCCGTCGGTGGGCGCATAGATCGTCGCGGCATCGTACTGCTCGCGCAGCCGGGTCAGCCGTGTCTCCCGGTTCCGGAACTGCCGCAGCGCGCTGTCGAGGTTGGCCTGCTTGGCCGAGAGATTGATGGCGTTGACGGCCTCGATGCGTTCGAGTTCGGCCTTGGCCTCTTCGAGATCCGACTCGCGCGTCTTCTGATCGCGCGGGTACTGGTACGTCAGGTACACGTCCTCGTCCAGTTTGGCGTTCGCGAGCCGGGCCTCGGCGTCGATCTTGTCGATCTCGTCGCGGTCGCGCTCGTCCTGGCTGATGAACCCGCGGGACAGCAACTCCTCCGACTTCTCGAACTTGTCGCGCAGCCGGTTCACCTGCCGCTGCGCCTGCGCGATATCGAGCGTCAACTGCTGCTTCCTGCGGATCACCTCGCCCTCGCGCCACTGGTCCAGCGCGAGTTGCGCAAGTTCGATCTTCAGTTTCCCCGCACGCGTCCGCGAGTCGTTCTCGTTGATCTGGATCTTGAGCGCGTTCTCGGCCGCGATCAGGTCCGCCTTGGCACGCTCGACGCGGTCCTCCTCCTCGGTGATCTGGTTGAGCAGCGAGTCGGCGTTCAGCCGCACCAGCAGGTCGCCCTTGCGCACCTGCCTGCCCTCGGGCACGATCTCCATGATCGTGGTCTGCGTCTCCAGACCCGAGCGGACCTCGATCTGGTTGCGGGCCTCGAGTTCGCCCGTCGCGGTCGTGATGATCTCGAAACTCATGGTCTGCGCGCGGGCAACGTCCGCCGCCGAGACCGTGCGGGCTTCGCCGCCGCTCGGACGCGCCACCGCCCATACCGCCACGAACGCCAGCAGCAGGAGCGCGGACCCCCCGACCAGAATCTTGACAATGCTCATGCCCCGCCGTCGTGCCGCGGAACCCGGTTGCTTGACTGCCATGCCGACCGCTCCTTCGTGGTGCGCGAACCGCGACCGCACGGGCGTTGAACCCTCATGAAGACCTACCGCCGAGTCGGACGGAAGTTCCGGCCCAATCCTAGGCCGCGGAAGCCTGCCGTCCGGTCACGCGGGCCTCGTACCATCGGGCCGTGGGCACCGGGCTGCTGCAGATCGGGCCGGGGCGCAGAACGCTTCTGATCGTCGCTGCGCCGGCCGAGGCCGGGGCCGTCCTCGCGGGCCTTGGCCGTCCGGGCGAAACTCCCTCGGTCTGGACCCTCACACCAGTGAACGAACGGTTCGATCTCGTCCTGTCGGGCGTCGGCAAGGCCAACGCCGCCGGCGCGGTCGCACGCACACTCGACCCCCGGCGCCACGGCGCTGCCATCAACCTCGGCGTCGCAGGCTCGCTGCCAGGCCCGTGCCCACCCTCAATCGGGGGGCTGGTCGTGGCGACAGCGTCGATCTTAGCGGACGACGGCGTGGCGACGCCGGATGGGTTCATCACCCAGGCCATGCTCGGCTTCCCCCCCGCGGACCCGCCCGGCATGGACTTCCCGGGCGACGCCGAACTTCTGCACGCACTCCGCGATGCTGGCGGCGCATTGTCGCGCGTCGCCACGGTCTCAACGTGCTCGGGGACTGATGCGCTGGCGTTGGAGGTGGCATGCCGGACGGGGGCGGTCGCCGAAGCGATGGAAGGCGCGGCCGCCGCACTCGTCGCACACCGCCTCGGCGTCCCCTTCGGAGAGGTACGCGCGATCAGCAACACGACCGGTGATCGACAGTCCCAGCAGTGGGACCTGCACGCCGCCCTGGACACGCTGCGCACCCTCGCGGTCCGTCTGTGATCGGCACGACCGCGCGGGCACGCCGATACGCAACGCGACGCCGCCTCCCCTCGACCTGCGGAATCCCGCCCGGACCTACACTGCCCCCCATGCGCGACCTGCCACGCGCCCATCCCTGGCACTACGTGCTGCTCGCGGGGCTGCTCGTCATCCTCGGCGCGTTCCTCGTCCATCCCATCCTCCTGATCGTCCGCGGCGGCTTCGCGGCCGACCCGGCAACCGGGCGAGGATTCACGCTCGACCACCTCCGCCTCGTCTTCCTCGACCCGACGCTCCTCGCCGGGCTGGGCAACTCGTTCATGGTGGCGGTCTGCACGACGCTGCTCTGCGTGGCGATCGCGCTGCCGCTCGCGGTGGCGGGCGCGAACTACCGGTTCCCGTTCAAGCCCGCCCTGAACGCCATGATCCTCGTGCCGTTGATCCTGCCGCCGTTCGTCGGGGCGATCGGCCTGCGGGCCTTGCTCGGGCGCGAGGGCGCGATCAACTCGCTGCTCGGCACGGAGTGGGACGTGCTGGGCGAGGGCCGGTTCTGGGGCGTCGTCATCGCCGAGGCCCTCCATCTTTACCCCATCATCTACCTCAACGCAGCCGCCGCGCTCGCCAATCTCGACCCCGCGCTCGACGAAGCAGCCGAGAACCTCGGCGCAGGTCCGTGGCGGCGGTTCTTCCGCGTCACGCTCCCGCTGATCCGCCCCGGCCTCTTCGCCGGCGGCACGATCGTCTTCATCTGGTCCTTCACCGAACTCGGCACGCCCCTCATGTTCGACTACTACACCGTCACGCCCGTGCAGGTCTTCTTCGGCCTCAAGGAAGTTGAGAACTCGGCCCAGCCCTACGCCCTGACCGTCGTGCTGCTCGCCTCGTCCGTCCTCCTCTACGTGCTCGGGCGGGTCGCCTTCGGGCGGCGCGGGCACGCGATGTACTCGAAAGCCTCGCGGGCAGGCGGCGAGACCGTGCTGGCCGGCCCGGCCGGCTGGGCCGTCACCCTCGGCTTCGCGGCCGTCACGCTCGTCGCCGTCCTCCCCCACCTCGGCGTCATCTTCACCAGCCTCAGCGTGCCCGGGCGCTGGTACGGCACCATCCTGCCGACCGAGTTCACGCTCTCGCACTACGGGGCCGCGCTCGGCGACGAGGCTGCCTCGACAAGCATCCGCAACAGCCTCGTCCTCTCCCTGGCCGCGATGGGGCTGGACCTGCTCCTCGGCCTCGTCGTCGCGTACCTCGTGGTGCGGACGAGCGTGCGCGGGCGCAACGTGCTGGACGCCCTCTGCATGTTGCCGCTTGCGGTGCCGGGGCTGGTGATGGCCTTCGGCTACGTGGCGATGACGCTCGCGTGGCCCTTCGGCCGCCCTCTCACGATCCCGTGGCTCGGCGTCGAGATACCCCCGCTCCTCGCCGGCAGCCTCGACGTGCTCGGCCCCGATCCCAACCCCTTCCCGCTGCTCGTCATCGCCTACGCCGTGCGACGGCTGCCGTACATCGTGCGCGCCACCGTCGCCGGGCTGGAGCAGACCTCCGGCGAACTCGAGGACGCGGCAGTCAACCTTGGCGCCTCGCGCCTGACGGCCGTCCGCAAGGTCATCGTGCCGCTCATCATGGCGAACCTGATCGCGGGCGGGCTGCTGGTCTTCAGTTTCTCGATGCTCGAAGTCAGCGACTCGCTCATCCTCGCCCAGAAGGCCGAGCACTACCCCATCACCAAGCAGGTCTTCGCGTTCACGGAGACGCTCGGCACGGGCCAGTACGTCGCCAGCGCGATGGGCGTCTGGGGCATGGCGCTGCTCACGGTCACGCTCGTCGGCGCGTCCGCGCTGCTCGGCAGGAAACTGGGGTCGATCTTCAGGGTGTGAGGACGGAGGCCGGAGTGGGGAAGGCCGAAGGGGAGCGGAGTGGAGGTCTCACGGGCGAGTTCGGCGGGGGCATGGCTGGCCGAGGCCGAGGCGTTTCTGCGCGACCGCGAGGCCGAGTCGAGCCTGCCGCTCGGGCTGGCGATGGCGGCGCGTGACTCAGCGGGCGGCGGCGCGGCGACGACCGGCTGGACCGCGCGCGACGCCGGACGCATCGTGGGCTGCGCGCTCCTGCCCACCTCCAGCGTGCTCGTGCTGTCGCGCGCGACGGACGAGGCGACCGACGCGCTCGCCCAGGCCGTCGCGGACGCTGCCGACGCGCACATCACCGGCGCGGTCGGGCCTGAGCGTTCGGCCGAGCGTTTCGCCGTTCGGTTCGCCAACGGTCGCGGCGCATCGTGGCGCCGGCACTGGACGCTCATCCTGCACGAACTCGGCGAGTTGGCCCAGCCCGCCGCGATTGCCGGCCGTTCGCGCCGGGCGACGCCCGGGGATGCCGAAGTCGTCGCGCGGTGGCTGGAGGCCTTCAGCCGCGACACGGGCGCGCTGGTGCAGCCGCACGACCCGCGGGCACTGGCGGAGCGCGTCATTGAGGCTGGGCGCGCGTACCTGCACGAGGACGGCGGCGCGCCCGTCGCGCTCGCCGGGTGGTCGCGCCCGACAGGCCGGACCTGCTCGATCAACATGGTCTACACGCCGGACGAGTTCCGGCGCCGCGGGTACGCGCGCGCGCTGACAACGCACGTCGCCCGGGAGTTGACGGCTCGCGGCACGCAACACATCCTGCTCTTCACCAATGAAGCCGAGCCGGGGCCGAACGCGCTCTACCCCTCCCTCGGCTTCGCCCCCTTCGCGCGATTCCTCGAAGTCGTCTTCGAGCCGTGAGCGGCGACGGTTCTCGATCGCGGCCTCTACACTTCCGCATGGTCGCCCGCGCCACCGATCCCGCACGCCCATCGCGCCCGCGCATCGCGGTCAGCATGGGCGATCCCGGCGGCATCGGGCCGGAGGTGATCGTCAAGGCGCTCGCGGACCGATCCGTGCGCACCCTCGCCCGCTTCGTCATCCACGGCGCGGCCGACGCCCTGCACGAGGCCGCGCACGCCGCCGGCGTCGAGCCGTTCTGGTGGGAGGCGCGCCGCGGCTCGCCCCTCGTCGAAACCGCCCGTGCGCACGACGCCCTCCTCATCGACGACCGCGACGACGACCGCGCCGGCTACGCCCGCGCCCCGAACCGCACCGCCGGCGAACTCTCGTTCCGCTGGGTGGAGGACGCGATCGCCTCCGCTCGCCTGCCCGCAGCCGACCCCATGCGCGCCGACGCCATCGTCACCGGCCCCATCAGCAAGGAAGCATGGTCGCTCGCGGGGCACGGCAAGTATCCCGGCCACACCGAACTGCTGGCCACGCGCTTCGGCGCGAAGCGCCACGCCATGATGTTCGTCGGCCCCAGCCTGCGCGTCGTCCTCGCCTCCGCCCACGTCCCGCTGATGGACCTGCGCAATGTCCTCACCATCGGACGCATCCACGACGCCATCGACCTCGGGCACGAGGCCTGCACGCGACTCGGCATCGCACGCCCCCGCATCGCCGTCTGCGGCCTGAACCCGCACGCCGGCGAGCACGGCCTGCTCGGCGACGAGGAGGAACGCCTCATCGCACCCGCCATCCGCATCGTCGCGGAGCAGGGCATGGATGTCCACGGCCCCTTCCCCGCCGACACCATCTTCAAGGCCGCCGTCGGCACGCCCGGCCGGCCCGCGAAGTACGACCTCGTCGTCGCCATGTACCACGACCAGGGCCTCATCCCCGTCAAACTGCTCTTCCGCGACGAGTCCGTCAACGTCACGCTCGGCCTGCCCATCGTGCGGACCAGCCCCGACCACGGCACCGCGTTCGACATCGCTGGGAAGAACCGCGCCGACGCGGGGAGCATGATGGCTGCGATCCGGCTGGCGGCGAGCATGGCACGGGGAAAGAACGAACGGCATTCAACGAACAGCGAACAGCCGGCATCGCAGTCATGGCGCGTCCCGAGGGCGTGACGACCCCTGCTCCCTTCTTCGTTGTTCGCTTTCCGTTCTGTCCCGCCTAGACTCGCCGCCGGCCCCCGGCGCGCCGGCCCACCCGGGTGATCGCAATGTCGTCAACAGGTCCAGCCAACGCGGTCGCGCGCGAGCGGCATCCGTTCGTCGAGATGTTGCTCGTCGCTACGCCCACCGTCGTGACCATGACCAGTTACACGGTTATGCAGTTCATCGACGGCCTCATGGTCAGCCGCATCGGGCCGGACCCGGTCTACGTCTCCGCGCAGGGCAACGGCGGCATGGCCGTCTGGCTCGCCGTCTCGATCGCCCTCGGCGCGATGGGCGTCATCAACACCTACGTCGCCCAGAACCTCGGCGCGGGCCGCCCCGAGCGCGGCTCCGCCTACGCCTGGAACGGCCTGTGGATGTCCGCCGCGTGGGCGCTGCTCATGGTGCCCTACGCCCTCGCCCTCCCCGCCATCTTCGGCGCGATGGGGCACGGCGACGAACTCCTCCGCCTCGAAACCGAGTACGCCCGGATCAACGTCTGGGGCGCGTTCTTCGTCCTCGGCTCGCGCTCGATCGCCCACTACTTCTACGGCCTGCACCGCCCCGGCATCGTCATGGTCTCGGTGCTCGCCGCGAACGTCGTGAACGTCGCCCTCAACGCCCTGCTCATCTTCGGCACGGACGGCCCGCCCGCCTGGACGCCGCTCGCGGGCGTCTTCAGGTCCACCGCCGAGACGCTCGGCATCGCGCCGATGGGCGTGGCCGGCGCGGCCGTCGCCACCGTCATCGGCGCATCCATCGAACTCCTCATCCCGCTCATCGTCTTCCTCAGCCCGCGCATGAACCGCCGATACGCGACCCGCTCGGCGTGGCGCCTGTCGTGGCGACACGTCCGCGACGTCTGGCGCATCGGCTGGCCGGGCGGCCTCATGTTCGGCAACGAGATGATCTGCTGGGCCTACCTCATGGCCGTCCTGCTCGGCAAGGGCGGGCAGGCGATGGGCGACCCCGCCGAGGTCCACAACACCGCGGGCTGGATCGCCCTGCGCTACATGCACCTCTCCTTCATGCCCGCCGTCGGCATCTCCATCGCCGTCACCGCCCTCGTGGGCCGGTGCATGGGCATGCGCCGGCCCGACCTCGCGGCCCGTCGCGCCTGGCTCGGCATGGGCGTCACCATGGCCTACATGGGTACGTGCGCACTCGGCTTCGTCCTCTTCCGCGAGACGCTCGTCGGCGTCTTCGTCCCCGACGACATGCCGCCGGAGAAGGTCGAGCGGCTCATCGCCGTCGGCTCGTCCGTGATGATCGCGGCGGCCGTCTTCCAACTGTTCGACGCCGTCGCCATCACCATGAGCGGCGCGCTCCGCGGCGCGGGCGACACCGTCTGGCCCGGTGTCGTCACCATCGTCCTTTCATGGGTCTGCATCGTCGGCGGCGGGCACCTGGCGATCGCGCTCGTGCCGCACTGGGGCTCCATGGGGCCGTGGGTCGGCGCGTCGGCCTACATCATCCTGCTGGGCGTCTTCCTGCTGGCCCGCTTCCTCGCCGGCAACTGGAAGCGGATCGACCTGCTCGCCCGGTCCGCCGCCGCGGGCGAGCCGGACATGGCCGCCGCCGCCGAGGCCGTCGCCCCCGCAAGCCCCGGCCAAGCCTGATCCGGGCGGTCTTGAGCCTCGCGGGCCGGGTCCATAGAGTTCCGCTCGCCCGAAGAGGCGTTGGAGGCCCCATGCCGCACGATCCGCTTGACATGGTGATCGGTGAGGAATCCGCGAAGCGCGACGCCGCGGCGGCCGCGAGGCACGCCGCCGCCGCCCGAGAAGCGGAAAAGGCCGGCGACAGGCTCTCCGCCGTCACCGAGTACCGCAAGGCCGTCGCCGCGAACCCGGCGGACGCTACCTCCGCCTTCAGCCTCGCCTACCTGCTCGACCAGATGGGTCTGGACGACGAGGCTGCGGCGCTTTACGAGCGCATCTGCGAGACGCCTCCCGCGCCGGTGAACGCGCTGCTGAACCTCTCGATCCTGTACGAGGACCGCGGCGACTACGCCCGCGCTGAGCGTTGCGTGCGCCAGGTGTTGGACACGAACCCGACCCACCCTCGCGCCCGTCTCTACATGAAGGACGTGCAGGCGAGCCGTGAGATGGTCGTGGAGGAGGAGCCGGACCGCGACGTCGTGAAGAAGAAGGCTCTCCTCGACACGCCGGTCTCGGACTTCGAACTCTCGGTGCGGGCGAGGACGTGCCTGAAGAAGATGAACATCCGCACACTCGGCGACCTCATCAACTACACCGAGGCCGAGTTGATGTCGTACAAGAACTTCGGCGAGTCCAGCCTCGCCGAGATCAAGCGGATGCTGACCTCGAAGAATCTGCGGCTGGGCCAGGGACGCGAGGACGCCCACCGCGCCGCCCGCCGACAGATGATGGATCAACTCCGCGGCTCCGGGAAGGAGATGGTCCTCAACAAGCCGGTCTCCGACCTGCAACTCTCGGTCCGCGCCCGAAAGGCGCTCCAACTGCTCAACATCCAGACGCTCGGCGACCTCGCCAGCCACACGGAAGCGGAACTGATGGGCGTGAAGAACTTCGGCGCGACCTCGCTCGTCGAAGTCAAGGAACGCCTCGGCGAACTCGGCCTCACGCTCCGCACCCTCGACCCGGCGTGACGGATGCTGTGTGCGCGCCTGGCTTTGGGACCGCTCCCTTACGGTCGCGGCTCGTCGTGCGTTCCGCCCGCCTCGCGCGCCACCGCCTCGTCGCGCGTGCCCGACTCGTGGAACTTCAGCCGCGCCTCCGCATAGCGCTGCGGAGAGACCTTCAGGTCCGGCGTCTCGCCCCGCGCGTGCTGCGCGTGCAGGTGCTCCAGAAACGGCACGCACCAGTGGCAACCCGTCCCCGCGCTGAGGCACTCCGAGATCAGCGAAGCCACCGGCGGGTTCTCGACCGCCAGGAACGTCCTGATCTTCCGCAGCGACACCCGGAAGCACAGGCAGACATGGTCGTCCGGGTCCATGCGGGATGGTACGCGCGGGGGCGTATCCTTCGTCGATGCACGCGGAGATCGAACTGCGGACGCTGGACGACACGGCCGCGCTCGGCCGCGCTCTCGCCGGCGCGCTGCGCGCGGGCGACGCCCTCGCCCTGCGCGGCGAACTCGGCGCCGGCAAGACCACGCTCGTGCGCGCCATCGCCGAGGCCCGCGGCATCGACCCCGCCCTCGTCTCCAGCCCCACATTCGTCATGGTCAACGAGTACCCGCCCCCCGCACCCGGCGAGCCGCCCATCGTCCACGTCGACGCCTACCGCCTCCGCGGCGAGGACGACCTCGACGCCCTGGGCTGGGACCGCCTCGCAGACGGCTCAGCGGTGCTCATCGTCGAGTGGGCCGACCGCATCGCGCACGCGCTGCCGCCGCACCGCACGGCGTGGGTCACGCTCGCCGTTACAGGCGAGTCCTCGCGCCGCGCCGACATCGAGGCGCCGGGGTCGTGGGCGGAGCGGGCGGGCATTCCGTGGGTGGGCACGCCGGACTGCGCGCCGACAGCGACCGTTTGCCCGATCACCGGCCGATCCGTTCCTGCCGATGCCCCCACCTGGCCCTTCGCGGACGAGCGAGCCCGCATGGCCGACTTCTACCGCTGGATGAGCGGCCAGTACGCCATCGAACGCAAACCCGCTGAAGAAGACGAGGAGTGACGGCATCCAGCCAGACCACGCTCGGTAGACACCCGAGAACCCGCAGGAGGGCCAGACGATGCACCACCACCGCGATCCGTCGATCGTTGGACTCGGGCGATGGTGCGCCGCCGCCGCCGTTACGGTCGTGGGCGGCTGGGCGGCGGCACAACCGCAGTGCGCCTACACGCTGCGCTACGACCCATCCCGCGACCCAATGCTCATCGAAGTGACGATGGCCGCGAGCGGATTGACACGTCATGACGGCACATGGTCGCTCGTGCTCGACGGGTGGGGAGGCTGGCCCGACCTCGACCGGCCGTACTTCGTCGTCACGAGCGCGGACCCGCCGCTGTCGGCCGAGATGGGACAGTCTCGACCGTTCGTCATCCCGGAGGACTGGGACGGTTCGCTGCGCGTGACGTACACGATCCCGGTGCTTCCGATCGGCTCCGAAGAACAGCGAGCGCGCACCATCCTCCCCGCGGCAGACGGCCGATACCTCGCGTGCGCGACGGCGAACACCATCGCCGAGATCCGCGGCTCGGCGCTCGAGGGAATCGCGAGGACGATCACCTTCGACATGCCGGCCGCATCGATGGCCTTCACAGGCTGGGCCGGCGACGCGACGGGGCGGCTGAACGTCGAACTCCCGCCGCCCGGTGAGCACGCCATCTACGCCGTCGGTGCGCCCCTCGAAGTGCGCCGAGCGGAAACGGACGGGGTGGCGATCGAGGTCTTCCAGTTCGCACCCGGCGACCGCGCCGCGGAGAAAACGCTGGAGGTCGCTAGCGCCTTCGTCGCGCACGTCGCCGCGACGCTGCACGCACCGCCGCACCGTCCGGTGCGGATCTGCATCAGCGGCACGACCGGCGGCGGCTACCTCACGGACCACGGCCTGGTCGTCGGGCTCCCGCCGGGCTCGCCGGACTGGCTCCTCGACTCGCCGTACTACCGGCATCTCATCTGCCACGAACTCTTCCACACCTGGCTCGGCGGCGTGCTCCGGGAGGCCGAACCCGAGCGCACCGTCTGGTTCAAGGAAGGTTTCACCGACTATCTCTCGCTCTGGCACGGCGCGGCCTGCGGCGTGCTCCCCCGCGAGTGGTTCGCCACCCGGATGCTCGAAATCGAGCGCGACGCGGCGGGGTCCGCGTTCGGCTCCACGCCCTTCATCGGCGCGGACGAACCTTGGCGCGACGGCGACGGCCCGCGCGAGACAATGGCCTACAAGGGTGGAGCGGTCCTCGCGCTCTCGCTCGACGCCGAACTGCGACGACGCGGGCACGGCGGGCTGGCCGTCATGCTCCGCGAGATGATCGCGGAACGAGAGATGCGATATTCCGACGAGACAATCCTGGCGCGCCTCGGCGGCCTCGGGCTTGCGGACTTCGCATCACGGCACATCACCGGAGCCGAAGCGCCGACCGTCCGCGACGCGCTCCTCTCGCTGGGATACGAATGGCGCGAGTTTCCTGCCGAACTCGCCTACGTCGGCCTGCGGACCGAGGACGGCGAGGGCTTCGGACGCGTCGTCGAGATCGACCCCGCCGGACCCGCCGCAGAAGCAGGCTTCCGGCAGGGCGACGTCATCGGCGGCCTCGCGCCCGCTCGCACGGACGGCGCACGCCTCGCCGACACGCTCAGCACGTCGTTCCCGTTCGGTCTCGCGATGATCGATCCGACGGCCGACCCCGTCACCATCTGGGTGCATCGCGCCGACGCGGACCCCGTCGCGCTCCGGGTCGTCCCGCGACGCATTCCCGGAGGCGTCGTGCGGCGTCTCACGCCCACGCCCGAAGCCGAGGCGGCCCTCTTCAAAGGCGACTGAGCGCACGCGCCTGGTGCACAGAGCGGCATCGCGGCGTGCATCTGCAGAGAGCGCCGGGCGTCCACCGCATGACGGTGTTCAGCGCAGCAGGCTCGCCGCGACGCGGGTCGCAGCCGCGCCGACAGCCTTCGCCAGTTTCTCCGCGCCCGCGTCCTTCAGTCGGCCCGCCTCATCGAAGGCGGTGTCGCCCTTCGCGAGCGCGAACTGCTCGGGCACGACGAGGACGGCGATGTTGGAGAGAATGGCGCGGACGTGCACCAGGCCGCGCAGCCCGCCGAGGTTGCCGCCGCTCGCCGCGACCAGGCCCGCGGTCTTGCCCTTGAAGCATCCGAGCGGCCCGCCGTCGGCGTCGCGCGGGCGGGAGACCCAGTCGATCGTGTTTTTCAGCAGCGGCGTGATCGACGAGTTGTACTCGGGGCAGGCGATCAGCAGCGCGTGGTGCTGAAGGAAGTGGTCCTTGAGGCGGTGAGCGTTGTCGGGGATGCCCTCGGCGGCTTCGAGGTCGCCGTCGTAGATCGGGAGCGGGTAGTCGGCGAGGTCGAGGAGCGTGACGGTCGCGCCGGCCTCCTGCGCGCCGGCCGCCGCGACGCGGAGCAGTTTCTTGTTCATCGAGTCGCGGCGCGCGCTGCCGGCAAAGGCAAGGACTTTCGGGCTGGGCATGGCGATGTTCCCCGGGGTTCGGGGATGGTATGCGGGGGGAGTGGGGGAACAGGGGTCAGGGGACGCGCTGGAAGTCGAAGGCGCGCGGGGCGACGGCGGCGTCCGGGGCGGGCTCGAGGCGAACCTCCAGGCGGTCCCCGTCGCGCGTGTAGACGATCCGGCGCGGGAAGGCGCGGGCGGCATCCTCAAAGATCGCGTGATTGTTCTCGGCGCGCAGCAGCGGAAAGGTCATCGGGCCGTCGCGCTCGGCCTCCCACGGCACAAGGCCGCGGTTGAAGTGGCGCACGCGGAGGGCGAGGTCGTCGCCGTCGCGCTCGATGACGAAGATCTCGTACAGGCGGGCGTGGCCGCTCTCGGTGATCCGCATCATGCCGAGGAGCGCGTCGCCCTCCGGTCGACCCCAGGTCTCAACGATCGTCCCGCGCTCCGTCTCGGCCCGCCACTCGCCCCTGAGCCAGGCGAAGTCCGCAAGGTCGGGAGGGGGGGGTGAGGACTGTGGCGCGAAGAGACAGGAGACGAGGATGGGGAGGAGCGTGGTGGGCATGGGAATCTCCGGGAAGGCGGGCTTGCAAAGCCCCGCCCCTGAACAGAGGGAGGTTAGAACCTATCCCATATCCTCAAGATTCAACTTCACCACAGAGACACAGAGATCACAGAGGCGGAAAAACAAGCTCTTTCTCTCTGTGCCCTCTGTGTCTCTGTGGTGAATCATGGGTTTGGGGATAGGTTCTACTGCTGGGAGAGGCTCTGGTAGAGCATGAAGGCGTTGCCGTCGGGGTCGAAGAATGTAGCGAGCCGGACCATGCCCTCGATGGTGATGGTGTCGCCGTCGAAGCGGACCTTGTGCGATTCGAGCGTGGAGCGTGCCTTGTCGATGTCGTGGACGCCCCAGGTGGGGACGGGGCCTGCGCCGACCCTGGGGCGATCGACCTGCGAGAGGCCGACGTTGACCCGTGCGACGGGGCTGGCGACCTCGGCCCATCCGATGTGGTCGACCCGGTAGAGGAGTTTCATGCCGAGGACGTTGGTGTACCAGTCGATGGCCTTGTCGAGGCTGCTGACCTGGGTCGAGATCGTCAGTCCGCCGTCGTATTGGGGCGTGCCGGGCATGGTCTGGCTCCGTGGCTGGGCCGCCGCGGGTTGCGGGGGCGATTGGCATAAAGTATAGTGGCTATACTTTGAAGTCAAGGCCGGAGGCCGAAGAGCAAAGGCAGAAGCGCAAAGGCCGAATGGCTGAGGGGCCACGGATGGCAGGGGCTGGAGCGAAAGTGAGGGCTTGCCCCGAGGCGCTGGTGAACCTCTTCCATCGCCGATGGTGCGTGCCCGTGATCGCCGAGGTCCACGGGGCGGCCGAGAGCCGCGACTCGACCGGGGCGCGGTTCATCGGCCTCATGCACCGCCTCAGCGTGGGCAGGTCCGTACTCCGCGATACCGTCGAGTTCGCCACCGCCCACGGCTGGATGCGCCGGAACCCCGGCTACGGCCACCCCCTCCGCCCGGAACTCGTGCTCACGGTGCGGGGCGCCCGGATCGGGCCTGCCTGCGCGTCGCTCTGGGGCCTGCTCCGCCGGCGCTGCCTCGAGGAAATCGGCCTGCGGAAGTGGACCCTGCCCGCGGTGAGTGCGGTCGGCGAAGGGGGGGGGCGGTTCGTCGAGATCCGCGCCGCGCTGCCGGGCATCACCGATCGTGCCCTCGCGGCCGCACTGCGC
Source organism: Phycisphaerales bacterium (assembly GCA_035443945.1). GTDB lineage: Bacteria > Planctomycetota > Phycisphaerae > Phycisphaerales > UBA1924 > CAADGN01. The sequence goes on along the minus strand of DAOMNQ010000007.1, from coordinate 11,931 downwards.
TCGGCGACCGGAGCCGGCCTGCTCTCTCGACGCGTCCTGGACGGCACGCCCCCGGGTGTCGTCTACAACCTCACACGGCCGGGGCGCGAGGCGCGCGGGGCGGTCGAAGGGATCATCGCGTCGCTGTAGCCGCTACCACGGTCGGAGACTCCGCGGCGCGCGCTGCGACGGGCCATGGTCCTCCATCGACCGGCGCAGAACATACAGCGGCGCATGGGGGGGGCAGTTGAGCCGCAGCGGCAGCATCGCATCGCCCAGCCCCCGGCTGATGCAGCAGAGCGTGCCGTCGATCCGCAGGATGCCCGACGCGAGCGACGCCGGCAGGTCCGACGAGGTGTGCGGGATCGCCCGCGGCGAGAGGCGCACCTGCCCCCCGTGCGTGTGCCCGGCGAGCACGAGCGGCACGCGCAGTTCCGCCGCCGCCATCGCGGCCACCGGGTCATGCACGAGAGCGATCTCGAAGCGGTCGTCCTCCGAACGCGAGAGCGCCGCCGCAAAGAGGTCCTCGGGGTACGACGCGCCGAGGATGCGCACGGGGAGGCCGGCGAGGTCAATGGCGCCCGTGTCGATGCATCGGATGCCGAGGACGGTGCGCGCAAGGCGTCGCATCAGAGCCGTGTCGTGGTTGCCGAAAACCGCGGCCGCTCCGTGACGCGATCGCCACGCCACGGCGAGGGCGCAAAGCGTCCGAAGAGCGGCGCGCTCGTGCCCGGGCCGGTCCGCGTAGTCGCCGGTGAGCAGCACAAGGTCGGCGGGCGTGACATGGAGAGCCTCCAGCGTGCGGGCCATCAGGCCCGATCTCAGGCTCAGGCGGCGGACGTGCAGGTCGGATAAGTGCAGGATGCGGAGGCCGTCCAGCGCTGCCGGGAGCGAGGGGAGGCGGAGTTCGTGGGTTTCGATGGGGTAGGGAGGGACGGGTCGGCGGTAGGCGGCCTCGGGGTGCTCGGGGGTCATCGGGTGGCTCGCTGGGCTGGGCGGGCGGGGCGAGTATGATGCACCGTCGGCGGGCGTGAGGCACGCCCCACCAGAAACGATCGGCACGCGGAGAGTCGTCATGGCCAAGATGTTCTACTCGCTCGAAGAGGCGGCTGCGAAACTCGGCAAGTCCGAGGCGGATGTCAAGCAGATGGCCGCCAGCGGACAGTTGCAGGAGTTCCGCGACCGCGATCGGCTGGTCTTCAAACGCGAGCAGGTGGACCTGCTCGCGGGCGGCGACGACGCCATCCCCCTCGCCGACGACCTGGAGCCGATCAGCCTTACCTCGTCCGGTTCCGGCAGTTCGCTCGGCGCGGACAACCCCAAGGAGCAGACCGGCATCAGCATCTTCGACGCCGACGAGGCGGAGGAGGCCGACCCCTCGGCCCAGACCCAGATCACCGATACCGCGCTCGGCGCAGGGTTCGAGATCGACGCGGGAGCGTCCGGCTCCGGCCTCCTGGACCTGACCCGCGAGAGCGACGACACCTCGCTCGGCGCGGACCTGCTCGAAGACGTACTCGGCGGAGGTCAGGAAACGGCAGCCGCGTCCGCGGTCGGGGGAGAGCCGGCCGCGCTCTTCGAGTCCACCGGCGCAGAGACCGAGGCGACTCCCGTCGCCGCGCCCATCTTCGTCGCCGAGGTGATCGACGGCCCCGGTTCAGGGCTGGTCGGCGGCCTGGCGCTCGGCGTCGTGGCGACTTGCGCCTTCGCACTCGCCGTCGTCCTCTTCGCCATCACCGGCGCATCGGCGGGCCTGCTCGCCGCGGTCGGCAACAACCACTGGATGTGGGTCGGCGTCTGCGCGGGCGTGACCCTGGTGGCCGGGGTGGTGGGGCTGGTGGTGGGGAAGAAGATGTAGGGCGGCGCGGCCGCCGGACGCTTTTCGCTCAACCGACCCCAGGAACGATGCAGCAGTTTTCGTCGTAGCGTCGGAAGTCCGCCTCGTTGAGCGTGACCAGGTCACGGATGCCGTGTCCGACGGCAAAGGCGGCCAAGCGCGCGTCGTAGGCTGCTCGTCCCTTGACTTCGTATCTGGTGCAGAGGTAAAGCCAGCGCGGTACGAGATCGGGTGGGTCGGGTAGAACCGCGAGGCGTTCGAGCGTCTCCTGCGTTTGCGCGAGCGCTTGAGCGGGGGTGAAACCCCAGCCAGTCGCCTCAGCCGGGCGCGTCATGACGGCCCACATTTCGAAGAGTGATTGCGCGGACATGACGGGTTCGGCGCCCTTCCGTGCGAGCGTCTCGAGGGTCCTGAGGATCGCGTCGCGCAGGGGGCGTTGCGATTCTTGACGCGCAGTACGATGTTCGTGTCGAGTGCGACCCTCATGTGCGCTCTTCATACATGCTCTCGCGGCGCAGCGCCTCGTCCGGCAGGACGGGCGCGGCCACGGACCCGGCGTACTCGCGGATATTGCGGATGCGATCGGCGATGACGTCCGGCGACGGGGTCTGATCGCCGTTCGGATGGACAGTGTGTTCCGGCCGCACCTGCACCCGCTGGCCGGGGCGGAGATTCACGGGTTCGTCGGGGACGAAGACCCGGCCGTCGAAGTGGGCCTTGATGGGGTCCGCCATGGGGGAACTGTAGTCGGCTCGGGATGGACACAGGCTCGGCACAGGCGGGACGCCTGTGCCACCGGCGAGGCAGGTGTGGGAGGATGGGTCAGCGGAGCGTGAGCGGGTCCGCCCCCGGCACGTGCCCGCCCTCTTGCAGCGCTCGCCCGACCGGCTCGGTCCAGGCCTCGAAGACCTCGCGCAGGCGCGGGTTGCGGCGGGGGTTGTGCTTGTAGCGCTGCGTCTCGGCGTAGGCGTCGTCCATCGCCACGCCCTCGACGAGGTGGCGGTACATGGCGACGGCGCACCCGGTCCGCTCCGACCCGGCCCCGCACTGCACGAGCACGGGCTGGCGCTCGGGGTCGGTCATGATGCGCAGGGCCTCGGCGTAATAGTTCGGATTGCCGGTCGCGTCGCCCTCGAGGTCCATGCGGACGCGGTCCACCGCGAGCGCATCGGCGGTGCGCTGGGCGAGGCGCTCCTCGCGCGTGCCCGGCTCGAACGCGCCGAGATCGACGATGGTGCGGATGCCGTGCTCCCGGACGACCCTCTCGGTGGCGGCCGGGGTGAGTTTGCCGGAGCGGTAGAGGACGCCCTCGGTGACGACGCCGAAGTTCTTGGGGAAGAGGTTGGGGCGCACCCACTCGCGATAGGCGAACACGCCGACGGTGACGATCAGGCCGACGGCGAGGGCGTTGCGGAGGAACCCGGCGACGGAGAACGGTGCGCGTGGTTGCCGGGGCATCGGGGGGATCGTAGACCCTACCATGTGCGCATGACGAATCGCTCGGGCGCCAGGGAGGGGGCCGGGGCGGGCGCGGGGCGGCCCGTGCCCGCGGCGGCACGGGCGCGCGCATACCCGGAGGCCGTCGATCGGCTCATCGAGCGGCTCGCGGACCTGCCGGGAATCGGGCGGCGGTCGGCGGAGCGGCTGGCGTTCCACCTGCTCAAGAGCGACGAGGCCGCGGCGATGGCGCTCGCGCGGGCGATCGCCGACGTCAAGCGCACGGTTCGGCACTGCTCGGTCTGCTCGAACTTCGCCGAGGGCGACCCATGCGCCATCTGCGCCGACCCCTCGCGCGATCGATCCACGGTGCTGGTGGTCGAGCAGCCGAAGGACCTGATCGCGCTCGAACAGACGGGGATGTACAAGGGGCTGTACCACGTGCTCATGGGCCGGCTCAGCCCGCTCGACGGCGTCGGGCCGGAGGAACTGACCGCGGGCGACCTGCTGGCGCGCGTCGATGACCCGGCGAAGAACCCCGGCGGCGTGCCGATCCGCGAGGTCGTGCTCGGGCTGAACCCGACGCTGGAGGGCGACGGGACCGCGCTCTTTCTGGCCGAGGAACTCCACAAGCGCGGCGTGGCGGTCTCGCGCCTGGCGCGGGGCCTGCCGAGCGGGTCGCAACTGGAGTACGCCAACAAGGCGGTGCTGGCGGACGCCATCCTGGGGAGGCAGAAGGTAGAGTGAGGAAGTGGCAGAGTGGCAGAGTGGCGGAGTGGTCTTCGGGCAAGTGATTGATCGGGTCATGCATGCGGTTCGAAACCTCCCAGCACATGCGACTCGGCCAGCAGATGAGGCTGGCGCCGCGGGTGATCCAGTCGATGGAGATCCTGCAGATGCCGCTCACCGAGTTGGAGGAGCGCATCGAGCAGGAACTGGCGGGGAACGCGACGCTGGAACTGGTCGAGCCGGGCGCGGATCGACCCGAGCCGGCCGCGGAGGTGCGCGGCGAGGGCGCGGGAGAGGCGAGCGCCGCCGAGGAGGGCTTCGACCGCCTGGACCGCTACGAGCGAGCCAACCCCGAGGCCGCCGAGAACGAGTACTCCGCCAGGCCGTTGCGTGACCGACCGGAGCGTGCGCCGTCGCGCCGCCTCGACGGCGAGCGTGACGGGAAGATGGACGCGATGGCCGCGGCCCCGGCGCGGGCGGCCTCGCTGGGGGAGCAGTTGGTGAACCAGTGGCACCTGGCGGATGTCGAAGAGTCGCTTCGCCGCCCGGGCGAACTCATCATCGGCTACCTCGACGACGACGGCTACCTGCGCACCCCGCTGGAGACCATCGCGGCCAACGCGCCCGCGGGGCCGGACGGCGCACGCGCAGGGGCGGGCGACCTCGAGCGCGCCCTGACGGCCGTGCAGTTGTTCCTGGAGCCGCCCGGCATCGCCGCCCGCGACGCGCGCGAGTGCCTGCTGCTGCAGCTGGACGCGATGGAGGACGGCGAGGGGTGGGACTCGGACGAGGACCGCGCGGCGACGCTGCGCGTGGCGCGCACGCTGGTCTCGGATCACCTCGAAGACCTGACGCAGAACCGCCTGCCGAAGATCGCCGAGCGCGCCGGCCTGACGATCGACGAGATCAAGGCGGGCCTGGAACTGCTGCGACGCCTGAGCCTCGCGCCGGCGCGCCGCCTCGTCGCCGAGCAGCCCGAGCCGATCATCCCGGACGCGATCGTGGAGTACGACGAGGAGCACGACCGCTACATCGCGTACCTGAACGATTCGCGCTTGCCGAACCTGCGGATCAACAAAGAGTACGCCGAGATGGTCCGCGACCGGGGCGTGCCGAAGCGCGACCGCGAGTTCCTGCGGACGAACCTGAACAACGCGCAGTGGCTGATCGACGCGGTCGAGCAGCGCCGCCGCACGCTCCAGCGGGTGCTGAACGCGGTGGTGGACCACCAGCGAGAGTTCTTCGACTACGGCCCGCAGGCGATCAGGCCGCTGCCGATGACGCAGGTGGCCGAGCAACTCGGCATCCACGTCGCCACCGTCAGCCGCGCCGTGGCGGACAAGCACGTGATGACGCCGCGGGGCGTGGTGCCGCTGCGCCGGTTCTTCACGGGCGGCACGGAGACGGAGACGGGCGAGGAGATCTCGTGGGACGCGATCAAGGCCGCGCTGCGCGAGGTGGTGGACGCGGAGGACAAGGCGAGCCCGCTCTCCGACGACGCGCTGGTGGACCGGCTGAAGGAGCGCGGCATCGAGATCGCGCGCCGCACGGTGGCGAAGTACCGCGCGCAACTGGGCATCCAGAGCGCGCGGCTGCGAAGGCAGTTCTGAGGGCGAAGGACCACAATGCTGACTCGAATGCGAATCAGAAACTTCAAGCGCTTCGATGCGGTCGACATCGAACTGGGCAATCCGGTTGTGTTCATCGGACCCAACGACTCCGGGAAGACAACCGCACTTCAGGCCCTTGCGCTGTGGCATTATGGCGTGCTCAAGTGGAACGAGCGTCGGTCCGGGGGGAAGACCCCTGAGAAGCGTCCGGGCGTCACGATCAACCGCAAGGATCTGATCTCACTGCCTGTACCCGTGGCCAACCTGCTCTGGCGGCAGCTTCACACTCACTCGTCAGAACGCTTGAACGGGGAAGCAAAGACTCGCAAGGTGTACATCACGATCGAGGTCGAAGGCGTGAGCGCCAACTCCCAGTGGACATCCGGCTTTGAGTTCTACTACGGCAACGAGGAGTCCATTTACTGCAGGCCCGCGCGTTTGGGGGATGAGAGCGAGGATGCGCTCGCCGTGCCCGGAGAGGTCGCTTCCGTACGGGTCGCGTTCATGCCCGCAATGTCCGGCCTTGCTTCGCACGAGACGCGACTTGATCCTGGCGCGATCAATGTCCGGGTGGGCGAGGGACGGACCGCCGAAGTGCTCCGCAACCTGTGCTACCGGCTCGTCGAACCACAGCCCGACAGCGCTGCTCGCGGTGACGCCTGGAACAGCCTCACGAAACAGATGGAGTCCTTGTTTGGTGTCGTCCTTGACGCGCCGGAGTACTCCCCCGACCGCGGCGAAATCACGATGACGTACCGTGAGGGGAATGCGCGCCTTGACCTGTCCTGCGCCGGGCGCGGACTCCAGCAGGTGCTCCTTCTGCTGGCGTACATCTACGCGAACCCCAACAGCCTACTCTTGATCGACGAACCGGATGCGCATCTGGAGTGGCTGCGACAGCGCCAGATATACCACGAACTCGCGTCGAGCGCGCAGCGCCACAACTGTCAGATCGTTGCGGCGAGCCACTCAGAGGTTCTGCTCAACGAGGCCGCGGACCGAGATGTCGTCGTGGAGTTCGTAGGGCGACCGCACCGGATCGACGACCGCGGGTCTCAGGTGCTGAAATCGCTGAAGGAAATCGGATTCGAGCAGTACGCTCAGGCGGAGCAACGCGGGTGGGTGCTCTACCTGGAAGGCGCCACGGACCTTGCCATCCTGCAGGCGTGGGCCGACTCTCTCGGCCATCCCGCGAGGAGTTGCCTTGATAGCCCGTTTGTACGGTACGTGCAGAATCAGCCGACTTCGGCGACTGCGCACTTCTACGGGCTGCGAGAGGCCAAGACGACTCTTGTTGGCGTCGCGATCCTGGATCGACTGGACCGCGAAGCCCCTGGAGACGACGCGCTGCGGTGGCATTTCTGGCGGCGCAGAGAGATCGAGAACTACCTCTGTCAGCCCGAGACTCTCTTGGCGTATGCCGAGCGAACCGCAAAGGATGATGCGCCGGGCGAGTTGTTCTCTGAGAAGTTTGCCACTAACCGCGTAGCGGCGATGCGGGAGGCCATCAAGCAGTTCGTGCCGCCTGTGGCTTTGGCCGATCCAACCGACGAGTGGTGGCGCGACGTCAAAGCGAGCGACCAGTTCCTCGACCGCGTGTTCGCCCAGTTCTACAGCGCGCTCAGGCTCCCGAACTTGATGCTCAAGCGTGATTACCATGTGCTAGCGGGTCTTGTTCCGCCGCGTCTACTCGACCCGGAAGTCACGCGTGCCCTCGATCTCATCGTGGACACGGCCTCTCTCGCTGAACCGCGCACAGAGTAGAACCTATCCCCAAACCCATGATTCACCACAGAGACACAGAGGGCACAGAGAGAAAGAGCTTGTTTTTCCGCCTCTGTGATCTCTGTGTCTCTGTGGTGAAGTTGAATCTTGAGGATATGGGATAGGTTCTAGCTGTCAGCGCTGTCCGGGCAGAACAGCGAATGCTCCTCTCGACCGGTCGCTTGTCGTCTCGATGACACTGTCGCTTCTGGGTAGCGCGTCGCCGGTCCTTTCTGCGCTTTGGCGTTCAACGCACGACGATCCCCTGCCTCGCCAGTTCCACGTGCCGCCAGTAGCGGTGCCGATCCGGGTCGAGCATGTGCGGCTCCGCGCGAGTCCAGTGAACCGTCCCCGGCCGCAGCCAGAGCACGTCCTTCTCGTAACCGACCTGCGTGCGGGTCAGGCGGTGCAGGAAGAGGCGGTGTCGGCGGCGGAAGCCGGAGCGGTCGAGGGCGAAGGCGGCGTAGCCCAGCCGCGCGAGTTCGTCGTGGATGGCCTCGGGGGAGGAGCCGTTTGCGCCCAGCATCTCGCCGTTGACTTCGAGGAGCACGGCGGGCGAGCGCGATTCGACGGCCTCCGTGAAGCCCGAGAGCGCCTTGTGCTCGAAGCCCTCGACGTCCAGTTTGATGAAGAGAGGCCTGTCGCTCCGCGTGTCGATCACGTCGTCGCCGCGCACGACGCGGACCCGCTCCCGGTCGAAGACGGCCTCGCCGTAGCGCTCCGGCACGGCGCCCAGCGTGCCGTTGGCGAGGTTGTCGAATCCGGGCCGCTTGTACTCGAGGGTCGCCGGCTCGTCCGACAGCCCCTCGGCGTGGACGACCACGTGCGCGAGGCGGTTCCGCTCGACGTGCCAGCGGAGGCGCTCGAGCGGCTTCGGCCCCGGCTCGAAGGCGTGTACGCCCCCCCCCCCCCCCGAGTCCCGAGGGGCCGACGCACCCTGCCATGTGGAGGGTCACGAGGCCGATGTTGGCCCCGCCGTCCACGCACTCGTCGCCCGGGCGCACGACGCACGAGACCGCCGAGAGCACGTCCAACTCGCCGTAGCAGCCGAAGAACCAGGCGATGCGCTGGAAGAAGTCGGCGAGGTCGAGCCTCATGCGGTGTCCGAAGAAACGCTCGCGGCACTCGACCGTCGGGGCGTCGCGCCAGGCGTCCTGCGAGTTCATGCCGCAGAAGTGCAGGAAGTAGCCGTAGCGGGGCAGTTCGAGGTGCGCGTACAGCCGCGCCAGAGGCAGCAGCAGGTCGCGCTTCGGCGGCATGGCTGGGTCGGCCATCGCCGCAAGTCTATCAGGCTGTCTCGGGCGACGGGGCTACGGGTTCGGGCCGCCCGTGTTCTGTCGGTCGCCGGTGGATTCGTCGCGTGCGCGGATGTTGAGGCGCACTTCGCGGTCGCCGGCCTCGAAGCGGACGGTGGTGGGGAGGTCGGCGAACTCGGCCTGCTTGGCGGGGATGGCCCGCTCGAGTTCCTCGAACGAGAGAGGGACGAACGCGATCAGCGTGCGCTGGCCGGAGCGGAGTTGGGCGATGAACTCGGCGGGGCCGGTGACGCGGACGTCGCGCAGGGCCTGGTCCTCCGGCGCAATCTCGACGATCCAGCGGGCCTGTTCGAGCGGGCCGAGGCGCAGGTGCACCGGCACGTTCGGCAGCACGATCGAGTCCGTCCGCGTACGGAGCGTGACGGTCACGTCCACGCGCTGCGGCGAGATGAGCAGCGGATCGACGCCGACGAGGGCCGGGCCGGGCACGAGCGGCACACCGCGGACCTGCTGGGCGCGCCCGGGGGTGAGCGCGGCGAGGTCTGCGCTGGTGAGGCGGGCGACGAGCGTGGGGGCGCCGGAGAGGGCGGCGTCGGCCTCGCGCGAGAGGCGGACGCGGGCGGTCTCGACGGAGGGCACGGGCTGGCCGTCTGCCTCGCCCTCGGGGACCTCGACGCGCACGGGCACGGTGCGCTCGACCAGTTCGTAGACATAGACGGTGATGGTGGGCGGCTCGACGCGTGCGATGGTGACGCCGCGGTTGCGGCACGCCTCGTGGGCGGGGAGCACGGTGCGGAGGTCGACGACCTGCTCGCCGGGGTCGGGCGGGAAGCCCTCCATGCCCGGCTCGATGGCGATGGCGCGGCGGAGTTCGTCGTCGATGCCGGCCAGCGCGGCGGTGGTCCCTTCCAGCGACAGGTTTACCTGGCCGCGCCAGTCGGTCTCGCCGGACTGCACGCGGACGAGGCGGGGCGGCGCGGCGTCGCCCCGCAGCGTGAGGTCGACTCGCCGGGTCTGGCGCTGGAGGCTCTCGCCCTCCGCGAAGACCCAGATGAGGATCGCGACCAGGGTCACGAGGCCGTAGATCTTGAGGTCGCGCGCGAGGCGGGTCTTCCGCTCGCCGGTCGCGCGGTCAGTCGGTGCCATTCGCGCCTCCTGACTGACCCTGCGCGGCCATGGATTCAGGTTCCGCGGGCTGCTCCGGCTCCTGCGAGGCCGTCGCCGATTGCCGGATTCGCGTGAGGCGTTGCTTGAGGTGGTTGCGCAGTTCGTCGGGCGTGAGCGTCGGCGTGAAGCGGCCGCGCTCGCAGACGCGGATCGAGCCGCGTTCCTCGCTCACGACGATGACGAGGGCGTCGCACTCGCGCGAGAGACCGACCGCGGCCCGGTGGCGCGAGCCGAGCGTCGGGTCCGGCATGTCCGCAGGGTCGGCGAGGGGGAGTTGGACGTTGGCGGCGTGGATGACGCGCCCGCGGATGACCACGGCGAGGTCGTGCAGCGCGGTGCCGGGGAAGAAGATGGTCTGCAGCAGGCGCGCCGAGAGGGCGGCGTCGAGCCGAGTGCCGCCCTCGGTGAGCGCGGCCAGGCCGACCTGGCGTTCGAGGACGATGATCGCGCCGAAGCGGCCCTTGGAGAGGTAGGCGCAGGCCTCGGCGATCGGCTCGACCACCTGCGCGATCTCGCCGGGCGAGGAGCGGAAGAAGGGGGCCTCCCCGAGCCGGATGAGGGCGCGGCGGAGTTCGGGCTGGAAGATGACGACCAGGCCGATCGCGACGATGGCGAGGAACCGCTCGTAGAGGAAGGAGAGCCGCGGGAACGCCTGCCCGCCCCCGATCATGTGCACCACAAGCGTGGCGACCACGATCAGCACCAGCATGCCCTTCATCACGCCGGCGGCGCGGGTGCCCTGTACGAAACGCACGACGAGCAGGACGACGACCCAGATAACGGCCAACTCGAACGCGGCCGCGACGGCGTTGTAGGAAGCGAGCCGCTCCCACAGGTCCTGGATCCGGGGCAGGGCGAACAGGGCGGGACTCCTTACGCTCGGGCGCGTGAGTGTACCACCGGCGGGATCGGTGCGGGTCGCGTGCCGCGAGGGACGGCGCGGCGAGTCGAAGTAGAGGCTATCCCGTAACCTCGGAGAACCGATCTCACCACAGAGGCACAGAGAGCACCGAGGCAGGAATCATTGGTTGTTTTCTCGGTCCCCTCTGTGCCTCTGTGGTGAATCTCGGGTTTCGGGATAGGCTCTAGACTCCCGCCGATCACGGAGCGCCCGATGCGACTGCCCCGGCGGAAATGGCCGCTGCTCCTCGTCTTCTGGACTGTGCAGGCGGTCGTGCTGCTCGGGTTCCACGCGTTCATGTGGGGGCAGAGCATTTCGATTGGCGCGAGTCTTCCGACGCCTCTCGGCTCGAGGCCCCCGACGCTCTGGGCGTGGCCCACCATGACGGACATGCTCGGCGTTTTCGAGAGCGGGGCGGGCCTGGTGCACGGCGTGCTCCTGGCGGTCGTCCCGCCCGTGCTGCAGAGCGTGCTGGTGCTGCCGTTCCGGTTCAACAGGCCGCGACGGAGCCGGGGCGTCGCGGTGTACCTCAGCCTCGCGGTGGCGGCGCTCGGGCTGGGCGTATTCGTCGCGGCGGCGGTCGGGAGCGTGGGCGCGGTGATCGTCCACTACCTGCCGTCGTCGATCGACGCGGGGTACGTGCTGGTCGTGATGCTCGCCGCGCTGGGCGTCAGTTGGGCGGGATGCACGACGCTGCTGGTGGCGTACGTGCACGTGACCGACAAGCCGAGCGAGTCGGTGATCGCGGGTGTGGCGCGGGCGCTCTTCCGCGGCAGCATCGTCGAGTTCGTGGCGTTGATCCCGCTGGATGTGATGGTCCGGCGCAAGACGGGCTGCTACTGCGGCGAGGGGACGCTGTTCGCTCTGATCGGCGTCGGGTCGGTCGCGCTCATCATGGCCGGCCCGGCCGCGCTCCTGCCGCTGCTGGCCCGCCGCCGGGCGTTCCGGCAGGATCGGGCGTGCGAGTGGTGCGGGTACGACATGTCGGGAACGCCGGGGGCGGCCGTGTGCCCGGAGTGCGGCAAGCCGTGGCGGTTCACGCCTTCGCCGTGAGCGTGGGGAGCGTTCGATCCGGGTCGAAGCGGCCCCAGGTCGGCGAGAGGGCGAGGGCTGCGCGCAGGCGGCGGCGGTACTCGGCCCGGGCGATCTCGACGCAGCCGAACCCGGCGAGGTGGTCGCTCCAGGCCTGGGTGTCGAGCAGCGTGAAGCCGCGCCGCCGAAGGTGGGCGACGAGGTGCGCGAGGCAGACCT
>DAOMNQ010000006.1:21462-74154 GCA_035443945.1 Phycisphaerales bacterium | reverse complement strand
GCTGCGCGCCGCGGCCGAGCTGGCTCCGGCGCTGCTGGTCTCGATCGCGCCGCCCGCCGCACCTACGACCGCGCCCAGGGCGAAGAACCCGCCCGCGGCGAGCGCGGCGTTGGGTCGGATCGGCGGCTGGCCGCCCGCGTAGGTCGCCGGGTCGGCCTGCTCGACGAGGAGCGACCCGAGCGCGAGCAGGTTCACCAGCGCTGCGACGACGCCACCCATCGCGCCGGTCTTGACGCCCGCGCCCCACACCCGCGACAGAACGCCCGCGGCCCCCACCCACGCGAGCAGCAGCACACCCGCCACCGCTGCGGGCGGCAGGTTCAACCCCGGAAAATGCGTCAGAAACCACGCGCACCACATCGCCACCGCCGTCCCGAACCCGAGCGCGAGCGGCGCGGCGACACGATCCGACTTTCGAAGATCGGCCGCGGAATCGGCAGCCATCGGTGTCTTCCGTGAGGGTTATGTCCGGGTCTGGCTTTGTTGCGACCCCGTCTCATTTGCCCCGCAACTGGCCGACGGGACTTGACAGACTACACACAACATGCGGACATTTCTGCCTCACAGCAACGGCGCATGGAAAACCGGAAGGGTCCGTGCCAGGTCCGGACATCCCGCGTCCGGCTTTTCCGGGGTCCGAGTCCCCGACAGTTCCCGCCCGTCCGCCGGCCCCATGCGGGTCCGCGATAGAGGAGCGTTCAAGGTGTCGGCACTCTTCCCGAAATGGATGAACGCCATGCCGACGCTCGGCGCAGGCGCGGCGTTCTTCGGGCTGATCGGCGTCGTCTGGGGAACCTGGTACTGGGCCACGCCCGACTACACGCGCGTCGGCTACATGCCCACGCAGCCGGGCACCGGCTTCAACCACCAGTTACACGCCGGCCAGTTGGGCATCGACTGTCGGTACTGCCATACGAAGGTGGAGAAGTCTCCCGAGGCGAACATCCCGAACGTCGCGACGTGCATGGGATGCCACGCGGAGGAGCGGCTGCGCAACTGGGACATCCACCGCGTTGGGTTCGTGCGCGAGGCCTACGCGGAGGACCGCTCCATCGAGTGGCGACGCATCCACAAACTTCCCGACTACGTCCGCAACTTCCCGCACGACGCGCACGTCAAGGCGGGCGTTTCGTGCTTCTCGTGCCACGGCCAGATCATGGGCATGCCCGTCGTCTACCAGGCGGAGGGGCTGCACATGGGCTGGTGCCTCGACTGCCACCGCAACCCGGAGAAGCACATGGTCCCGCCGGACAAGGTGACGGACCTCGTCTGGGTCGAGACGGAGTGGCTGGCGCGCCCCGTCACCGGCCGCAACTACAACGGCGTGACGCCGCAGCAACTCGTGGACTCGCTGCGGCGATCCCCTCCCCAGACCTGCGGAGCCTGCCACCACTGACCCCCACGGCCCACCCGACCGACGAGCGAGCGGACGCATGACGCAACACCAGTGCCCATCCAGCAAAGGCAAGGTCGAGCCGCCCTCCGGCACGCGACACCTGGCGCGCCTCAACGGCCGCGCCGCGTGGCGCAGCACCGAGGAGTTCGTCGACGCGCCCGACTTCCGCGAGTTCCTCGAACGCGAGTTCCCCGCCGGCGCGAGCGAACTCCTCTCCACCTCGCGACGCGACTTCGTCAAGTTGATGGGCGCGAGCCTCGCCCTCGCCGGCGCGGCCACCATCCCGGGATGCCGCAGGCCCGACCACAAAATCCTCGCCTACTCGCGCGAAGTCCCCGAGGAAGTCATCCCCGGCAAGCCGCTCTTCTACGCCACCGCCATGCCGCTGCCCTGCGGCGGGGCGGAGGGCCTGCTCGTCGAGACCCACGAGGGACGCCCGACCAAGATCGAGGGCAACCCGCTCCACCCCAACAACCGCGGCCGCGCCGGCGCGGAAGCCCTTGCCAGCGTGCTCGGCCTCTACGACCCCGACCGTCTCGTCAACCCGCGCTACGACAACCCCGCGCGCGGTCGGCTGAACGCCACCTGGGACGATTTCCGCGTCTGGGCCGAACGCGAACTCAAGGCCTACGACGCCACCCGCGGCGAGGGCGTGGCCTTCATCGTCGAGCCGGGCGAAGGCCCAGCATGGGAGCACGCCCGCGCCATGCTGCGCAAGCGCTGGCCCAACGCCGAGTGGGTCGCCTGGAGCCCCGCCGCCGTCGATGAGCCGATCGCCGGCGCGCGCATCGCCTTCGGCGAGCCGGTGCGAGAGGTGTTCTTCACCGAGCGCGCCCGCGTGATCGTCTCGCTCGACCGCAACTTCCTCGAAGGCGAGTCGGGCGCGATCGCCAACAGCCGCGGCGTCGCCTCCATGCGCCGCCCCATGACCTCGCACGACGAGATGAGCCGCATCTACGTCGCCGAGTCCGCCTTCAGCACGCTCGGCGGCCTCGCGGACCACCGCGTCCGCCTCGCGCCCTCGCGAATCGCTGCCTTCGCCGTCGAACTCGCCCGCGCTCTGCTGCGCGCCAACCCCGACCTCCCCGGCGCGTCACGACTGCGCGATGCGCTCGCCGCCGTCAGCGTCCCCGCAGGCGACGACCTTCAGATCCCGATGGCCTCGGGAGAGTCCGGCTCGTTCTTCGACGCACTCGCCGCCGACCTGCTCGCCCCCGAGCACCTCGGCCGCAGCCTCATCGTCGCGGGCGCGACCCAGCCCCCCGCCGTCCACGCCCTCGCGCACGCCCTGAACGCCGCCCTCGGCAACGTCGGCACGACCGTCGCCTACCTGCCCGTCTCCGAGGATCGCGCCGCCCCGGCCCACGCCGGCATCCGCCGCGTCACCGAGCGCATGCGTGCGGGCGGCATCACCGCCGTCTTCTGCCTGAACGTCAATCCCGTCTACGACGCCCCCGCGGACCTCAACTTCGCCGAGGCGTTCGCCCGCGTGCCCGCCCGCGTCTGTCTCAGCGTCGGCGCGAGTGAGACCGCCGCCGCGAGCACCTGGAGCCTCAACGGCGCGCACTTCCTCGAGTCCTGGGGCGACGCCGTCGCCAACGACGGCACCATCAGCGCGATCCAGCCCATGATCGCGCCCCTCTACGAACCCGCGCACAGCGCGCTCGAACTCCTCGCGATGCTCGCCACCGGCGAGACTGTCAGTGGCCACGACCTCGTCCGCACCGCCTGGCGCGAGCGCCTCGGATTCGCCGAGAGCGATGCCCGCTTCGAGAAGGTCTGGCGACGCGCCCTGCACGACGGCCTGCTCGCCAACTCCGCGCCCTCGCCCGTGCGCCCGTCGGTGCGGTTCGACGCCGTCGCCGAGTCGCTCGCGGGCCTCGACATCCCCGCCCCGCCGACCAGCGCGTCGATGGAACTCGTCTTCACGCTCGGCGCGGTGGGCGACGGCCGCCACGGCAACAACGGCTGGCTGCACGAGAAGGGCGACCCCGTCACCAAGGTCGCGTGGGACAACCCCGCCGCCGTCAGCCCCGCGACCGCCAAGGCGCTCAACCTCGAGCCCGATTCCTATACGTCGCGACAGGAGCCGCGCGCACGCGTCGCGACGCTCTCCATCGGCGGGCGCGACATCCGCGTCCCCGTCTGGATCTCGCCCGGCATGGCCGATGGCGTCGTGTCGCTCGCCTTCGGCTACGGGCGCGAGGTCTGCGGCCTCGTCGGCACGGGTGTCGGCGTGAACGCGTACACCGTGAGACAGGCCGGGCAGGGCCGCGTCGTCCGCGGCGCGACGCTCACCCGCACGGGGGATCACTACCCGATCTCCAGCACCCAGAACCACTGGTCGCTCGAGAGCCGCACCGCCGTCGCCCGCGAGATCGACCTCCCGATCTTCCGCGAGCGCATGGCCGGCCTCGAGCACGCGGGCAAGGCGACGGTGAAGGACCCGTTCGTGACCGGCGTGGCGTCGCTCGGTCTGGCCGAGAAACTGGGCGAACTCAGCCACACGCCGCCGAACCTCAGCCTGTACGACAACCCGTACAACCAGGGTCGAGGCAACCCCGACCCGCGCGCCATCGACCCCAAGACCGGCGCCCCGCCGGCCTACTCGACGCGCCCGCAGTGGGGGATGACGATCGACCTCAGCACGTGCACCGGGTGCGGCGCGTGCATGATCGCCTGCCAGAGCGAGAACAACATCCCGGTCGTCGGCAAGAAGGAAGTGGCCAAGGGGCGCGAGATGCACTGGATCCGCGTCGACCGCTACTTCGTGGGCGACGACCTCAACGACCCCGAGGAGATGATCGCGCAGCCCGTCGCCTGCGTCCAGTGCGAGAACGCGCCCTGCGAGACGGTCTGCCCCGTCAACGCCACCGTGCACGACGAGGAAGGCCTCAACGTCATGGCCTACAACCGCTGCATCGGCACGCGCTACTGCATGAACAACTGCCCCTACAAGGCGCGGCGGTTCAACTTCTTCGACTGGGCTCAGAGCAAGTTCAACGGCGGCCTCGACCCGCGCTACGTCCCCGAGAGCATCGCCAAGGACTCCGCCACGCGCATCACCTTCAACCAGAACTTCATCCCCCCGCGGCTGCGTGCGAAACTCGACGAGATCTCCAAGATGAAGCAGAACCCGGACGTGACCGTCCGTGGCCGCGGCGTCATGGAGAAGTGCACGTTCTGCATCCAGCGCATCAACCGCGCCCGCGTCGAGATGAAACTCCAGGACCTCGACAACATCCCGGAGGGCTTCTTCCAGGTCGCCTGCCAGCAGGCCTGCCCCAGCGAGGCCATCGCCTTCGGCGACATCCTCGACCCCGACAGCGCGGTCTCGAAGAACCGCACCAGCCACCGCGGCTACCTGCTCCTGGGCTACCTCAACACCCGCCCGCGCACCAGCCACATGCTCCGCGTGCGCAACCCCAACCCCGCCATCCGCGCCGCCGTGGACCACTTCCACGACCACGGCGGGCACGAGAGCGAAGGGCTCGACGAGCCGGCCGGCGACGCCCAGCACTCCTGGAGGCACGACCCCGTGCGACGAACGGATGACGGTGGGTACGCGTTGAGCCTGAGAGTCCTGCCGATCACGATGGGAGCGCCGGCATGAGCGCGATGCACCCCGACCGGATCACCGCCGAGCGTCTCGCGGGGCTTGCCCCGGGCGTCGCTTCGATTCAGGGTGCGCCGACGGGCGACGGCACCCTGATCGAGGACCCGGCGATCCGCGCGCCGCTCGTGCTCAACAACCGATCGATCCACGACGTGACGGAGATCGTCTGCGGCTACTGCGAGAAGCCGCCTCCGGGCAAATGGTGGCTGCCGGTCTTCTGCGTTGCGTCGACGGTGGCCGCCGTCGGGATGCTGATGATCCTGTACCTGATCGTCACGGGCATCGGCACGTGGGGCCTGAACAACCAGGTCGGCTGGGCGTGGGACATCACGAACTTCGTCTTCTGGATCGGCATCGGCCACGCCGGGACGCTGATCTCGGCGATCCTCTGCCTCTTCAAGCAGAAGTGGCGCACGGCGGTGAACCGGTCGGCCGAGGCGATGACGATCTTCGCCGTCATGTGCGCCGGCATCTTCCCGGCGATCCACGTCGGGCGCATCTGGTTCATCTGGATGGTCTTCCCCATCCCGAACTACAACTGGATCTGGCCCAACTTCCGCTCGCCGCTGCTCTGGGACGTCTTCGCCGTCAGCACCTACTTCACGGTCTCGCTGCTGTTCTGGTACATGGGGATGATCCCGGACTTTGCCACGCTTCGCGACCGCGCCGACCGTCGGCTGCGGCGGGGGCAGAGCGCCCGAGTGCGTCTGCAGGCCCCCGGCCCGGTGAAGTTCGCCGTCGAACTGCCGATCCTCGCGGACCGCATCCGGGCGTTGGTGTACGGCCTGCTCGCCGTCGGCTGGCGTTTCTCCAGCCGCCACTGGCACCGCTACGAAAACGCCTACCTCATCCTCGCCGGCATCTCGACGCCCCTCGTGCTCAGCGTGCACTCGATCGTCTCCTTCGACTTCGCCACCAGCATCCTGCCCGGCTGGCACACCACCATCTTCCCGCCCTACTTCGTCGCCGGCGCCATCTTCGGCGGCTTCGCCATGGTGCTCCTGCTGCTCATCCCGGCGCGCGAACTCTACCCCAACTTCAAGGACCTCCTCACCCTCCGACACCTCGAGAACATGGCGAAGATTCTGCTCGTCACCGGCATGATGGTCGGCTTCGCCTACGCGATGGAGTTCTTCATCGCCTGGTACGGCGCCAACGAGTACGAGTTGTACGCCTTCATCAACCGCGCCACCGGCCCCTACTGGTGGGCCTACTGGACCATGATCACCTGCAACGTCGTCAGCCCGCAACTCTTCTGGTCGCGGGCCATGCGCACCAACCCCGTCGTCATCTGGATCGTCGCCCTGCTCGTCACGATCGGCATGTGGTTCGAGCGGTTCGTCATCATCGTCACCAGCCTCCACCGCGCGTTCCTGCCCGGCGAGTGGCACATGTTCTTCCCGACGTGGGTGGACATCCTCATCTTCACCGGCTCGCTCGGCATCTTCGTCTCGATGTTCATGCTCTTCATGCGGTTCCTCCCGCAGTTCCCGATGGCCGAGGTCAAGGCCGTCATGCCGCAGGCCGACCCGCACGGGCACAACGCCCACCACAACGGAGGGGGGCACTGACCATGGCGATCTCCGATTACCTGCCCTTCCTCTTCCGCCCGCCCGCCCCGCGCTTCGTCACCGAGGCCGGCACGCCCGTCCACGGCGTGCTCGCCCAGTTCGACGACGTCGCCAAGGTCTACCACGCCGCCGAGAAGATGCGCGACGAGGGCTTCACAAACTGGGACGTCCACTCCCCGTTCCCCATCCACGGCATCGAGGAAGCGATGGGCCACCGACGCACCATCCTCCCCTTCATCGTCGGCGGCGCAGCCTTCACCGGCGTCTCCGGCGCGATGCTCATGCAGTGGTTCATGAACGGCTTCGACTTCCGCTTCGTCGTCCAAGGCAAGCCCGACTTCGCGTGGGAGCCGTTCCTCATGGTCACCTTCGAACTCGGCGTCCTCTTCAGCGCGTTCGCCGCCCTCTTCGGCATGTTGGCCCTCAACGGCCTCCCCCGCTGGAACCACCCCCTCCTCGCCAGCGAACGCTTCCTCTCCTCCAGCGACGACACCTTCTTCATCGTCGTCGAGGCCGCCGATCCGAAGTTCGACCCCCTCGCCACGCGACGCCTGCTCGAGTCCCTCGGCGCGTCCGCCATCGAACTCGTGGAGGAAGCATGAGCACGAGGAAGTGGCGAAGTGACGGCGTGATGAAGCGGCAGAGCGCCGCCGTGCGAGCGTTCACGCGTGCCGCGGCGATCCTCTTCGTCGCGGCGCTGCCGCCCCTCGCCGGTTGCCGCGGAGACCGCTCCGACAACCCGCCCCGCCAGTTCTTCCCCGACATGGACGACCAGCCGCGCTGGAAGGCGCAGGATCGCAGCGAGTTCTTCGCCGACGGCCGCACCATGCGCCAGCCGCCGCAGGGCGCGGTCGCCTTCGGCCGAAGCCCCGTCGTCGCCGACGAACCCTGGGCGGCCACCTACACCCTCCAGCGCGCCCAACTCCTCAAGAACGACGCCCGCGTCTACCGCGGCGTCGATGACAACGGCAACCCCCTCACCACCATCCCCGTCGAGGTCACCCCCGCCCTGCTCGACCGCGGCCAGTCCCGCTTCGACATCTACTGCGCCGCCTGCCACGGCATCAAGGGCGACGGCAAGGGACTCGTCGGTCAGACCTGGTCCTACCCGCTCCCCTCGTTCCACGACGAGCGTTTCCTCCCCGGGGGCACGTCCGCGGCGGAGGGCCACATCTTCGATGTCGCGCTGCACGGCTTCGTCGGCCCGACCGGCCGACAGTTGATGCCCGGCTACGCCCACGCCCTCACCGAGCACGACGCCTGGGCCATCGTCGCCTACATCCGCGCCCTCCAGCGCGCCAACCGCGCGGGCCTCCAGGACGTCCCCGAAAGCGAACGCACGCAACTCCAGGGCGCGGCACGACCCGCGCCCGCCGCGGAGGGCGGCTCATGACCACGCTCAACGCCGAAGCCTACCAGCGCCAACTCGACGCCATCGCCGCCGAGCCGCGCATGCGCGACGAAAACATCCGACTCGCCGGTGCCGGCGCGGCCGCCATCTCACGCTCTCTCCTCTTCGTCGGCGCGGCCGGGCTTGCGCTCACCGTCATCGGCGCGTTCGTCTACGGCCTTCGCCACGCGCTCGCGTCGTACCTCGTCGGCGCGGCGGCGGTCCTCGCCCCCTGCCTCGGCGCGCTCCTCTTCACCATGGTCCTCCACCTCGTGAACGCCGGTTGGGCCGTCTCCATCCGGCGCCAGGTCGAGAACCTGATGAGCATGCTCCCCCTCGCGGTCGGGCTGATGATCCCCGTCCTGCTCATCGAGACCGTCACCAGCGGCACCCTCTACGCCTGGATGGACCCGGACGTGCGGGCGCACTCGTACCTGATCGAGAAGAAGGCCCCCTTCCTCAACATCACCTTCTTCCTCATCCGCGCCCTCCTCTACATCTTCGTCTGGACCTACCTCGCGCGCCGTCTCTGGTGGTACTCGACCGAGCAGGACCGCACCGGCGACCGCTGGCTCACCGCCCGCGCCCGCTGGACGAGCGCGTGGGGCATCCCAGTCACCGCGCTCACCCTCGCCTTCGCCGCCTTCGACTGGCTCATGAGCCTCGACTACATGTTCTTCAGCACGATGTGGGGCGTCTACTACTTCGCCGGCGCGTTCATGTCCTGCTTCGCCATCGTCGTCCTCACCCTCTTCGCCGTGCGCTTCGTCGGCCGCCTCAACGGCCTCGTCACCGAGGACCACTTCCACGACGTCGGCAAACTCCTCTTCGGGTTCACCGTCTTCTGGGCCTACATCGCCTTCAGCCAGTACTTCCTCATCTGGTACAGCAACATTCCCGAAGAGACCCGCTTCTTCCTCGACCGCAAGACCGGCGGCTGGGAGAACCTCTCCTTCATCCTCGCCGCGGGCCACTTCATCGTCCCCTTCATCTTCCTCATGGCCCGGCGCATCAAGCGCACCCCCGTCCTGCTCGCGCTCGGCGCGTGCTGGCTTCTGCTCATGCACGTCCTCGACATGGTCTGGGTCGTGCGGCCCACCGTCTACGTCCACCCGATGAACGACGCCTGGCTCGAGGCGATCAACGCCGGCGCGGGCACCGAGGCCGCCCGGGCCGCACGCGACGCCCAGGCCGGCCCCGGCCCCTCCGCGTGGTGGCTGGACATCGCGGCCATCGTCGGTGTCATCGCCATCTTCGCCGGCTTCTACATCCGCAAGGTGGCCTCCGGGCCGCTCCTCCCGCTCAAGGACCCACGCCTCCCCGAGGCGATGGAGCACAGGAACTATGTCTGACCACCCCCGGCCCCAGCCGACTGGAAACCCGGGGCCGGGCCGGGTCGTCCTGCCCGGCAGGAATGCGTATTGTTTGGCAAGAGTTATCCGGGGCCGGGGGGCCGCAGCGGAGACCGGTCGATGAGCGCGCACCAAGAGCCGCACGAGACGCCGATCGTCCACGAACAGCCGGATGCCTGGCACCGGCACACCGTGGACGAGGGCCGCCCGCAGCACGAGCACGGGGCGCGGGCCAAGCCCGCCATCCTCGCCGTCGTCTGCATCTCGATGGTCGTCTCCGTCGTCGCGATGGTGCTCGGTGTCGCCGTCTACTTCGAGTGGTACGTGACGCGCCTCAAGGCCGATCGCACAGAGACCATCACCGCGGCGACGAAGGCCCGGAGCGAGAAGGAAGCCGCGTGGAGTTCCATCGCAGCCCCGAGCGCGTGGAAAGACCGCGACGCGGGCACGCTCACGATCCCCATCGAGCGCGCCAAGCGCCTCGTCGTCGAGGAGTACCGGAGGTCCGCCACGAGTGGCAGTTGACCGGCGCACAACCCGAGTCCGTGCATGGGCCGCCCGCCTCGCGCTGCTCTGCGCCCTCGCCGCGCCCGCCGCGAACGCCCAGTTGCTCTCGAAGGAACTCCCCGAGCAGGTGCGCGGCCTTGAAGTCGTCGATCGCCGCGGCCAGCCCACGCCCCCCGACGCCGTCCTCGTCAATCACGACGGCAAGGCAGTCCCCTTCGGCTCCTACTTCAACGCCGACGGCCGCCCCATCATCCTCGTTCTCCAGTACTACCGCTGCCCCATCGTCTGCCCCGTCGTGCAGCAGAAACTCGTCGAGTGCCTCAACCAACTCGACTACACCGCCGGCAAGGACTTCCAGATCGTCGTCGTCAGTTTCGACCCCGGCGAGCGCACGCCGGTCGCCGCCTCGGCCCGCCAGCACACGCTCGAGTGGTACGAACGCGAGAAGACCCCCGAGGTCCGCGCCGGCTGGGCGTTCCACACCGGCGAGGAGCAGCACGTCCGCCGCCTCGCCGACGCCGTGGGCTACGACTACCGCGCCCTGCCCAACGGCGAATACAGCCACCCCGTCGCCTTCTTCGTTCTCACGCCCGACGGCCGCGTCTCTTCCGCCGTTTACGGCTTCGAGTACCCGCCGCGCGAGGTCCGCCTCGCGCTGCTCGACGCCTCGGGCGGCAGGATCGCCCAGTCCATCGGCGACTACTTCCTCCACTTCTGCTACCGCTACGACCCCACCGCCGGCACGTTCACGCTGGCGGCCTTCCGCGTCATGCAACTCGGCGGCGTGCTCGCCATGATCGGCGTCTTCGGCCTCGTCGCCGCGCTTCTCGTGCGCGAGCGCGTCCTCCGTCGCCGCCGAGGCGTCGGACCGTGCGAAACCGCCACGACCACTCCCGCGCCCGCCCGCGGCGCGCTCGCAGGGCAGACCACATGACCGCACCCATCCTCCCAACCCTCGCCCAGAGCACCGGACCCGTCCACGACATGTTCTTCCGCGGCAGCGCGGCGTGGGAGAAGGGCGTCGCCACCGACAGCCTCTTCATGTGGGTCTTCTGGTTCTCCACCTTCTGGTTCGTCCTCCTCATGGGCCTCATGGTCTGGTGGGTCTACAAGTACCGCCGCCGCCCCGGCGTCCCTGCATCGCGCAGCGCATCCCACAACGCGCCGCTCGAGGTCGTCTGGACCGTCGTCCCCTCGCTCTTCCTCGGCTACATCTTCTTCCGCGGCTTCCACACCTACATCGACAAACTGGTGCCGCCCGCCGACTCCATCGAACTCGTCGTCAAGGGCATGAAGTGGAACTGGACGGCGACCTATCCCAACGGCGCCATCTCCCCGGAGACGACGCAACTCGGTGCGAGCAATGTCCCAGTCATCGTGCTTCCTGCGGGGCGCGCCGTCCGCTTCAAAATGTACAGCGACGACGTGATCCACTCCTTCTGGATCCCGGACTTTCGCATGAAGTTCGACGTCATGCCCAACCGCTACACCAGTTTCTGGATCCAGCCCATGCAGGCCGGCGAGACCCACTGGGTCTTCTGCGCCGAGTACTGCGGCGACCAGCACTCCGAGATGGCCGCCGTCATCCGAGTGGTTCCCGAGCCGGAATACAACGAGCTGGTCGGCCAGTGGGGCATGGTCGGCGGCACGCCCCAGGAGATGGGCGAGCGGGCTGCGCGCAAGCACGGCTGCTTCGCCTGCCACTCCATCGACGGCACGCGCAACGTCGGCCCGACCTGGCGCAACGCCTACGGCAACCCCGTGCCGCTCACGGACGGCTCCTCCATTCCCGGCGATGACCGCACCGTGTGGGACAACTACATCCGTGAGTCCATCCTCGTCCCCGGCGCGAAACTGCACGCGGGCTATCCAAACCAGATGAACTCCTTCCAGGGCATCATCACCGAGGACGAGATCCTCTGGGTCACCGCGTACATCCGCAGTCTGAGCGATCATCCGCTCGGCGCGGCCGCGCTCGAGGCCGAGCAGGCCGCCGAGGGCGAGGGCGACGCGCCAGCCAACGGCGAGGGCGCGAACGGGGGACCGAACTGAACCACCCGGCGCGCCCAGGCGCGCCATTCCGGGAGCGATCGGCTCCGAAGGCGAGCGAGCGATGAGCACCATCCCAGCCACACACGACGCCGCGCACGGCCACCACGACGAGGGCAGTTACCTCACCCCGCGCGGCCCTTTCCTCTCCACCGTCGTCGCGTGGGCAACCACCATCGACCACAAAAAGATCGGCGTCATGTACCTCGTCGCCGTGCTCACCATGTTCTTCCTCGGCGGCGTCGCGGCCATGGCCGTCCGCGCCGAACTCTGGACACCCAACCGCTACGTCGAGCAGGTCCAGCCCGACGGCACGACGCAGACCGTCCTCCAGGGCGACCTCCTCGGCAAACTCTTCAAGGCCGACGGCCTGGGCGCGGCCAACAACATCTACAACCGCGTCTTCACCCTCCACGGCGCGATCATGGTCTTCATGGTCATCGTCCCGGGCGTGCCCGCGTCGCTCGGCAACTTCTTCCTCCCCATCATGCTCGGCGCCAAGGACGTCGCCTTCCCGAGACTCAACCTGCTGAGTTGGTACGTCTACGTCACCGGGTCCATATTCGCGGTGCTGTCCATCATCCTCGGCGGCGTGGACACGGGGTGGACGTTCTACACCCCGTACAGTTCCACCCACGCCGCGGGGCACTGGAACGTCGTCTTCATGATCCTCGGGGCGTTCATCCTGGGGTTCAGTTCGATCCTGACGGGCCTGAACTTCATCGTGACGACCCACAAACTGCGCTGCCCCGGCATGGGCTGGTTCGACATGCCGCTCTTCATCTGGGCGATCTACTCGACCTCGATCATCGCGGTGCTGGCGACGCCGGTCATCGGCATCACGCTGCTGCTGCTGATCTTCGAGCGGCTCTTCCACGTCGGCATCTTCGACCCCGCGATGGGCGGCGACCCCGTTCTCTTCCAGCACTTCTTCTGGTTCTACTCGCACCCGGTCGTGTACGTCATGATTTTGCCCGGCATGGGCATCGTGAGCGAGTTGATCGCCGTGCACTGCCGCAAGCCCATCTTCGGCTACCGGGCCGTCGCCTTCGCGTCGCTGGGCATCGCGGCCGTCTCGTTCATCGTCTGGGGCCACCACATGTTCGCCTCCATGGGCGAACTCGCCTCGGCGGTCTTCTCGTTCCTGACCTTCCTCGTCGCCATCCCCACGGCCGTCAAGGTCTTCAACTGGATCGCGACGCTCTACAAAGGCTCGATCTCGATCAACACGCCGATGCTCTACGCGATGGCGTTCCTCTTCCACTTCTCGATCGGCGGCCTGACCGGCCTGCCCCTGGGCGCACTCGCCACCGACCTCCACCTCCACGACTCCTACTTCGTCGTCGCCCACTTCCACTACGTCATGATGGGCGGCACGATCATCGCCTTCGTCGGCGGGCTGCACCACTGGTGGCCCAAGATGTTCGGGCGCATGTACAACGAGAAGTGGGCGATGCTCGGGTGCGCCCTCGTCTTCATCGGCTTCAACGTCACCTTCTTCACCCAGTTCTTCCTCGGCACCCAGGGCATGCCGCGCCGCTACGCCAGTTACGTCGACGAGTTCCAGTTCCTCCACCAGGTCTCGACCGTCGGCTCGTGGTTCCTTCTGATCGGCTTCCTCGTCCACCTCGGCACGTTCATCCACTCCCTCGTCGCCGGGCCGAAGGCGCCCCCGAACCCGTGGGGCGGCCTCACGCTCGAGTGGGAGACCGAAAGCCCGCCCATCGAGCACAACTTCCACCACGAGCCGATCCTCAAACACGGCCCGTACGACTACGACACCACCGTTCCCCCGCACTACGACCCCGCGGACTACCCCCTCGACACCTCCACGCCGCCGCACCGCTCGGGCCACTGACCGGAGACGACGATGACCAGCATCCCCACGCACCACGATCATCAGCCGGCGCCGGGCGACCCCTCGGCCCCGGGGTGGAAGCGCTACGTGGCGGCCTCGCACTTCCGCTCCGCCGCCGACGAGTTCGACGCCTGCAAACTCGGCTTCTGGCTCTTCCTCGCCACCGAAGTCCTTCTCTTCGCCGGCCTCTTCTGCGCCTACGCCATCTTCCGCATGATGTACCCCGAGGCCTTCGCCGCCGGCAGCCACTCGCTCGACGTCCGCTGGGGCGGCCTGAACACCGTCGTCCTGCTCATCTCCTCGTACACCGTCGCCTCCAGCATCCGCTGTGCCATGCTCGACAAGCGGTTCTGGCTCCACGTCAACCTCATCATCACGCTCGTCTGCGCCGCCGCGTTCGTCTTCATCAAGTTCACGTTCGAGTACGGCCCCAAGTGGGCCGAGGGCAAGCGCCCCGGCGTCCTCTTCGACTACCCCTACTGGAGCCACCCCCAGGAGCCGATCTGGTGGAGCGTCTACTACTGCGCCACCGGCATCCACGCCCTGCACGTCGTCATCGGCGCGTGTCTGCTCGCGTGGTGCCTCTACCGCTCGGTCCGGCACAAGGCCTACGGCCCCACCCACTACACCATGCTCGAAAACTCAGGCCTCTACTGGCACCTCGTCGACCTCATCTGGATCTTCCTCTTCCCCCTCCTGTACCTCATCCACTGACCCGGAACGACCCATGAGCCACACCAAGCCGACCGATCACAACGGCGACAGGTTCGATCCCGACAACCCCCACGGGTTCACCTACGTCGACCACGGCCACCACGTCATGAGCGGGCGCACGCTCCTGATCGTGCTGCTCGCGCTGCTCGCCTTCACCGGCCTGACCGTCGGTGCGGCCGAGGTCGAGACCTACATGATCGAGGTCATGGGCTGGAGCATCCCGAACTCCGTCAACGTGCTCATCGCGATGAGCATCGCAACAGTGAAGGCCGTCCTCGTCGTCACCTTCTTCATGGCTCTCAAGTACGACAACCCGTTGAACACCATCGTCTTCCTCTTCTGCCTCTTCGCCTTCGCCATCTTCCTCTCCTTCACCGCCCTCGACCTCGGCAACCGCAACCGCGTCGAGGCCTACCGCGCCCCGCAGATCAGCCCGGGCGGCACCGGCGTCAACCTCACCCGCAAGACGGGCGAGAAGAACGAGAAGGGCGAACCGATCGTCGAGAGCATCGTCGGACCCATCGCCGGCTACGTCCGGAACGTCGCCGTCGAGGAGAAGGGCGCGGACTACGTCGAGAAGAAACTCGCCGAGAAGCACCCACACCACGAGGACACCACCGTCGGACCCAGCCGCTCGCGCCCCCAGCGTGGCCTGAGCGGCGCGCTCGACGAGCACGCCCCAGCCTCCGACGCCGCGCACGGCGGGCACTGATGCGCCCCTATCCTCGCGCATGAACCGCGTTCGCGCCATCGCCGCCGCGATCGCCCTGCTCGCCCTCCTCTGCGCGGTCGCCTCCGGCTATCTGATGGCCCGCCGCCTCGCCGACTTTGTCGAGCGCCACGGCCGCGTCGTCTACGCCTTCCGCCCCGTCGCCGATCCGCGCTTCGAGTACGCCGGCCGACCCGTCTCTCTCGAGGACCAGCCCGCAACCGAGGCCGAACCTTTCGGCGTGCTCCTCCTCCGCTACGGCGATGAGCAGGTGCGCCTGCGAGTGACCGTCGCCCCGCGCGCACACGCCGCGAGCCTCCCGGGCCTCGTCCGCCACGAGGACTGGATGCGCGTCCTCCGATTCGCCCCGCTCAGCGGCCGCACCGACCGCGAGTTCGCCGAGGGCCTCGCCTCCGGCGAGATCGCCGACCGCATCGCCGTGGTGGCGCGCACCCCCCCCGCCGGTGCGGACCCCGAGACCTGGGGTCGCATCTGGCGCAAGGACTGGACCTTCGACGTCTACGAACTCCTCCCCGACGGCGCGATCCACCACGAGCGCTTCGCCTACCCGCAGGGCCGCCCCTACTCGCCCGACGCGCCGGCGATGCACAACGGCCTGCCCACGCTCCGCCCCGACTCCTGGCAGTTCGACGCCTCGCTGCACGTCATGCCCGAGGGCAGCGGCCCGCGCATCATGGCCGCCGACAGCGCGATCCGCGCCGCGGGCTGGACGCTCCCCGCGGCGTCGATCGCCATCTTCGCGTTCGTCGCCGCGCTGCTCGTTGCCGTCGCGCCGCAGCGCGAGCGAGCCAACGAGCGGCGACCGTGAACGAGCAATCGAAGCACGCGCCCGATCGTCACCCCTCACCGTCGCGTTCGAATCCCGGCAAACCGCACTCCGGGCACCGTCCCTCCGCGTCCGGCGTGGGGTAGCCGCAGCGCGGGCAGCCTGTCGCAGGCACGGGCACGATCCACGCCCCGATGCGCCGCGAGAGCAAACCAAGAAGCACGCCCACCGCCATCAACGCCAGCCCGCGGTACGTGGACTGCATGTCGCCGTCTGCCATGAACATACGGAACGCGTGCGACGCGACGGCGAGGAGCACCTTCTTGAGGAAGAGGTACGCCCCGAACACGAGGCACCACACCGCCGCGGTCCGCACCACCAGCGTGCCGATCGCACGCAGGGCGTTGATCCGCTCGGGTGGGATGGCGGAGCGGTGCGGCATGGGCACAGTGTACCGGGAAAAGGTCGGAAGGAACCACCGGAGCCGCCGAGCCGTGCGCGAAAACAGAGCCATACCCGCCCTCTCCCCCTCCGCGTCTCCGCGCCACTGCGTGAGCCGTCTCACCCCCGGCTCGCGTATGCTCTGCGAACGGGGGACGGAGGCCACCATGATCCGGCGCGAGGACGACGGCTACTGGATCGAGCACGAGCAGCGCATCGCCGTCCACCATGAACTCACCTTCGCCTGCCTCACCACCGGCGCGGGCCTTTCCATGTGGTTCCCCGTCTCCGCCGAGGTGGACCTGCGCCCCGGTGGCCTCATCACGCTCGGCTGGGACGAGAAGGCCAGACGCCGAACCACCATCGCCATCCTCGACTACGACGCCGGCGGCCGAATCACCTGGGACTGGTACGCCGCCCACCGCGACCAGCACGCGCCGATCTATTGGCGGGTGGAACCCGACGTCGAGCGTGGCTCCATCCTCAAGTTCCGCCAAGGCCCCTTCGCCGCCGACGAGGACTCACTCGTCGGCATGGCCCTCGAAGCCCAGTTCTGGGCCTGGCACGTCTGCAACCTCCGGGCCGTGCTCGAAGCCAAGCACGACATGAGAACGGTGCGGCCGCTCTGAACCGACCGCACGCGTCGCCGGAGGCTCCGAGGGGGTGAGTGACGGAACGGCCCGCACCGAGCCGGTCGGCATCTGCGCCACGCCGTTCCGAATCCGGTATCGTGCCCGCATGGCGACATCCCCCGAGCCTTCCGACGACCTGGTCGATCTCGTCTGGACCGCGTTCGAGCACGCCTTCGGCTCCATCGAGGGCGGCGACACACTCATCCCGTTCGCCATCACCGAGACTGCGGGCGAGCGATCGCTGATGCGGTTCGTCGCCGATACCTTCGAGGCCGGGATCGAGGCCGGGCGTGGGCAGTTGGCCTCGCTCTCCCCGCGCCCGGAGCGTGCGGTGCTGGCGTTCGACGGCTACGTGACGACGAAGGAAGGCCGGTCGGACGCGATCTATGTCGAAGCCCAGGACGCGGGGCAGTCCGGGTTCATCTTCTTCATGCGCTACAAACCCGCCAAGGGCCTGCTGCGGCGCAAGCCGACGCCCCTCGACAAGAACCCGGTTCTCGCGGACGAGGCGCCGGGGTTCTTCTGATCGGCGCCCTTCAAGGTCGCTCCGCAGGGTGGACTCGTGTGGGCTACCTTCAGTCCCGCGGCGACGGAGGCTGGCGGACTGCCCGGGCTGGCGGTAGGCTGCCCGGGGAAGATAGCCGGCTCGCGCGGTCCACGGACGGTCCGCGTTGCTTCTGGTCGGTTGCAAGGAGGTGTTGCGATGGCTCGATCGCTGATCGTGCTTGCCGGACTGATGCTGGTGACGGTGTTCCGTGCCTCGGGCGCGGAGGACTACGACTTCGACTGGGTGACGATCGGCGCGGTCGGGAACGAGCCGTATCTGGGCGACAGTCCCTTCGGCCCCGACTACGCCTACGGTCGCGGGGGTGTGGACTACGAGTACCGGATCGGCCGCACGGAAGTGACGACGGGCCAGTGGCTCGAGTTCGTCAACACCTTCTCGACGCAGTCGGACGACATGAAGACCTTCGCGCGTCCGTTCTTCTGGGGCGCGGAGACCGACCCGACCTACGACGGGCCTGGCCGACGCTACCGGTTGCGCGGCAACGTGGCGAGTCCCGAACTGCTGCCGGTGGGTGGCATCAGCTGGCGCGAGGCGGCGATGTTCTGCAACTGGCTGCACAACGGCAAGTCGTCCGCGCTCTCGGCTCTTGAGTACGGCGCGTACGACGCGTCCACGTGGGGGGACGATGGCCGCTGGTTTACGGACGACCCCACGCATCTGCCGGGCGCCAGGTTCTGGATTCCCACGCTCGACGAGGCGCTCAAGGCGATGAACTACGACCCCGACCGGTACGGCGAGGGTCAGGGCGGATGGTGGCTCTACCCGAACATGTCGGACGAGCCGCCGATCCCCGGCGTGCCTGGCGAGGGCACGACGAACGCCGGCCTGCACCTGCCGTCGTGGGGCGAGTGGGACATCCCGCTGGGCGCGTACAGCGACCTGGTCTCGCCGTGGGGCCTGCTCGACACGACGGGCGGGTCACGCGAATGGACGGAGGAAATCGTACCGCCGGGGGAGAAGGCCGAGCGAGCCATCGTCGGTGCCGCTGCCGGCGACGACAACTATGTCGTGCATGACCACGTCTCAAGCCTGCAGAGCCTGTACCCTGGCACAGGAACTACCGATGCTGGACTTCGCATCGCTACCGCTGTTCCAGCACCGGGTGTTCTCGCTATCACGGTGTGTCTTGGCGTGCTGCCACTCTCACGAAGCCGGAGGAGATGATCCATGCGACCGAACCGGCTTATCCCGTTCCTCTTCGTGATTCTTGGCCTGAGCGCGTCAGCGAGCGCTCAGTGGGTGCGCGTCGTCGTGACACGTCACGACGGCGGGTGTGCACCGTGCTGCCCGGGAACAGAGATTGATGAGTTCCTGGATCCTGGCGAGAATGCGACGTTCAATCTGTCGACGTGCGCAAAGCGAGTCAACATTACGACCAGTGGCTCGACTGTGGACGTCGGCGGTTGACGTTTACGGGCGGGCCGGGTGCGTTTCCGTTGGACATCGTGCTCGGAAGCGGAAGCCTCAATGAGACTGACATTCTGATCACTGCTGTTGGCCGTCATTGGGGAGGGTTGGACGCTTCGGACATCGGAACATCACGATTTGCTGGTCGAATCGGTGGCAACCTGACCGGCTCTGTGCTTGTCAATGAGGTGTTCCGGTTCGACGTCGATGGACAGCTGCAGGCGCATGTCGACGCGAACGAGCCAGGAAACGGCGGCGGTTTCGTCGTGGAGGCGGCATCGATCAGCAGCAGCGGACGGGTGCGCCTGATCGCGGGCAACATCAAGAGAGTGAGAACCTTCAGCGGCGACATCGAGGGGCCGATCACGGCACTGAGCGGCGGAATCACTCAAGTGGTCGACGTCGCTGGTGATCTCCTGGCGGACATAGCGGCGGAAGGCTCGATCAACTCGATCACTGTCACAGGCGATATTGGCACTCCAACGGCACCAGTTTCTATCGCTGTGGTGGGCGACATCCGCACGGTCGTGGCGAGCGCGATCTACGCCGACATCGACGCGTCTGACCCAGGCAGCGGGGGCACGTGGGACGTCTGGCGTCTGGAGGCCACGAGCGGAACCTTCTCGGGATCACTCTCGCTCGACCGACTCCGCGACCCCTTGGTCGGGAGCGAGGAGGGCGTATTCGTGGACACCGACCTTGACGCGGATATCACAACCTCCCGATCGGTGCTTGAGCCGATCGAAGTCGAAGGCGATTTCCTGGCCGGGCGCATCATCGAGATCGGCAGGAACCTCCAGACCAACACCGATCAGTCGACCTCGCAGAACCGGGGCAGGATCAAGATCAAGGGTGTGCTGGGGGGCGACATCCTGATCAGCGAATCTCTGTTCGGCCCCATCATCGTCGAGACTTCCGGCGGCCTGCAGGGGCAGGTCGTCATCAACGCCCGTGACGACGGCGGCGTCTGGATGACCGGCGACGACGGCACGCTCGGGAACGGATCGGTGACCGTCGATGGCGTCTCGCTCGCGCCGATCCCGTGGTACGACCAGACGTCAGCCTCGCTCGGCGGCGGGGCGGCGGGCGTCGTGCCGTTCAGCGTCCACTTCAAGGATTGCTCGCCGGCGTCCAACACGCTCCGCGACGACGAGTGCGAGAACTACTACAACGCCCTCCGTCGCGTCGGCCCCGGGAGCGCCTGGCCCTCGGTGACGCTGCACCACTACGGGCCGATCCAGGCCGTCGGCGAGGGCAAGCCGTTCACGGTTCGGCGCAAGCCGGTGAGCGACACGTCGTGTGACTGGGAAGACGTGACGGCGTCCTTTTCGCACACGATGCATCCGAGCGGCGCGACGCGTGCCATTCTCATCAGCGGCCCCTTCGTCGCACCGTATGACTACCTCATCGAGCCTCGGATAACGGGCGAAAGCCTTCTTGCGTGCGACGGGTTGCCTGCGTCGACGGGCGATGTTCCGGTTCACGACTACGACTATCGGCTGCGCGTGCTCCAGATCGAGGACATCAACCTGGGCGGCTACATGGACCCCGGCGACGTTGCCGCGTGGCTCGCCGCGCCTGAAGACGTGAACTTCGATGAGGTCGTCGACGCGGCAGACCTCGCCGCGGTCCTCGAGGCCCTTGCCTCCGAGGAGTAGCCCCTCGCGCGTCGGCCCTCCGGCCGCGGCAAGGGGCTGGGCCGCTTCCCCTCGCGGCCCCGTCCCTCGGCCATGGTATCGTGTGAATCCCAGCCTCCAAGGGTGTGGACCCTTGGGGCGGGGGTCAGGAGTCACCGATGAACGCTGTTCGTATCCGCACGCGCGCCTTCGTCGTTCTGGCCGGCTCGGTCTTCGGCCTTCCTGCCGCCGCCCAGCAGGACTTTCCCCCTTTTGAGAAGGTGTCTGAGGGGTTCCGGAAGGTGACGCCGCCGGCGGACGGGGCCGCGCCGCTGTACACGGTGTGGGTCCGCGACCGGGACGGCCAGATGCTGGCGGAGTTGCCGGCGGGGTTCGAGGGGCAGCGGTTCTTCGTGGTGCCGACGGTGGCGGGCGGCGATGCGCAGGCGGGCGTCTACTCGATCTGGCACTACGCGATCGGGCAGGATGCGCGGTACCTCTACTGGCAGCAGTACGACAAGCGGCTCGCGCTGATCGAGCCGAACATGGCGGTGCGGACGACGGGGGACGCGGAATCGCAGGCGGCGACGGAGCGCATCTTCACCGATCGCGTGGTGCTCACGACGCCGATCGTGGCGATGGGGCCGGGCGGCGGGCCGGTGATCGACTTCGACGACGTGCTGCTGCGCCAGTCCGGGGCGTTCTTCGGGAACTTCACGCGCGGAGCGGACGTGTCGCTGGCGAAGATCAAGTCCGCGAAGACGTTCCCCTCGAACGTGGAGTTGACGCTGGAGTTCCCGCGGGCCGGCGGCCAGTTGGCGTCGGTGCACTACTCGATCGGCGTTCCGCCGCAGACGCCCGGGTACGAGCCGCGCGAGGCGGACCGGCGCGTGGGGTACTACTACACGTCGTTCACGGACCGGAGCCGTCGGGGCGTGGACGGGCAGACGATGCGGTACGTGAACCGGTGGCACGTGGAGAAGGCGGACCCGGCGCGGGCGATCAGTCCGCCGAAGAAGCCGATCGTGTACTACATCGAGCACACGACGCCGGTCCGGTACCGGCGGTGGGTGCGCGACGGCGTGCTGGCGTGGAACAAGGCGTTCGAGCGCGTGGGGATCGTGAACGCGATCGAGGTGTACCAGCAGGACGCGCAGACCGGCGCGCACATGGACAAGGACCCGGAGGACCTGCGGTACTCGTTCGTGCGCTGGACCAACTCGAGCATGGGGTTCGCGATCGGGCCGGTGCACGCCCACCCGGACACGGGGGAGATCTACGAGGCGGACATCGTGATGGACGAGGGGTTCCTGGCGGGGTGGGCGCACCAGTACCGCTCGTCGATCCTGGCCGCGGCGGCGATGCGTTCGCTGGACGGCGAGACGGCGGAGTGGCTGCTGGACCATCCGCAGTGGGACCCGCGGTACCGGCTGGCGGAGCCGGAGGACCGGGCGCGAGTCTCGGCGTATGCGCGGGCGATCAAGGAGGGCACGGCGGATCCGGCGGAGGCCCCCCCGACGATGCTGCCGATGGTGTGGGAGCAGCCCGGCGCGGGGTCACGGGGGGGGGGGTGCGCGGCGATGCCGGGACTCGCGCTCTCGGTTGCGGATGTGCGGCTGGCGATGGACGCGGGGCTGATCCTGCCGGAGGGCAGCGAGCGGGACGAGGCGAGCCTGCTCGACGGGCTGCCGGAGGAGTTCATCGGGCCGCTGCTGAAGGACGTGATCATGCACGAGGTCGGGCACACGCTCGGGCTGATGCACAACTGGAAGGGGTCGGCGGCGCACTCGTTCGCGGAGATCAACTCGGAGGGGTTCCGCGGGAAGCGGCCGCTGCTCTCGACGGTGATGGACTATGCGCCGTCCAACATCGTAGTGGAGGGGGACGGGCTGGTGCAGGGCGACTACGCGTGCATCGACATCGGGACCTACGACCACTGGGCGATCGAGTGGGGCTACACCTTTGACGACCCGGCGAAGGTGGCGACGCGGGCGGCCGAGCCGGGGCACGGGTTCTCCAGCGAGGAGGGCCAGCCCGGGCCGGACCCGCACGCGAAGACGTGGGACCTGGGCGAGAACTCGCTGGATTTCGCGGACGCGGAGATGCGGTTCGTTCGGCACGTGAGTCCGAAACTGCTGGACAAGGCGGTGAAGGACGGCGAGCCGTGGGAGAAGGCGCGGCAGACGTGGAGCCAGTTGCTCGGCAAACAGTTGGGCGCGCTCTCGACGGCGTCGCACTGGGTGGGCGGGGCGCACTTCAACAAGTACCGCAAGGGCGACCCCGGCGCGCCGGAGCCGATCCGGCCGGTGGACGTGGAGCGGCAGCGGCGCGCGCTGAAGTTCATCATCGAGAACGCGTTCCGCGATGAGGCGTGGGGCCTGACGCACGAGTTGCTGGCGCACCTGGGCACCGAGCAGTGGCCGGACTCCAACTGGGGCGATCCGCAGGACGTGCCGGTGCACGACCAGGTGCTCGGCGCGCAGGCGAGCGCGATGACGATGCTGATGAACCCGACGCGGCTGCGGCGGATTCTGGACAACGAGTTGCGCACGGCGTCGGGGGAGGATGCGCTCACGGTGCCGGAGGTGCTGCGGGCGATCCGCAATGAGGTGTGGTCGCCGCTTGCGAACCCGCCGCGCGGGGCGACGGCGCGGAACCCGTACATCAGCAGCCTGCGTCGGAACCTGCAGCGCGAGCACCTCGACCGGCTGATCGACCTGGCGACGGGGATGAACTGGCCGAACGCGTCGGGCAAGACGCTGGCGACGCTGGCGCGGCAGGAACTGCGGGACATCCGCGCTGCGATCGGCGACCGGCCCGAGGCGCAGGGGATCGACCCCTATTCGAAGGCGCACCTGGCGGACTCGCGCGAGCGGATCGACCGCGCGCTGGAGGCGGGGTACCTGCGGCGGCAGTGAGAGAAAGCGAAAAGCGAAAAACGAAAAGGGGAAAAAGGAAGCACGAAACAGGAACGACGAACAGCAAAGAGAAAACAACGAACAACGAACATCGGACAGCGGATTGCGGGATCCTCTGTCCGATGTTCGCTTTTCGCTCTTCGCTTTATCGCTTTATCGCGTTGCCTCCGCCCCCAGCCTTTCGGCGGCCTTGTCGAGCGGCTCGTGGGCGGCGGCGAGGCTGCGCTCGGCCTCGGGGGCGTGGTTGTCGGCGGCGGCGGACCAGGCGCGGTTGAGGTTGCGCTCGCCGGCGGAGAAATGGTCC
This sequence comes from Phycisphaerales bacterium, assembly GCA_035443945.1. Taxonomy (GTDB): domain Bacteria; phylum Planctomycetota; class Phycisphaerae; order Phycisphaerales; family UBA1924; genus CAADGN01. Next base: position 50,319 of record DAOMNQ010000006.1, on the reverse strand, counting down.
ATGAACTCGGCGAAGCCGCCCATGCCGAGGGCGGCGATGAGGGCGGGCTTCGCCTCGACAATGGTGAGGGCGTGCTGGCGCTGGACCTCGTCGAGGCGGTGGACGATGGTGCGGCAGCGATCGTGCTCGTCGGCGATGGCCGGCAGTTCCGCGGCGAGTGCGGAGGCGATCTCGCGGGTGCGCGCGAGGGCGTCGCGGGCGGCGGAGGCGGGCGACTCGCGGCGCTCGCCCGCGGCGGAGGGGGCGTACTGCATCTTCGCGGCCTGCTTGACGGCCACGCCGCCGGCGGTCAATCCGAGCACGGCCAGCACGAACCAGTACGAGTGAGACCACCGCGTGAAGGCGAACTCCTTGACGCGGACGCGCTCGACGCCGTCGGCGCGCAGGGTTGCGAGGAGTTCGGGGGTGAGTGTGTCGCCGGCGCGGGCGATCGGCGGCGGCCCGCCGGCGGGGGCGTTGAGTGTGAGGCCGAGGAGTCGCTCGTCGGGGAGCGAGAGTTTCGGCAGGTAGGCGGTGGCCGCGCTCAGGACGCCGAAGACGAGCGAGGCGATGACCACGAGCGATCCGATGAGTTTCATCGCGGGTCTCCGATCAGCCGAGTGCGAGGACGACGCAGTTGATGGCGAGTTGGAGGACGGATTCGCCGACGATGAGTCCGGCGCAGAAGGGGACGCCCCACTCCTCGGCCCAGGCGCGGCCCTTGATCTTCGCGAGCGCCATGTTGGCGAGGCAGCCGATGCCGTAGGTGGCGATGTAGAAGAAGGGGAGGTACATGCTCAGACCCACCAGCACGCCAAGCCCGCTGAACGCGCCGAGTCCGAGGAGCGCGCCGAGCAACGCGCCGCAGCCGTAGAGGGCGAAGGGGATCTCGCCGCCCTGCACACCGGTGATGATGGCCTGGAGGGCCTGCGCCTGCGGCGCGCTGGTCGGTGTTTCCGGCCCGAGGGCGACGCCGTAGGTCTTGACGTTGACGGCGGCTATGAGCAGGACGGTGAACATGCAGACCACGGGTCCGATGGGGACGACGCAGAGTTCAAGGATCTGCTGCTTGACCGGGCGCGCGCCGACGAGGTGCCCTGTTCGGAGGTCGGCCATCATGTCGGCGGCGAGCGTGATGGCGACGCACAGGGCCGCGCCGAGGAGAACCGCGCTGAGGACCGCGCCGGTGCCCGCGAGCAGCATGACGATGACGACGGTGAGGAGGGCCATGCCCGAGATGGGCGACCAGTCGGTCATGCCGGTGCACTGCGCGATGATGATCCCCGCGAACCAGATCCAGAGCGCGCCGACGATGGCAATGACGGCGGCACGGAGGTGCGACGGCAACGCCGCCAGCGCGCCGGGCCGGGCGTTCATCGAGGCGAGGTACTTGTCCTTCTGCTCTTCGTTCCAGACGGTACGGATTGGCTCGTTCATTCCCGTCGGGGTTCCCAGATCCCATGTTCCGCCGGTCCTCCAGACTTCGGCGGCCCGCTCCGACGCGAACTGGATGACGTAGCCCTTGTAGGTCGCCGGTTCGACCTCATCGGAGACCTTCAGGCCGGAGACAGGGCACGGCTTGCCTTCGTTCAGCGGCCGGTTGCCCTCGAAGTCGGCGGCAACGAACAGCAGCAGCAACGCCCCGGCGATCGCGGCGAGCAGCACCTTCAGCCCGAGTTCATCGCGTGAGCCTCGCGGCATGCGGCTGGCCACGGCGATGCTCTTCAGGGCTGCGCGCATCGCGGGCAGCGCGGCGATGATGCCCATCATCGCGCCGCCGAGCAGCAGCCCGATCCCAAGCGGGCGGTTGAACGCCCCGAACCCGTACCCCGGCGCGGTCGCCGGCGTGATGCTCGCGGGCATCCACCCGAGGCGGAACGCGATCGGTGTCAGCACGAAGTACGCGAGAATGCCGCCGGCGAGCACCATCAGCCCGGCGCGGCCGGTGATGAAGCCCGCGCCGAGAGCGAAGGGGGCGATCGCGAAGACGAGTTGGAACTCGTCGGGCAGGCCGAGGATTCGGCCGAGCGAGATGCGGTCGTCCGTGAGCACGAGGTCGGGGCGGTTGTCGCCGTTGTGGTCAACCTTGGCGAGGAGCTTGCCTTCGTCGTCGGTTCTCACGGGCAGGCGGATGTTGAGGTCCTGGTAGCCGGGCAGCGGCGAGCCGGCCCAGCCGAGATCGACCTTGCGCAGGGAGTCCCAAGGCTGCTCGCCCTCCGACGCCAGCAGGGCGGCGTGGGCGAGGCGTGCAGAGACGTTCGGGACAGCGGCTTCGCGGACGCTCGCGCGCAGCGCGGCGATCGAGGCTTCGTCCGGCTCGTCCGTCTCGATGGCGTCAAGCAGTTCGGCCTCGATGCGTCCGAGCGAGATCACCTCGTCGGGCGCGGACCCGCGCTCGATCCAGCCCGCGATCATGCGCGTGCGCTCGGCGTCGGCGGGAGCGATGCGCTCTCGCTCGACGAGCGAGTCGAGACGGTCGAGCGATGCCGGGAGGCGGATGCCCGGCAGGCCGACCGGCAGGTAGATGAGCGCGGAAAGGGCGATGCCAGCGAGCAGCACGATCGACTTCTTCGTCCCCGCGCCGGGGGACTTGAGGATGGCGGCGACGCCCATCGCCGACGGGAATCGGAGGCGCTCGATCTCGATCATCTGCTTGCGGAGGGGGATGATGAAGGCCGCGCCGAGGACCGCGCCGGCCATGCAGGCGACGGTGATGAGCCAGAAGTCGAGTTGGTCCCAGGAGAGCGTGAAGCCGAGGAGGAGGAGGACGGGGACGGTGAAGATGACGCCGGAGTTGGAGGTGTTGACGGCGGAGGCGATGGTCTGGGCGATGTTGGTCTCGAGGATGGTGCCTCTGCGGAGCAGGCCGCGGAGGACGCCGAAGCCGAGGACGGCGGCGATGGCGGAGCCGCCGAGCGTGAAGCCGATCTTGAGGCCGGCGTAGGTGATCGAGGCGTTCATCACCAGGCCGATGACCATGGCGAAGACGATCGCCGCGAGGGTGACCTCGCGGTAGGGGCGTGGGGAGCCGGGGGGCGGCGATGGCTGGCTGGACATGTCGGCCTCCGGGGCGCGCCGGGGTGCGATCGGGGCGGTCGCGCGGAGGCGTATGGTGCGCGAAGTCGGGCGGCGGCACAAGCGGGGGGTGAACGAAAACGCCCGCCGGGTTGTGTGCGGCGGGCGTTCGGGGTTCGATCAGGTTCGTGTGGGCGGTCAGTTGGCGTCGCGGACGTTCACGGAGCGGCCGACGCGGCGCTTGCGGTTGATGGTCTTGCGGCCGTTGCGGGTGCGCATCCGCGCCCGGAATCCGGACTTTCGGGCCCGCTTGATCTTGCTGGCTCGGCGTGGGTAATGCATGGAAACCTCCGCGACCGGGCCTTGCCCGTGGGGGAGGAATATAGGCCCTCAGATCAGCCCCGGCCAGAGGCGAATCCGGCGCGAGAGGCTTGGTGCAGCCATGCCCGTTTCGTAGACTGGGTCCGGCGGGGCGACCCCGCCCGCATCGGGCGTGTGCGCCCGCGGCCTGGACGCCGGTGGAGGCGGCCTGGCGGCGAGCGTTCGCGTCCGTGGCGACTCCGAAAGGACCGGCCTCGCCGGCGCGAACCCGCGCCCCGGCGCCCCGCGACCATGGACGAAGCCCACCGCGCCCGCGCTGAAGCCGTGATCGGGCACCGGTTCCGCGACCCGGGGCTGTTGGGCCTCGCGCTGACGCACGCTTCGGTGGCGGAATCACGGGTGGAGTCGAACGAGCGGCTGGAGTTCCTCGGCGACGCGGTGCTGGGGATGGTGGCTTGCGAGCGCATCTTCCGGCGATTCCCGAACCTGCTCGAAGGGGAGATGACGAAGATCAAGTCGGCGGCGGTGTCGCGCCGGGCGTGCACGCAGATCGCTCGCGCGATGGGCTTGCAGGACCTGCTCATTCTCGGCAAGGGGATGCAGTCGTCCACGCAGCCGCCGTCGCTGGCGGCGGCGGTGCTTGAGTCGGTGATCGGCGCGGTGTACGTGGACGCCGGGTACGAGGCGGCGGCGGCGTTCATCGGGCCGCACATCGACCCGATTATCGAGCGTGCGGCGCAGAGCGGTCACCAGCAGAACTTCAAGAGCGTGCTGCAGCAGCACGCGCAGCAGCGTTTCGAGGGGACGCCGGTGTATCGGACGCTGGACGAGAAGGGTCCGGACCACGCCAAGGCGTTCAAGGTGTGCGTGGAGATCGATTCGAGGCGTTTCGAGCCTGCGTGGGGGCAGAGCAAGAAGCAGGCGGAGCAGCAGGCCGCGCTGCTGGCGCTGCGCGCGCTGGGAGTTGCGGTGGAGGATGGCGAGGGCGAGGTCCGGATCGTGGAAGGTGTGGGCGCGCCGAAGTAGCCGCGGTGGCACAGGCGTCCCGCCTGCACCGACTCCGCTCACCGCGGCATCACGTCGATGACAAGCGGACGGTGGTCGCTGGCGGCGGTGTCCGTGCGGTCGAGTCCGATGCGCTCGAGGGCGGCGTCGGAGAGGCGTGCGGTGTCGAGCACGAAGGCGTTGACGATTCGTCCGCCGCCGACGAGGGCGAAGTCGAGTCGTCCGGGGGAGAACTCGGTTCCGGGATCGCTCCATGTGTAGTAGGCGGCGTCGCCGAGGACGCGGGGCGCGGCGATAGCGAGGTTCCCCCCCCCCGAGGCCAGCCCGGCCGCGAGCGTGTCCAGGGGCTTGCGGCGGCCGACGAGGTTGACATCCCCGGCGATGACGAGCGCGCCGTGCTGCACGCCGGTCAGGGCGTCGGCGAGGGTGGCGTTGATAAGGCGGGCCTCGGCGTTGCGCTGGGCGTCTTCTGGGCCGTCCGCGCCGCCGCAGCACTTGAGGTGAATCGAGGCCAGGGCGACGGGGCCGGAGGGCGTGTGCGCGATCGCGCCGATGAAGCGCACGGGAGCCTCATGCCCCGGGAGTTCGAGTCGCGTCGGGCCGAGCGGTTCGAGCGGGTGCTTGGAGACGATGGCGACGCCCCAGCCGTCGCCGAGGTGCGTGTGCCAGGGGCGGCCGTCGGAGGCGGGCAGCGAGGCTGTGAACCAGCCGCGGAGTTGGCCGGGTGTTTCGAGCGTCCATTCCTGCACGAGCACGACGTCCGGTTCGAGGGCGAGGATGGCGTTGGCGAAGGGACCGGCGTTGCGCATGGGCGCGGCGTGCTCGACGTTCCACGAGACGATGCGGACGGCGCCGCGGGGCTTGCGGGGGAGGTCGGCATCGCCGAGGTGCGGCTCGCGTGCGGCGGGCGCAAGCGCGACGGTGAAGGGGTCGGACCATCCGGCGACCTGTCCTCCCGCGTCGTGGAGGACGATCATGCCCGATGCTCGGCCGTCGGATGCGAGGCCCGCGCGGGGCAGGCCGTCGGGGAGGATGCGGCTGAGGCGGAGTTCGTACCACTCGGCGGCGTGCGTGGGCGCGACGAGCAGATCGAGGTCGGCGTGGGAGAGGGTGCGCGGGCCGTCGGGGGTGTGCGCGACGACGGAGACGCCCCGGCCGGGTGAGCCGTCGTCGCGTCGAGGCGAGAAGCGGACTTCGAGGTCGACGCCGAGGGAGTTGGCCGGCTCGTCGATGCGCGTGCCCGTGGCTGCGTCGGCGTCCACGTCGAGCAGGATGGTGAGCGACTCGTGCGAGGCCTGGATGGCGCGGGTCGTGCCCTCGACCGCGAGTCGCAGGTAGAGGTAGTGGGCGTCGGCGAGGACGGCCTTGTCGGCGGGCCACTCGTCGATGCTGCCGTCGAGGGTGACCGCGAGTTGAGTCGCGGGCGTGCGCGGGGCCGGGGCGAGCAGGCTCGGGCTGCCGTTGTCGGCGGAGTTGCAGCCGGCAGAGGCCAGGAGGCAGGCGGCGAGGGTCCACGGGAGGGCGGTTCGGGCGTGGTGGAGCATGGGGGCAGTATCGGCGGGCGGCCCTCCGGTGGCAAACGGGGCGGGTCGCCTGGGCTTGTGCGGGATCGCGCAGACTTCGCGCCCTCGGGCGTGAGCGACGGACCCGAACCCCGCTTGAAGAAGCAGAGGATCGGCGGGAAACGCCGAAACCAGAAACCCCGGAAAGCGATCAACGTATCGGGAGCGCAGCCATGAACGAGTACTTCGAGAGAATCGATTCCGAACGGCTCTTCGAGGCCTCCGAGGCCGTGATCAAGGCCCTGACCGAGGTCGCCGACCGGCTCACGGGGCGTTGCCCGCGTCCGGTGGACCTGATGGGAACCCCGGACCAGCCCGCGTGCCTCGTGCCGTTCAGCCGCGCCGAGGTCGAGGAGGCGACGGCCTTCCTCGTCCGGATGGGGTACCTCGAGTTCCGAGCCAAGACCAAGGCCTGACCCGGTCCTCGGTTCCCGCACTCTCTCCTCCTTCTTCGTCGTACTCTCCGGGGCGGGGCCTTTCCTGGCCCCGCCTTTTTGCACTCGAGCCGATCCCAAAACGCGAGATTCACCACAGAGGCACGGAGGGCACCGAGAGGAATACCAAGAGTTTCTGCCTCGGCGCTCTCTGTGCCTCTGTGGTGAGATCGGTTCTCCGAGGTTACGGGATAGGCTCTCCCGTGCAGGTACGCCAATCGGAGGTTCCCATGCGCAATCTCATCCTTGTCGTCGCTCTTGCTGCGGTCGCGCTGTCCGCGTTCGCCTTGCAGCCGGAGCGGCCGCAGCGCCTGATCGGGCGGCCGATGGACGAGGTCATCGCTGAGACGCTGGACGACTTCCACGACGCCGCGGCGAAGGCGGACGCCGCGCGGTACTTCGGTCACTTCACGGCGGATGCGGTGTTTCTCGGGACTGACCCGACGGAACGCTGGACGGTGGAGGAGTTCCGTGCGTGGGCCGCGCCGTACTTCGAGCGGGACTCGGCGTGGACGTATCACGCCGTCGAGCGGCACGTGACGCTCGGGCCGTGCGGGCAGGTGGCGTGGTTCGATGAGGTGGTCCGCAACGAGACGTACGGCGACCTGCGGGGGACGGGCGTGCTCGCGCTGAGCGGCGGGCGGTGGCGGATCGCGCAGTACAACCTGACGTTCCAGGTGCCGAACGAGGTGGCGGAGGGACTGCTCGAACTCGTGGAGAAGCACAAGGTCGCGGATTGATTCCTCTGTCGTGCCATCGCCACTATGCCACCGACGATGTGCCACCGAAGACGGCTGCTCTGAGCCGACGTCTGTGCGCTGGGCATTCGTCGCAACGACGACTCATCGAGATCGCCAAACGGTTCTCGGTGAAACGGTGACCGCTCCGGAAGGACCGGCACCGGGCAGGTGCCGCCTCAACCCGCGCCGTCCAGCGTGAGCGCTACGGTCGGGACTCTTCCGCGATGGGGCAACCGAGGCCTTTGCCGTACATCCCGGAACGATCGAAGCAGCACGGGCGTCGCTTGCCTTTGGCGAGCATGTCGCAGGCGTTGCTGATGCGGCGAGCGCGAGTCTCCGCCTGTTTCGCGGAGACGATCCACTGAATCCAGTCTCGCCGGGCGACGGGCGTGATGTCCTTCCACGCCGCTTTCGCCTTCGCCGGGGCCGAAGCGAGCGCCTTCCGCAGATCGGACGGCACCCTCGGCTCAGGCTCGCGATCGGGGGGAATCGGCGTGATCTCCAGCGTGACGGCGCTGCCGACTTTCGCACCCGCCGCCTCGCGCAGGCTCCTGTCCACCTTGAGCCAGTGGCCGCCGCGGCCGTCCGGCTCGAGTGTAGTTCGGACGGCAGCGCCGTTGAGCGTGCCTTCGAAGGTCACCTGCCCGCGCGACGGCAACTTCGCACTGGCCTGCTTCGGGAGAGACAGAAACGACCACGAGGGGCGCTTCCGCCCATCGGGGGCAGCCGGCCTGAGAAGTTCGGCGCGACAACGGATTGTGTGAACGGCTTTGGCCATCGTTCTCGTGCTGGATTTCGTGTTGGCATCGCGAAGGGGCGGCGTGCGGGCACCGAGGCCCGCACCGACCCTTCCGTCACGCCTGCTGCTTCACCATCTCCTCGACCCACACCGGCACGTAGGGGATTGTGCAGCCCTTGGAGACGGGCCAGTCCTTGTAGAGGCCGATCTTCTCGCCGATGGCGAGGGCGCGCTTGCGGTGCGCAGGGTGGTGGATGCCGATCGCGCCGAGCGTGCTATTCATCGTCCATTTCGTTTCCGGCGGGGCTTTGGGCATCTCCTTCTCGATGCGGTCGAGGAGTGCATCAAGATCGAGGGTGTGGTCGTCCGCTCCCTTACGGTCGCGGCTCGTTCCGCCGTTGTTGATGATCGACGCGGTGAGGTGCCAGCCGGCGCGGGCGGCCCAGGCGTCCTTCTCGCTCTTGCTCATCCACTTCTCGCGGAGCGCCTCCCTCTCGGCGGCGGGTCGGTTCTTGATGATGTACGACTGGAGCCACTCGGCCACCCATGCGAAGCGCGCCTCGCGGACCATCGAGTCGAGTTGCGCGGTCGAGAGTCGCTTCGGGTCCATGGCGAGGATCGCCAGCAGTTGGGCATCGACGTTGCCGGTCTTCCAGAGTTCCAGCGCGAGGTCGTGATCGGTCTTGATCTTCTTCGCGAGTTTGCGGATGTCGCCGGTCTTGACGCCGAATTGCCTGTCGGGCGGGATGCCGGGGATGCCGTCCGGCCCGGTCTTCGCGTTGTGCCTGCGGCGGGCATCGTCGCCGAGGGACTCGAGTTGTGCGAGGATTTCCTTGGCGGTCATGGGGGGATTGTACGAGGGGCGCGTGGCGGGCGGCCGGGGAATGGCGGGGGTCGTGCGTTCGGCGCGGCGTCATCGAGCGGGGCGCGGGGAGGGGTGGATCGTGCGTCGGGGTGCGGGCTGGTTCGCGCGTTGTTCAACCGCGCAGGAGGAACAAGACGCCGAACGCCAGCACCACGGCGTCTATCATGATCGCGAACGACCTCCCGGGGATGCGATCGACGATGCGCTTGCCGTGCCACGAGCCGAGGATCATGACGGGGCCGAGCGCGAGTCCGACCATGATCGCGACGTGCGAGAGCGTGCCCGTGATGTAATAGGTGGGAATCTTGCCCGCGTGCATGGCGAGCGTCGCCATCGCCTCGGTGCCGATGTAGGCGCCCTTCGTGAGGCCGAAGGCGAGGAAGAACGGGGCCATGAACGGGCCGGCGGTGCCGATGATCGCGGAGATGAACGCGAACAGGGCGCCGATCGGCGTGAACCACCTGGGGGAGAAGGTGCGCAATCGCTTCTTCTGCGCATGGCGAACGATCACGGAGATGATGAGAAAGGAGCCGAGGCCGCGCACCAGCCCCGCTTCCGGCGCGCGGGCGAAGGCGACCGCGCCCAGCACTGCCATCGGCAGCGCTCCCAGCGCAAACCATCCCACCACCGGCAACCTGACCTCACGGCGATTCAGGATGACGCGGCTGAGGTTGCCGACAAGTTGCGCGACGGCGAACATGGGCACCGCGTCGCGCAACCCAAAGAGCAGGGTCATTGCGGGGAGGAGAATCAGCCCGCCGCCCGTGCCGGTGATCGCCGCAACAGTGGATGCCGCGAGGGCCGCGCCGATCAGCATCGCGAGTTCCGCGGGCGACATGGGCATGATCGTACTCGTCCGGGACGATCGTTGAGCGTCGGCGTCATTCGGTGACGCGGGCCGGCGGCGCGGTCTCGACGGGCTCCTCGCGGCGGCCGCGGCCGTCGCCGAAGGCGCGTGCAACGAGTTTGAAGCCGACGGCTCCGGCGATGCAGCAGGCGGTGCAGGCGGCGAAGGCGGCCGCGCCGTAGGCGGGGTCGATGGCGCGCGCGGTCTCGTAGATGCCGACGGCGATGAAGGGTGCGAGCAGGCCGCGCACACCGGTGAGCGTGACGTGGACGCCCATGTATTGGGAGGCCCTGTGGGGGGGGGCGAAGTCGAGGTGCCCGAGGTTCCACGCCAGCACGCCCCCGCCGAAGGCGAGGCCCTGCACGACGCTCGCAGCGTAGAGGAGCCAGACGGTATGGGTGACGACGCTGAGGAGGAAGAGCGCGGAGGCGGCGACGAAGACCCACGAGTGCACGGTGCGGAAGACGACGACGTGGACGCGGTCGAGGAGGCGCGCCCAGAGAGGGATACTCAGGGGCATCATGGCGAGCGGGACGGAGTTGGTGACGGCGATGCCGCCGAGGTACTCCATGCCGAACTCCTCCTTCACCGCGATCACGAGGAGCGGCGTGAGCATGAGGTTGCCCAGGCCGAGGAGCATCATGCAGGTCATGTAGCCGGCGAAGAGGCGGTCGCCCGCGAGCAGGCGCGCCATGGCGACCGGGTTGAGCGAGGGCGCGTCGGCGTCGTCCGCGCTCGCCCGCTCCGCCGCCAGGAGCGCGCGGTGGCCGCGGATGCGCATGCGCGCCCAGGCCCAGACCCCGACGAGGGAGAGGGCGCAGCCGAACGGCAGGAGGAACCGGAAGGCGCGCGGGTCGGCGTTCATGGCCACGCCCAGACCGACGCCGAGCGAGGCGAGCGTGAGCACCTGCACGGTGGCGAGTTTGCCGGTGACGCGGGCGCGGACGGCGCGGGAGTAGTTCTGCCGCCAGATCGTGGAGCGGAGGGTGATGAAGCCGGCCCAGCAGAATCGAGCGGCGAGGACAGCGGCAACGACGAGCCACAGCCCGGACGCGCTGCGCGGTGCAAGGGCGATGAGGGCGACGAGGACGATCATGGCGACCTGGAGGGCGTTGATGAAGCGGACCTTGTCCACGCCGTGGCTGAGGCGGACCCACGCGAAACTGACGATGTTGGCGAAGGCGGTCGAGGCGGTGAGGAGGGCGACGACGAAGTTGAGCGTCTTGGGGGCGACCGCGCCGTCGTAGGCGTTCTTCACGACGACGCCGACGATCGCGCTGTCCACGACGGCGAGCAGGAAGGGAAGGAAGAAGGCGGCCAGGAGTTCGCGTCGGTAGTTGGCCCGGGCATAGACGGGCATCGACGCCGGATGGAACCCCCCCCACGACTGAACCCACGGCTCGACCCACGCCCGCCACGCGCCGGTTCGTGCGTCGTGCTGCGGGCGTGCGTCGCGGGTCACGGCCAAGCGTTCGCAGGCGGACGGCCCGCGGCAAGAGCCGGGCGGAGATCGGGCCGCCTCCGCCTATGGTTCCGCGTGAGCGACACGACACGGCGCGAATACGTGCTCGGCACGGACGAGGCCGAACTCGCCCGGCTGGGGTTCCAGCACCGCCTGTGGTCGGACACGGCCCACGCGCTGTGGCAGGCGGCGGGCATCCGGCCGGGGATGCGTGTGCTGGACGTCGGGTGCGGGCCGGGGTACGCCTCGCTGGAACTGGCGCAGATTGTCGGCGCGAGCGGGGCGGTGGTGGGCGTGGACGAGTCGGAGCCGTTCCTCGAGTTCGCCCGGGCGCGGGCCGCGCTGCTGGGCGTGTCGCACACGGACTTCCGGGTCGGCGACGCGACGGACCTCGCCACGGTCGGCCTGCCCGAGGCGACGTTCGACCTGGTGTACGCGCGGTGGGTGCTCTGCTTCGTGCCGGACCCGGAAGCGGTGGTGCGCGGCCTGGCAACGCTCGTGCGCCCGGGCGGGCGAGTCGCGGTGCAGGACTACTTCAACTACCAGTCGCTGACGCTCGCGCCGCGGCGCGAGGCGTTCGACCGTGTGATCCGCGCGGTGGTGCGCAGTTGGCTCGACCGCAAGGGCGACCCGGACGTGATGGCGAGGCTGCCGCGGCTGTTCCGAGAGCACGGGTTCCGAGTGGAACTGCTGCGTCCGACGAAGGTGCTGGCGAGGCCGGGCGAGAGCATGTGGCACTGGCCGGACTCGTTCTGGCGGAGTTTCCTGCCGCGGCTGGAGAAGATGGGGTACGTGAGCGCGGCGGAGCGCGCGGCGTTCGAGCGTGCGTGGGCAGAGGCGTCGGCGGACCCGGACACGTTCATGCTGCTGCCGACGGTGTTTGATCTGGTGGTGGTGAGGGAGTGAGGGGGGCGGGGTGACAGTACGCCAATGGAACTCTTTGTCGAGGGAGTACGCCTCTGGGAGCCTGGAATGCAGCTATTGCTGGCCGTGAAACCGTGGAAGGTGACGTGAACAGAGCGAAGCCAAGAAAAAGCCGAGGCCGTTCATGTAGTTCAGGCCGTGCGGGCATACAGGTTGTACATCGCTCTCTCCTCTGCCTTCATCCGCTGCGCGACGGCGTCGGCACGCCGCGGCTTCCATGCCGCCGGAGCCTCGAACCACCGCACCAAGAGCTTGCCCCGCGGTGGATCCCAACAAAGGCTCGGCGGGAGCAGCGTCTGGCGGTCGCCCGTCGCGAGGTGCGCGAGGAGTCGGCTGCGGAGGTTGAGTGTGGCGCTGACGAACAGCGCCCGGCTCCCCGCGTCGATTCGGTAGACGCCCGGGGCCGCGGGAGCGTCGTCCGGGTCGAGGCTGCGGAACGGAGCGTCATCCACCTCCCAGTCCGGGGCCGAAGTCTGCCCAAGGCGGACGGTTGACTCACGCCCCGACTTGCGGTACGAGAACGCGGCAAGCCGGTACTCGTAGACGGAGAAGCCCGGGGCGACGCCGGAGACCGCCTCGTCGAAGAGCTCGCGGAGCGTCGGGTCGCACATGATCCTGTCCACCGTCGGGTAGTCCGCGCCGACTTCGATCGCACGCATCTGAACAAGGCGCGCCGCCATCTCCGCAGCGTACCCGACTCGGTCTAGCACCCCCCGGTCGAGGTTCGGCGCGCTCCCCCGCTCGATGCCGCGGTGCCACTTCCCGGCCTTGCGCACGTTCAGCAGCGCCTTGTTGAGCAGGAACTCGGAGACGCTCGCGCCCAGCAGGCGGCATCGGTTGACGAACTCCTGGTTCGCCTCCGGGTCAATCACCACATGGTCCTCCGGCATCGCCCGGAGCATCGCGAGGTACGCTTGACTGGCAATCTCGTTCAGAGACCGCGTTGCGCTACGCCGCCTTGGTTGGGCGGGCTCGAAAGCACCGTCGTCAAACAGGCACCCTTGTGGCACGGTGGGCTTCGCTCTGGCCTCATCGCTGCGGCGCTTCGCGACTTCCTGCACGACGGCGTTGATCCGGCGCTCCAGATCGACTTCATCCGGGAACCACCTGCGCGTCGCGGCCTCTCCCGGCGTCACCGATTCAGCTTTGCGATGTCCCCCACGCGCCCCCACGATGTTCGCTGTGGTTGTCATCAGTTGTCCTTCCCTTCTTCACCTTAGCCCAGCGCTTTTGCCCACCGTTCCTTTGCTCGCTGGAACCGCATCTGGGCGGCACCGGAGTTGATGCCGGTTGTAGCGGAGAGCGACGCGACGTGGCGGCTCGGTCCGCCCTGCACAAACGCGGCCAGCGCTTGCTGGTCGGGCGGGGACATCTGGGCCAACTTGCTCTCGACCAGCAGCTTGTCGTCGGCCGCGGCGAGCCGAGCGCCAACCGCCTCTGCGCCCGCCGCAGTTCGGAGCCGCTCGGCCTTCGCCGCTTCTTCGTACTTGAATCGGGTGCGATCCTTCTTGGCGCGATCGCGGGCCTCATTCAGCGCCATTGTCATCAGGAGCCGCCCGATCTTCCGAGACGGATCGAGGTCTGGCGGCTTGCAGAGGAACTTGACGAATACCTCTTGCACGGCGTCGGGCCAGCCGTCCTCCGCGAGACCGTGCCGGCGCTTCGTCTTGAGCAGGAAGTCCATCATTTCCCCTGCGTACTCACGGAACAGGATGCCGACTGCTTCGCTGTCGCACCGGTCCAGCCGGGCGAAGAACTCTGGTGTGTTGATGGCGTCCGTCGCCGTGGGCTGCCCCATGAGACCTCCGATCTCGGTCCACATCATAAGTACGACGCCCGCTCACGGGGTCTAACAGGGGTCCGCCAGAATTCCTTCCGACTCGCAAGGGGTGTTGGAGTAGTCGGCCAGCCGTCGTACTTCCTGCGAGGGCCGACATTCGACGGCCCGCCCCGCAGTGCCAACCCGGCCTTCGTCAGGACGGTGAGGCGTGCGTTCGAGAAGGAGGTAGCGATGGCGACCGCTACTCAGATCGGGACGCGGTTCCGGACAGGCGAGACCTGCCCGGGGTCGGGTCGGTACCAGTTTGACGGCTACACGGACGGCACCTGGCAGCCGCCGCCCCACCCGGCGGAGAAGGAGATCCCCATCAGCCGAGGCGAGAAGTTCCCGCCGATCCGGTCCAGCGGCAAGGCGTGCTACTGGAAGTTCATGCAGCGGATCTGATGAGCCTCCGCCACCAATCCCGGTACCACACGGCTGCACGCCGGTCCTCGCGACCGGCGTGTTGTCTTCTCTGTGAAACCGTGAAAGAAATCGAGGGTTCGGGAGTTGAACCGGCGGTCTTAATTGTGGGGCACAGGCGGGACGCCTGTGCCACCGCAGGAATGAGGCTCGCCTTTCATCTCTCGAACAGCCACTCGCACGGCAGGACTCGCGCCCCCTGGCCGTCCTGGACGGCGAAGGTGCCGCCTTTCCAGATGCATGCGCCGCCGTATGCGCCGTCCTTACGGAGGGCGTAGAAGGAGACGCTGAAGTTGGGTCTGCCCCGGTCGTCGAGGAGTCGCGGCTCGCGGGTGCGATCGACGATGCGTGTGCAGGCCCTGAGGCAGGCTTCGGTCGGCGAAAGGCCGTCTTCCATCGAGCGGACGATCTCGTAGGCGCCGAGGGTCTGGATGACGGCCTCGCCGCGCCCGGTGGAGCCTGCGGAGCCGACGGCGTTGTCGCAGTAGAGGCCGCAGCCGATCAGCGGCGAGTCGCCCACGCGTCCGGGGAGTTTCCAGGAGAGGCCGCTGGTGGTGGTGGTGCATCCGAGGTCGCCGTCCGCGTCGCGTGCAGAGCAGTGGATGGTGCCCCAGGTGAAGGGGACGTCGCTGCGCCACGGCTCGGGGCCGGTGCGCGAGTCGCCGCGCCGCTCCCCGTCGCCGAGGGGCTGCTGGTCGCGGTCGAGCCACTTGTCGTCCTTGTTCAACTGGGCCTTCCAACGCAGCCACGCCTGACGCGCCTCCTCCGTCAGCAGGTCCTCCTCCTTGAAGCCCATCGCCCGCGCGAACCGCAGTGCTCCCTCGCCGACGAGCAGGACGTGGTCGGTGCGGCGGATGACTTCGAGGGCGACCATGGCCGGGTTCTTGATGCGTTCGAGGGAGGCGACCGCGCCGGCGCGGTGGAGCGGGCCGTCCATGACTGCGGCGTCGAGTTGCACGACGCCCTCCTCGTTGGGCAGTCCGCCGTAGCCGACGCTCATGTCGTTGGGGTCGTCCTCGTTGATCTTCACGCCTTGGACGGCGGCGACGACTGGGCGTTCGCCGGCCTCCATGAGTTCGAAGGCGCGGGCGACGCAGTCGCGCCCGTTGCCGGAGGCGATGGCGCACGGGCCGCGGTGCTTCTCGCCGGGGCGGTCGTGTTCGGGCTGTGGGGCGGTCGGCACGGTGGTCGCTCCTGCCGGGGCCGCGCTGCCTGCGAGTCCGGATGCCCCGACGGCGGCGGCGGCCGCCAGGAACTCACGCCTGTTGAAGGTAGTCATAGGAGACAGTGTGCCAGAAACGGGTGGCCCTGTCACGCGGGCCGGGAGGGGGTAGGCTCTGGGGTGGACGGTCGCCGTCGAACGGCGTGGCGTGGGGTTCGGAAGGAGGTCGGCATGGGACGGTGTGCGAGCGTGCGGCGGGGGAACGTCGGGTTCGGGCTGATCGTGCTGCTGATCGTGCTGGCGATCGGCATGATCGTCTACTTCGGGGTCGGGGGGGGGAGCACGGGGCTGGCGCAGCAGGCGGCCAAGTCGCGCGACATGGCGCGCGACGTGCGCACCGCCGTCAACACGAAGCAACTGGCGATGCTGATCTCGCAGTTCCGCGAGGAGAACGGGCACCTGCCCTCGTCGCCGGCCGAGGTCGGCGGCACGCGCGGCGCGTTCAACGACCAGTGGGGGACGGAGATGCGGCTGGACTTCGTCGAGCGGCCGGGGTTCAACACACGCGTCGTGTTCGTGAGCGCGGGTCCGGACGGCGAGTTCGGTACGGGCGACGACGTGCGGTACGAGGAGGAGTTGCCGTTCTGAGCGTTGCGGAACCGATCGGCGTTGCTCCGGCGCTGCGAACTGTCGAGATCCCTCGAGCGCGGAAGGTTGCCTGACACTCGAGCCTATCCCGAAACCCGAGATTCACCACAGAGGCACAGAGGGCACCGAGAAAACAACCAATGATTCCTGCCTCGGTGCTCTCTGTGCCTCTGTGGTGAGATCGGTTCTCCGAGGTTACGGGATAGCCTCTCGTACGATGCCTGTGCCGCGGGACGGCGCGCGGACTAGGATTCCGGACTTGTCGCGGGGTCGTTCCGATGCGGGCGTGAGCGGGGATGGAGTCCAGCGGCATGCGAGTGCAATCGGGGTTATGGGCGGCCGCGGTGGCTGCGGCGAGCGTATGTTCGTTCGCGCGCGGGCAGGGTGGTGATGGTCCGCCCCCGACGCCGGTGCGTGGCGGCGAGGTTCGGGCGGAGGCGGTCGTCGAGCGGCGGCTGGTGACGGGCGAGTTGCGTGCGGTGAAGCGGGCGCGTGTTGCGGCGCAGGAGGAAGGGCTGGTCATCGCGATGCCGGTTCGCGAGGGGCAGGCCGTGCGGGCGGGGGAGTTGCTGGCGGAACTGGACTCGCGCCGGCTGAGGCTGCTCATCGCTGAGGCGGAGGCGGACGCAACCTTCGCCGAGGCGACGATCGACGAGCGGCGCGAGTCGCTCGGGCAGGCGGAGCAGGAGTGGCAACGAGTGCGCAGCGCGTTCGAGGCGGGCGGGGCGACGGCCCGCGAGCGGCGCGACGCCGAGTGGGCGCACCGGATCGCGCAGGCGAGGCTCTCGCAGGCCGAGGCGCAGCGGCTGATGGTCACGGCGCGGCTGGACCACCTGCGCGAGCAGTTGGCTGACACGCGGATCGTCGCGCCGTTCGATGCGGTGGTGGTCGGGCGGCTCACCGAGATCGGGCAATGGGTGTCCGCGGGGGACGCGGTGGCGGAGGTGGTGGCGACAGGTCGCGTCGAGGCGTGGCTGAGCGTGCCGCAGCGGCTGCTGGCGGCGGCGTCGTCGAGCGCGAATGGCGTGCTGGTGGAGGTTGGGACTTCGGGGATCGTGCTCGGGGCGGTGGAGCAGCGGGTGGTGCCGGACGTTGACCCTCGCTCGCGGACGTTTGTGCTTGTAGCGACGCTGGAGGCGAGCGGAGGGGTGTTGGCGCCGGGGATGTCGGTGGTCGGGTGGGTGCCGACGGGGCTGGAGGGCGTGCAGTTGACGGTGTCGAAGGACGCGGTGCTGCGGAACGATGCGGGGGCGTTCGTGTACCGGGTGTCGGGGGGTCGGGGCGGGCCGTCGCCGGCGTTCCCGGCGGCGGTGGAGGTGCTGTTCCCGATCGGCGACCGGTACGTCATCGGCGCGGGCGCGCTGGCGGAGGGCGACGTGGTTGTTGTGGAGGGGAACGAGCGGCTGTTCCCGGGCACGATGGTGCGCGTGGTGGATGAGGCGGGGGCGGGGGGGGGCGGTTCGCGGTGATCCGGCAGGCGGTGGCTCAGCCCGTGACGGTGGTGGTGTGCGTGCTGCTGGTGCTGCTGGCGGGCGTGGTGTCGGTGCGCCGCATCCCGGTGCAACTGACGCCGAACGTGGACGACACCGTGATCGCGGTGACGACGTTCTGGGAGGGGGCCAGCCCCGACGAGATCGAGCGCGAGATCGTCGAGCGGCAGGAGGAGAAACTCCAGGGCCTGACCAACCTGCGCTCGATGACGAGCGAGAGCCAGCAGAGCCAGGGGCGGATCCGGCTGGAGTTCGCCGTGGGGACGCCGAAGGAGGTCGCGCTGCGGGAGGTGAGCGACAAGTTGCGCGAGGTGTCGCGCTACCCGCAGAACGCCGACGAGCCGGTGGTCCAGGCGACCGACCCCGACAACCGCGACTACATCGCGTGGATCATCTTCTCGACGACCGACCCGACGCTGGACATCCGCACGCTGCAGGACTTCGCCGAGGACAACATCAAGCCCGTGCTCGAGCGCGTGGAGGGCGTGTCGGAGGTGAACGTGCTGGGCGGTCGCGAGCGTGAGACGCAGGTGCGTTTCGACGCGGTGCGGCTGGCGCAGCACGGCGTGACGCCGGCGCAACTGGTGGCCGCGCTCGAGGGGACGAACCGCAACGTCTCGGCGGGCGAGGTCTACGACGCGAAGTCGAGCGTGCGGGTGCGCACCGTGAGCCAGTACACCACGGCGCGCGAGGTGGAGGAGACGGTGATCGCGCAGACGCCCGCGGGGCCGGTGAGGGTGCGCGACGTGGCGGAGGTGGTGGAGACGTACAAGAAGCCGCGGCGGTTCGTGCGGTCGCGCGGCGAGCCGGTGATCGCGATCAACGCGCAGCGCGAGCCAGGCTCGAACGTCATGCAGGTGATGGCGGGCGTGCGCACGGCGATCGACCGGCTCAACGCGCCGGGGGGCGCACTGGAGGCCAAGGCTCGCAGCATGGGGCTGGACGGGACGCTGCGGCTGCGGCAGGTGTACGACCAGACGATCTACATCGAGCAGGCGCTCGCGCTGGTGCGGAGCAACCTGTGGCTGGGCGGGTCGCTGGCGGTGCTGGTGCTGCTGCTCTTCCTGCGCTCGCCGAGGCCGGTGCTGATCGTCGCGCTGGCGATCCCGATCTCGGTGATCGGGGCGGTGGTGGCGATGGTCGCGCTGGGCCGGTCGCTGAACGTGGTCAGTCTGGCTGGGATGGCGTTCGCGACGGGAATGGTCGTGGACAACGCCATCGTGGTGATCGAGAACATCTACCGGCACCTGGAGATGGGGAAGACCCCGCTGCGTGCGGCGGTGGACGGGGCGCAGGAGGTGTGGGGCGCGGTGCTGGCGGCGACGCTGACGACGATCTTCGTGTTCGTGCCGGTGCTGCTGATCCGCGAAGAGGCGGGGCAGTTGTTCCGCGACATCTCGCTGGCGATCTGCGCCGCGGTGGGGCTGAGCCTGCTGGTGTCGGTGTCCGTGATCCCGACGGCGGCGGCCCGCGCGCTGCGGCCGGTGCGTGCGCGAGAGAGCAAGCCGAGGGCGCGTGCGGCGGGGCGTGTGCGGCGCGCGTGGCGTGCGGTTGTCGCGGTGGTCCGGGGGGCGGGCGCCGCGCTGCACGCGATCCCCGAACTGATCGGGCGGGTCACGTACGCGCTGCTTGGGAGCGTCGTGGCGCGGGTGTTGGTGGTCGCGGGGCTGACGGCGGCGTCGATCGTCGGCAGCCTCGCGCTCATGCCGCCGGCGGACTACCTGCCGAAGGGAAACCGGAACCTTGTGTTCGGCATTCTGATCCCGCCGCCGGGGTACAACCTGGAGCAGCAGGATCGTCTGGCGGAGCGGATCGAGTCCGTGGTACGCCCGTTCTGGGAGGCGGCGGGACCGGATGAGAGCGCGCTGCGGGCGGACCTGCCGTCCGTGCCGGTGTTCGATTGGGCCAGAGGGGGGCCGGGCGAGCCGATCGTCCCGCCGACGCTCGTGAACTACTTCCTGGTGTCGTTCGACGGGACGATGTTCCACGGGGGCATCTCGGAGGATGATCGGCGGGTGGTGGACCTCATCCCGCTCTTCCAGCACGCGACGCGTTCGGAGGCGTTGCCGGGAGTCTTCGGGTTTGCGACGCAGGTGCCGCTCTTCCGGCTCGGCGGGTCGTCGGGGTCGGCGATCAAGATCGACTTCTCGGGGGATGACCTGCGAGCGGTGTCGGACTCCGCGGGCGCTGCGCTCGGCGCGTTGTTCGGGAAGTACGGGCCGGGGGTGGTGCAGCCCAGCCCCTCGAACTTCAACGTGTTCGGGCCTGAGATCCGGGTGCGCCCGAAGTTGCGGGAGTTGGCGGACGTGGGGATGACGCCGATGGACCTCGCGCTCGCCGTGCAGGCGGCCGGGGACGGGGCAATCGTCGGCGAATACCGCCTCGGGAGCGACACCATCGACCTCAAGGTGATCCTGGCGGAGGCGGTCGATCGGAAACTCCTGGAGGGGCTTGAGGACGTGCCGGTGGCGACGCCGACCGGGCA
Source organism: Phycisphaerales bacterium (assembly GCA_035443945.1). Taxonomy (GTDB): domain Bacteria; phylum Planctomycetota; class Phycisphaerae; order Phycisphaerales; family UBA1924; genus CAADGN01. Next base: position 30,399 of record DAOMNQ010000006.1, on the reverse strand, counting down.
CGTGGTGCCGCTGTCGAGCGTCGCGGAGTTTGAGCGGACGGTCGCGCCGCCGCAGATCAACCACGTCGGGCGTCAGCGCTCGGTGACGCTGCAGTTCACACCGCCGGCGGGCCTGCCGCTGGAGCAGGCGGTGGACGAGATCGAGGCGCTGCTGGCGGAGATGCGGACGGACGGGCGGATCGCGCCCGGGGTGGCGACGGGGTACGCGGGTTCGGCCAGCAAGTTGCGGGCGGTGCAGAGCGCGCTTCTGGGAGACGGGTCGCTGGCGGGCGCGCTGGAGAGTTCGCTGGTGCTCGCGCTGGCGACTGTGTACCTCCTGATGTGCATCCTGTTCCAGAGTTTCCTGCGCCCGCTGGTGATCATGTTCAGCGTGCCTCTGGCGACGCTGGGTGGCTTTGCCGCGCTTGCGCTGGTCCATGCGTGGAGCGTGAAGGACCGGTACCTGCCCGTGCAGTCGATGGACGTGCTGACGATGCTGGGGTTCATCATTCTGATCGGGGTCGTGGTGAACAACGCGATCCTGATCGTGCACCAGTCGCTGAACTTCATGCGGGGAAGCGATGACGCGCGGGCGATGGAGCCGCGTCGCGCGATCGCGGAGGCGGTGAAGTCGCGCGTGCGCCCGATCTTCATGGGGACGCTGACGTCCGTGGGCGGGATGGCGCCGCTGGTGCTGATGCCGGGGTCTGGCTCGGAGTTGTACCGCGGGCTGGGGAGCGTGGTGGTCGGTGGGCTGCTGGTCTCGACGGTGTTCACGCTCCTGCTGGTGCCGATGCTGTACAGTCTGCTGACGGATGCCCAGGCCGCGCTGGGGCGAACGCGCGAGGCTCGCCGTGGTGGGGCCGCGCCGGTGGGAGCTGGCGCGGCGAGAAGCCCGGATGGGAAGTAGAAGCAGACCCGGCCCGGAAGGCCCCACCCCGAGGATCGGCCTGTGGTTCTCGGGCGTTGGGTTCCGCCGCGGTGGATGGTGGTCGGGTGTGTGTGGGTCGTGCGGGGGCGGTTATGGCGAGCGGGTTGGAGGGGTGAACTGCCCGAGTGGGGAGGTCGATGAGGTCGGTGGAGGTGCCACATGGCCCAGCCGAATCCTGCGTGGGGAGCGTTGCCGCCGCTGCCGAGCCTGTTCGCGAACGACCCGGCGATGAGGGAGGTCGTCGAGGAGTTCATCGGGGACATCCCCCAGCGCGTGCGGAGCATCCGTTCGGCGTTCGAGTCCGGGAACCGCGTTGACCTGACGCGGCTTGCGCACCAGTTGCGGGGCGCGGGCGCGGGGTACGGGTATCCCGCGCTGACGTCGGCGGCGGGTGCTCTCGAGGATCAACTGCGTGGGTTGTCGAACGATGGGGCGCTCACGGCGGTCGCGCAGGAGGTGGACGAACTGATCATGCTCTGCGAACGAGCGGCGCAAGGGGGGAGGAGCGGCTCGAACTGACCGGCGCACCGCTGACGGATTCCTGACGAATCGCTTGGCTTGGGGGACGACGAACCGATGGCACCCGAGGCAAACACGCATGAGGAAGCGCAGCCGGTCGCGCTGGTGATCGACGACTCGGTGGACGTTCACCGGCTGCTGCGGGCGCGGCTCAAGCCCGAGGGACTTGAACTGGTGCAGGCGCTCAGCGGGCCGGAAGGGCTGGCGCTGGCGGCTTCGAACCCGCCATCGGTGGTGCTGCTGGACCTGGACATGCCCGAGATGGACGGGTTCGAGGTGCTCCGGAACCTGAAGGAGAATCCGGCGACGCAGCACGTGCCGGTGATCGTGCTGTCGGGGCTTCAAAGCCCGCAGGACAAGGTGACGGCGTTCGATCTCGGGGCGGTGGACTACGTGACCAAGCCGTTCGACCTGACGGAGTTGCGCGTGCGCGTCCGGGCCGCGCTGCGACTGAGCCAGTTGCTGACGATGCTCTCGCAGCGAGCGCAGATCGACGGCCTGACCGGGCTGTGGAACCGGGCGCACTTCGACAAGCGCTGGCCGGACGAGGTGTCGGGTTGCGTGCGGCACGGGCGTGCATTGTCGATGGCGATCCTCGACCTGGACAACTTCAAGTCGGTCAACGACACCTACGGGCACCCGGCGGGCGACGCGGTGCTCCAGGGCATGGCGACACTCCTGCAGCACGAGTGCCGCCAGTCCGACGTGGCGTGCCGGATGGGCGGCGAGGAGTTCGCGGTCATCATGCCGGACACGAGCGTCGAGGCCGCGCTGGTGCTCTGCGAGCGTATCCGCGCCGGGTTCGGGCAGCACGTCTGGCTGCGACACCCCGAGCGGTTCGTGACCACGTCGATCGGGCTTGTCGGCTCGTCGGGTTCCGCGACGCTTTCGGCCGAGGAGTGGATCGAGGCCGCGGACCAGAACCTCTACCGTGCGAAGGCGGAGGGTCGGAACCGCGTCATCGCGACGGACGTGACCCCGAAGGCGAGACTCGCCAAGGCGGGGTGAGCCGGATGCACGGCATCAGAACGGGAAGGTGACGCCCGCGTAGAACATGAGGGCGTCGCGTGAGGGATTCTCGTCCTGTCCGTTGATCCTTGCGTTCGAGATGTGGTGCCAGCGGACGCCGAGGATGAGGCGTGCGCCGTCGTCGGTGATGCGCCGCGTGACGCCCGCGCCGGCGCGTGGCATGAGGTTGAAGTTCGTGCCGCCCTGTGGCACGTCGTCCGTGGCGAGGAGGAGGCCGACGCCGGCGTCGGCGTAGACGGTCCATGCGAGGTCTTCGGACTTGAGGAAGTGCCAGCGGAAGACGAGGTTGGGGTTGAAACCGAAGGCGTCGTCGTCGGGCTGGTCGTGGTACCAGCCGCCGAGTTCGAGCATGAACTCGACGTCGTCCACGAGGAACTTGCTCCACGCGAGGAAGGCGTTGTAGTCGGTGTTGTCGGTGAAATCTGGGGCGACGCCGCCGCCGAGCGTGAGCCAGGTTGAGCCTGCGCGGGTGAACTCACCGGGGTTGCTCCACCAGTTGGTTGACGATGCCGTCGGGGCGGCTTCGTTGGGCTGGAACTCGACGCGAGCGGGCGCGGCGGAGAGGCGGTAGGCGTCCTCGCCCGCGAGCGCGGACGCGCCGAGGCACGAGGCCAAAGCGCCGGAAAGGAACCGGAGTGAGGTCATGGAGGGGAGGGTAGCGTCGGCGTGGCGTGGGCGGCGTCGTGGTAGACCTTCCAGTCGAAGGTCTCGATGAGGGCGTTGACGATCTCGTGCGTGGGCGTCGGGACGCCTACTCGCCGGGCGTGCTCGATGATCTGGCGGTTGAGTTGGCCGACCTCGCTCTCGCGCCCGAGGCGGACGTCCTCGACCATGCTGGGGGTGTGGTCCGAGGCGCGCCGGAGGAGAACGCGGGCCGCGGCGAGGTAGTCCTCGCCGAGGGGAAGTCCCTCCGCCCGTGCGACGGCAGCGCCCTCCGCGAGCAGACGTTCGACGATCATCGAGGCGGGCGAGTCGAGCACCGGCCCGATGCCCGCGTTGACGAGCGCGGCGACCGGGTTCATGGCGGCATTGACGACGGCCTTCTCCCACACCCGCCGCTCGATCGCCGGTTCGTAGGTCGTTTCGAGGCCGGCGCGGCTGAGGAGGGCGGCGATGGCGCGGCAGACCGGCTCGTGGGAAGGCTCGACCGAGCCGATCGCGTGCGGCGGGGCGTTCAGGGTGATGCGGACCTCGCCCGTCGCCGGGTGCATGGTCGCGCCAAAGCCGAGCACAATGCGCAGCACGCCGGGATGCCCGAGCAGGTCCATCAGTTGGCGGCCAGGCTCGATCCCGTTCTGGTACGAGACGACGAACAGGCCGGCGGGCTGATCGGCGAGGCGCGGCAGGAGCGGGCGCAGGTCGGCGGCGACGCCGGGGATGGCGGTCGTCTTCGTGGCGACGAAGATCGCGCTCGCGCCGCCGATGGCGACGAGGTCGTCGAGGCGGCGGACGACGATGGGCGCGGCCCGGGCCTCGATCTGGCCCGTCGTGCGCGCCCCATCGCGGACGAGTTGCGCCGCTCGCTCCGGGTTCCGCGCCACAACGACGATCGGCACGACGCGGCCGAGGATCGCGGCAAGGCTTGTGCCCATCGCGCCCGCGCCGACGATCGCTATGCGGCGGAGTTCCCAGCGGGCGGGGTCGGGTTGGATGGGGCGCAACATTTCGGACAAGTATATCGGCTATTCTGGGTTCAGGCTACTGTGGACGACGGCGGACGGCGCGTGGACGATGGTTCGGGCCGGGGCAGGAAGCGGGGTGCCGGATGGACGATGCGTGGTCGCTGGGCGGACTGGATGGTGGGCTGCCGGACGAACTTCCGGCCTCGCCGATGGCGATGCTGCGGGCGTGGTTCGACGAGGGGCTGCGCGCGAAGGCGACGCCGAATCCGGACGCGATGGTGCTGGCGACGGCGGGAGAGGGGGGGCCTTCGGCGCGCGTGGTGCTCTGCCGCGGCATGAGCGTCGAGGATGGGTACGTTGTCTTCTTCACGAACTACGAGAGCCGCAAGGGGCGGGAGTTGGAGGCGAGCGGGCGTGCCGCCGCGGTCTTCCACTGGGACCACGCCCAGCGGCAGGCGCGCGTGGAGGGCGTGGTGGTGCGCTCTCCCGCGGAGGAGAGCGACGCGTACTTCCGGCGCCGGCCGCTGCTGTCGCGTCTCGGCGCGTGGGCGAGCGAGCAGAGCCGCCCGATGTCGTCGCGCGCGGAGTTGCTGGAACGAACGCAGCAGGCGATGGAGCGGTTCGGCGTGACGCCCATGCACCTGCTCGGCGAGGGGGAGGACGTGGAGATTCCTCGCCCTGCGCACTGGGGCGGGTTCCGCCTGTGGGCGACAAGCGTCGAGTTGTGGGTCGGCGGCGACGGCAGGCTGCACGACCGGGCGGTGTGGAGGCGCGAGGTGGGCGACCCGCCAAAGGGGGGGGGCAGTTGGGAATCGGTGAGGCTGTTCCCGTAAGGTCGGGTGGAGGGGATCAACACGGGGCTTGCAAGGCCCCGCCCCGAAGGTGAGGCCCAGCGCACGGAGGTCAGGCGCGTTCCGGCTTGAAGGCGAGGGCGGCGAGGGGGGGGAGGGTGATCGTGATCGAATGAGAGCGACCGTGCATCGGGTGCGGCTCGGCGTCGGCGGCCTGCGGCGTTGGGTGGCCTGAGCCATAGAACACGGGGGCGTCGGTGTCGAGAATGCTGACCCATCGGCCCGGCTCGGGGACGCCGAGTCGGTAGTTCTCGCGCGGCACGGGGGTGCAGTTGAAGACGCAAAGGACCGGGGGCGCGCCGGCATCGCCCCGGCGCACGAACGACATGATGCTCTGGTCGGCGTCGTGGAAGTCGATCCACTCGAACCCGGCCGGCTCGCAGTCGTGCCGGTGCAAGGCCGGCTCCTCGCGGTAGAGGCGGTTGAGGGCGCGGACGAGTTCCATCACCCCGCGGTGGCGCTCGAACTGGGTGAGCCGCCAGTCGAGGCTGGTGTCGTGGTTCCACTCGTCCCACTGGGCGAACTCGCCGCCCATGAAAAGGAGTTTCTTGCCGGGCGAGAGCCACTGGAGCGCGTAGAGCAGGCGGAGGTTGGCGAACTTCTGCCAGTCGTCGCCGGGCATGCGCGCCAGCAGCGAGCCTTTGCCGTGGACGACCTCGTCGTGCGAGAGGGGGAGGACGTAGTTCTCGCTGAAGGCGTAGATGGGCCGGAAGGTGAGGTCGCCGTGGTGGAAGCGGCGGTGGACAGGGTCGCGCGAGAAGTAGCGGAGCGTGTCGTTCATCCAGCCCATGTCCCACTTGAAGCCGAACCCGAGGCCGCCGGTGTGCGCGGGGCGTGAGACGCCGGGCCAGGCGGTAGACTCCTCGGCGACCATCTCGACGCCCGGGTGGTCGCGGTAGACGGCGACGTTCAGGGCGCGCAGGAACTCGGCGGCATCGAGGTTCTCGCGCCCGCCGAAGCGGTTGGGGAGCCACTCGCCCTCCTTGCGCGAGTAGTCGAGGTAGAGCATGGAGGCGACGGCATCGACGCGCAGGGCGTCGGCGTGGAAGCGGTCCAGCCAGCAGGAGGCGGAGGAAAGCAGGAACGAGCGCACCTCGTGGCGGCCGTAGTTGAAGATGGCGGTGGTCCAGTCGGGGTGGAAGCCGAGGCGGGGGTCCTGGTGCTCGTAGAGGTGCGTGCCGTCGAAGCGTGCGAGCGCGTGGGCGTCGAGGGGGAAGTGCGAGGGCACCCAGTCGAGGATGACGCCGATGCCGGCGCGGTGGAGCGTGTCGACGAGGAACATGAAGTCCTGCGGCGTTCCGAAGCGGCTGGTGGGTGCGAAGTAGCCTGTCGTCTGGTAGCCCCACGAGCCGTCGAACGGGTGCTCCATGACGGGGAGCAGTTCGACGTGCGTGAACCCGAGCCAGTTGACGTACTCCGCCAGCAGCGGCGCGATCTCGCGGTACGTCAGCGGACGGTTGCCCTCCTCGGGAACCCGGCGCCACGAGCCGAGGTGGACCTCGTAGATGGAGACGGGCAGGCGAAGCCAGCGGCGCTCTGGGCGCGCGGCCATCCAGTCGGCGTCGCCCCACTCGTAGCCGGGTTGCCAGATGCGCGAGGCGAACCCCGGTGGACGCTCGGCGTGTGCGGCGAAGGGGTCGGACTTCTCGAGTTCGTGCAGCGCGTGCCGCGGGCGGATGCGGAACTTGTAGTGGTGTTCGGGGCGAGCGCCGGGGATGAAGGCCTCCCAGATGCCGGATGAGCCGCGTGGGTGAAGCGGGTTGGCCTCCGCGTTCCAGCCATTGAAGTCGCCCGCGACGGCGACGCGCTCGGCATCCGGCGCCCAGACGGCGAAGGCTGCGCCGTCTCGGAGCGGGTGCGCGCCGAGTTTCTCGTACAGCCGGGCGTGGGTGCCTTCGTTGAAGAGGTGGAGGTCGAGGTCGGTGAGGAGGGAGTGGCGGGGCACGGCGGGAGAGTGTATGGGAGGAGAGAGGTGGGTGACGGAGTGGAGAACCGTCGGCACGCTTGGGGCCGGGTGATACTCTAGAGTTGAGGGATGGCGAGCGTGAACGAGCAGGTCGTGGTGGCGGCGCGCGGGGGGGAGCAGTCCCGCGTGAGCCATGCGCCGGAAGTGGACGCCGAGCGTGCGCCCGCCGGCGCACTCCTCATGGAGATCGGCTGGGAGGTGTGCAACCCCATCGGCGGCATCTACCAGGTGCTGCGCTCCAAGGCCCCGACCATGGCGCAGCGGTGGGGGAACCGCTACATGGTCGTCGGGCCGTACATGGGCGCGCGGTCCGCGCTCGAGGTCGAGCCGCGCCGGGCGACGGGGTGGATGGGGCGCGTGCTGGACGAGTTGCGGGCGGAGGGGCTGGAGTCGCACCACGGTCGGTGGCTGGTGCCGGGGCGTCCTCGGGTGGTGCTGCTGGAGCACGGGCTGACGGGGACGAAACTGGACGCGGTGAAGTACCGGCTGTGGGCGGAGCACGGGATCGAGTCGCCGGGGAACGATGAACTGGTGGACGGCGTCGTCGGGTTCGCCGAGGCGATCCGGAAACTGATCGCGGTGATGTGCCGGGTGTGGGTGCGGGACTCAGGGGGGGGGCAGGGGCAGCGTCGGCTTCTGGCGCACATGCACGAGTGGCTGGGCGGGCTTGCGATCCCGTTCATCCGGCGCGAGCAGTTGCCGGCGAGTTTGGTCTTCACGACGCACGCGACGCTGCTGGGGCGGTACATCGCGACGAGCGACCCGGACTTCTACCGCCGCCTGACGACGATCGACCACGAGGCGGAGGCGAGGCGCTTCGGCATCCGGGCGCAGCACCACTACGAGCGAGCGGCGGCGCACGGAGCGCACGTGTTCACGACGATCTCTCCGATCACGGCGGAGGAGTGCGGCGCACTGCTGGGGCGCAAGCCGGACCTGGTGCTGCCGAACGGGCTGAACGTCGAGCAGTACAGCGTGGGGCACGAGTTCCAGACGATGCACGCGCAGTTCAAGGACCGGATCCACGAGTTCGTGATGGGGCACTTTTTCCCGAGTTACGCCTTCGACCTGGACAAGACGCTCTACTTCTTCAGCAGCGGGCGGTTCGAGCCGCGGAACAAGGGGTTCGACCTGTGCATGGACGCGTGCGCGCGCCTGAACGCGGAGTTGCGCCGGCGCGGGAGCGACGTGACGGTGGTGTTCTTCATCATCACGCGGCGGCCGACGCGATCGCTGCTGCCCGAGGCTCTCCAGAGCCGCGGGGTTCTGAGCGAGTTGCGCGGGGTGTGCGAGCACATCTCGGCCGCGCTGGGCGAGCGCATGTTCCGCGAGGCGGCGGCGGGGCGGCGCGTGAACCTGGATTCGCTGGTGGACGAGTACTGGCGGCTGCGGATGCGGCGGACGCAGGCCGCGCTGAAGACGGACCGGCTGCCCTCGGTCTTCACGCACCACATGGACGACGCCGAGAGCGACGAGATCGTGCGCACGATCCGCCGCCTCGGCCTGCTGAACCACCCCGAGGATCGCGTCAAAGTCGTCTACCACCCCGACTTCATCAGCCCGACGAACCCGCTGTGGGGGATGGAGTACGAGCAGTTCGTGCGCGGGTGCCACCTGGGCGTCTTCCCGAGCGCGTACGAGCCGTGGGGCTACACGCCGCTGGAGTGCGTGACGATGGGCGTGCCGGCGGTGACGAGCGACCTCGCCGGATTCGGGCGGCACGTCGCGGAGAACTTCGCCGACCACGACCGCTGGGGACTCTGGATCCTGCCGCGGCGCGGGCGCGACTACGCCGAGTCCGCCGACCTGCTCGCACGCCGGATGCTCGAGTTCTGCGGCATGGACCGGAGGGCGCGGGTCGCCCTGCGCAACCAGGTGGAGCAGCGTTCGTGGAACTTCGACTGGTCGCGCGTGTCGCGGCCGTACCACGTGGCCCACGACCTCGCGCTCGCGCGGGCGCGGGCGGGCACGTACTGATCGGACGGCCCGGGGGTTGGGGGCGGCATGGCGCGCATCGCGGCGATGGAGGCGGAATGGCTC
>DAOMNQ010000006.1:0-21452 GCA_035443945.1 Phycisphaerales bacterium | reverse complement strand
GGCCTCGGCGGTTTCGCGTCGGGAACCGTCGGCGGCATTCGCACGCGCCGGTACCACGCCCTGCTGCTCGCCTCGCGCACGCCGCCGACCGATCGGTTCGCGCTGGTGAACGGGCTTGACGTGTGGCTGACGGGCGGGGAGTGCCCCGTGCCGCTGTGCGCGCACCGGTATGCGCCCGACGTGCTGCACCCGCGCGGCGACCGGTGGGTGGAGTCGTTCGTGCGCGAGCCGTGGCCGACGTGGACGTACCGGCTGCCGGATCGGACGCGCGTGCAGCACGAGGTGTTCGTGCCGCGCGGCAGGCCGATGGTCGTCCTCTCGTGGCGGCTGCTGACGGGGCGGAAGGGCGCCGGGCTTTCGGTGCGGCCGCTGATGTCGGTGCGAGACTACCACGCGACGCACCACGAGAACCCGAGTTTCAACGCCTCGTCGGAACGGCGCGGCGAGGTGGTGGTCTGGCGGCCCTACCACGGCGTGCCGTCGATCTCCGCCCTGTCGAACGGGACCTACCGCGACGCGATGGAGTGGTACCGGCGGTTCCTGTACGCGGAGGAGGCGCGCCGGGGCCTGGACAGCGTGGAGGACCTCGCCTCGCCGGGGCACTTCGAGTTCGACCTGTCGTCCGGCGAGGCGTGGTTGATCCTGTCCGCCGACACGCCGCGAGAGCCGGGCACCGTCGCCGAGCCGGCACTGGAGGAGTTGCGCCGCGGCGAGCGTGCGCGGCGCAGCGCGCTGGGGACGGGGCTGGCCGCATCGGCGCAGGCGTACGTGGTCTCGCGAGGGCTGTCGAAGACGATCATCGCGGGCTATCCGTGGTTCACGGACTGGGGGCGGGACACGTTCATTTCGGTGCGCGGGCTGTGCCTCGCGACGGGCCGGCTGGAGGAAGCGCGGTCGATCCTCGGCGAGTGGTCGCGATTCGTCGTTGACGGGATGCTGCCGAACCGGTTCCCCGACGCCGGGACGCAGCCCGAGTATCACAGCGTGGACGCCGCGCTCTGGTTCGTGCAGGCGGCGTGGGAGTTTCTCGACGCAGCCAGGCGGGCGAGCCTGCGGCTGGAGCCGGGCGAGGAGGAATCGCTGCGATCGGCGGTGCGCCGGATCGTCGCCGGGCACCTGCGGGGCGCGCGGCACGGCGTGCGCGTGACGGAGGATGGCCTGCTCGCGGCGGGCGAGCGCGGCACGAGCCTGACGTGGATGGACGCGCGCGTGGACGGCCGGGCGATCACGCCACGCGTCGGCAAGCCAGTCGAGGTCCAGGCCCTCTGGATCAACGCGTTGCGCACCGCGTCCGAGATGGAGCCGAAGGACGCCAAACTCGACGCGGCATGGCGGCGAGCGCTCTCGTCGTTTCGCGAGCGGTTCTGGGACGCCGAGCGCGGCACGCTGCACGACGTGGTGGACGCGGACCATGCCCCCGGCGCGCTGGACCGGTCGCTGCGGCCGAACCAGGTGCTCGCGGTGGGGGGGCTGCGCTGGTCGCTGCTGGACCGCGAGCGTGCGACGCGGGTTGTCGACGTGGTCGAGCGCGAGTTGTGGACGCCGATGGGACTGCGCACGCTCGGGCCGCGCGAGCCGGGCTACCGCGGTCGGTTCGAGGGCGGACCGCTGGAGCGCGACACGGCGTACCACAACGGCACGGTCTGGCCGTGGCTGCTCGGCCCGTTCGTGGAGGCGTGGGTGCGCGTGCGCGGCGCGACGGCTGAAGCGAAGCGCGAGGCTCGGGAGCGGTTCGTCGAGCCGCTGCTGCGCAACGCGGAGGCGGGCGGGCTTGGGCACATCGCCGAAGTGGCCGACGGCGACGCGCCCCACCGCCCGGGCGGCTGCCCCTTCCAGGCGTGGAGCGTGGCGGAACTGCTGCGGCTGGAACGGGTCGTGCTTGCAGGGGGGGGTGGGGGCGCACCGTGCTGGATCGACGAGCAGCAGTAAGGGCGACGGCATCGGGAGTTCGCCGTTTCGCTGCTGGAGACAGCCCTGTCCGGGCGGTCCTGGTGGGGCTTGGTGCAGCGTGCAGGCCGCCTGTTCGCAAGGAGTTTGCAACGAGCCGCACACTCCGAAACAGGCATATGGGGGAGAGGCTGTGGGAACTGTCCCTAATCGAATGGCAAACCCCGGTAGGTTGGCGACAACAGCCTTGAAATGCGGCGGGCGGCAGGTAGGCTGGCAGTTGTGAGCCGGACGATTGAGGTCGAACCGGTTTCAGATCTTGGGAGGCGGAGTGAACTCGCGCCGAGCAACAATGCGGTCCAGCCAAAGAAGGAGTTGGAGAGTATGAACACGAGAACGATGATGCGATTCGGTGCGTTCGGTGCGGCCGCCGCGCTGTTCTGTGCACAGCATGCCGCCGGTCAGACGCCGATCATCTCGTACACGTACAGCGACCTTGACGGGTCGTTCGACGTCAGCACGATGATGTTCGACGCGAAGGTCGTCTCGAACACGTCCGGCGATGTGACACGGTTGGTCGGCGGGGGCGGCACGGCGGAGTTCAACGCCGGCGATTGGGGGAGCACCGCCGGCTACATGCTGTCCCTCAAGGTGGGGCCCATCGACCCCAACGGTGATCGCTCCGGGTCCGGCACGTTCGTCTCGACCGACGCCTTCGGCGACACGATCAGCGGTCTCGTTGACGGCAGGTGGATCGACGGCGGCAACGGCGTCGTGTTCTTCAACGGCTACCTGGAGAACGTGTTGATCGCCGACAACAGCGGAGACAGCCGGTTCGACGGCACGACGTCCGGGCACTTCGCGACCAACTTCCAGGGTCCGATCGCGCCCTTCAGCGGGGCCATCGTGCTGCTGCAGATCCAGAACCCACCGGACTTCTTCGGCAGCGACTTCTCCGGCGTGCCGACGCTCGTCAGCGCGTTGATCGTGCCGTCGCCCGGGGCGCTGGCGCTCGCTCTCGCGTGCGGCACGCTGGCCGTGCGCCGCCGCCGCTGAGCCGGCGAGTTCATCTCACCCACATCACGAGGTCCGCGTGCGAGTTCTCGCCCGCGGACCCCGGTTTTTTTTGCGGTTCATTGGGGAGTAACGGGCATGCGGCGAGTGCTGCTTGCGGGTGCGGGGCGCACGACGGTTCCTTCGGGGTCGGAAGGGGGAGTTGGCGGCGTTTTCCGGGGGGCTTTCGCTCGTCGCGGACTCCTCGCTCAACCCACGGCTAGGCACGCCCAGCCCGCCGGGCCGAAGGGCGCAAGGCGTGTCTCCCCGAAGAGCCGGGACGAACCCGCTTCGTGCGTCCGCGGGATTACAGGGTCGGCCGCTACCTGTCCACGAACACCCCGTGCAGATCAGAGTCCGCTGGGGATGCTTCGTTGAATGCGCCGGTCGCGGCGGTGGAGTTGTTGGCCCGGTCGGAACTGTACCGGTCCGCACCGCCGCCGAGGTCGATCAGCGCGCTGAAACTGAACACCCGCGCCGCGTCGTAGTGGTAGTTGTTGCCGCCCGAGCGTCCGTGTCGTGCGTTGCCGGCGGCCTCGTACACATCGTCGCCGCTGAGGTCGATGAGGATGCCGATGGCCTGCATGGACGCGGAGCCTTGCGCGAGGCCGTCAGCCTTGTAGGTGTCGTTGCCGGCGCGGTCGATGAGGATGCCGGTGGACTCGTCCCACGACGAACCCTGGCAGGCGGCGGTCATGGCGCGGTACTCGTCATCGCCGGCGTCGTCGATGAGGATGCCGATGGCCTGGTGCGCGGCCGACCCCTGGCCGTAGCGGTTGCCGTGGTAGCGGTCGTTGCCGGCGAAGTCGTGCAGGATGCCGAGGGCGAAGTAGTACGCGCACGCCTGCGCGAACTCGCCCGCCTCGTATCGGTCGTCGCCGTCGAGGTCGTAGATCGCGCCGATGCCGCCCGCGGCGTAGGAGCGTGCGCCGTAGCCGAACCCCTGGCCGAAGGCCTTGAAGACGCCCGCCGTGCCGTAGACGGAAGCGAACGAGGGGCCGTTGGCCTTGTACGAGTCGTTGCCGCGGGCATCGATGATCACCCCGAGCCCGCGCGGCCCGCCGACGCCCTGGACGAGTTGCTCGCCGTGGTAGGTGTCGCTGCCGTCGAGGTCGATGACCAGACCAGCGCCGTAGACGCCGACGCCGATGGTCCATCCGCTTGCGGGGCCGAGGTTCTCGTAGGTGTCGTCGCCCGCGTGGTCGATGATGACGCCGACGCCGAAGAGGCCCGCGCCGATGGAGAACTGACCGGAGGATCGGTAGGTGTCGTTGCCGGCGCGGTCGTCGATGATGGAGAGTCCGAGGATGCCGACGCCGGGGCCGCAGAAGTCGCCCTCGGCGAGGTAGAGGTCGTCGCCGGCCAGGTCGATGACGTGGTGATTGCCGCCGGAGGGTGAGCCGTCGGCGGGCGCGAATCGGTAGACGTCGTCGCCGCCGATGTCATAGACGTCGGCGATGACGCGCATGTCGTACTCGTTGGGGCCGGGTCCGCCGACGACGCCGATCGTGCCGTTGGGAAACTCCATCCAGAAGAGCACGTCGCCGCGCACGGCGCCGCGGATGCGTTCGGGCAGGTCGGCGAGCGGCTCGCCGCGGGCGTTGGCGCGTCCGACTGCTTCCCAGTGCGACATGACGCTCCAGAGCGCGAGTGTGTGGGTGAGGTGTGGCTCGACGAACCCGCGGCTGTCGCGGATGGCGCGGATCTGCGCCTCGGCGTCGTCGCCCCCGATGGAGACGGTGTCGCGCAGACGGCGGACCAAGGCCCGCGCGTCGTCGCGCAGCCGGGCGGCGTCACGCTCCGGGATCGCGGACGGATCCGCGTTCAGGGCGTGGTGCGGGAGATCGAGCGCGGCCCGGATGAAGGCGGCGATCGCGTCCGGTTCGCCTGTGGCCGCGTCGCGGGCACGCCGGGCGAGCGACGACTCGACCGAGTCCACGCTGAGGGGGTTGCGGAAGCACTGGACGACGGCGGAGAGTGAGTTCGGGTCGAGCGCGTTCTCCTGGACGCGGGCGAGGTGCGCGAGCAGTGCATCGATGCCGCCGTCCGCGGCGCGGATGCCGACCGAGCCGGCCGCGTCGAGCAGCGCCGTCTCGAACTCGCCCGGCTCGACGAGCGCGACGTCGCGCCCGTCAAGCCCGAGCCCGACGGTGCCCGTCCACTGCGAACGCGAGCCCAGCGTGGCGAGGTAGCGGCTGATCTCGCCGCCGGACCCTCCCCTTGGGACGGCTGCGTTGGGTTGGGCGTCGGGCGATCGGCGGGCCTCGATGATGACGGTCTGGCCGGGCCTGAGCGTGGCGACGAGTTCGTTGAGGTCGCCGGCGGCGGCGATGGGGCGGCGTGCATCGGCAGTCGGCTCGTCGGCGAGGTAGACGGCTTCGACGTTGTCGCCGCGCGCGATGCCGATGGTTGAGGAGTAGCCCGCCCCGCCGAGCGGGCCGGGGAAGATCCACGAGACGACGGGGCCGTCGGGCGAGTCGCGCAGGCCGAGGCCGAGGAAGGGCGGGTCGTCGCACGGGCCGGGCTGCGCGAGGGCGAGCGAGGCGAACGCGGTCACGAGGATGCGGAGGGTGTTCATTCGTCGGGGGTTCCGGCGTCCGTCGCATGCGATGCATGGTGGGGACGATCGACGCGGCGGAGGGGGGGGGATGGCGGTGCGGGGGCGGGTGGCGGTTGCGCCGTACTGTCGGCCTTCCTTGTCGCGGGGCGCTTGCGGGGTTTGGGTTTGGGTGCGTCGGCTGTTTCCGGGCACCGGCGTCGGCCGACAGCATCCGACGCCTCTGACACGGCAGCCGGCGCAGGGGGCGAGAGCGCGGCGACCGCACGCTCGATGTCGGCCAGGCGGCGTTGGGCGGCCTCGACGGCGGCGATCGCGCGTGATTGCAGTTCCGCCGCGGTGCGCTCGAGCGTCGCGGCGCGGCGTTCGAGGTCGCCGATGCGTGCCGCGGCACGCTCGAGCGCGGCGAGTCGATCGGCCAGGGCGTTGGCGGCGGCGCGGGCGGCATCGACGCGGGCGGCGACCTCCGCGCTCGCCCGTTCGAGCGTTGAGGCGAGCGGGCGGGCTGTGCCGGCCGCGGCGTCGAGGCGGGCGCGGTGGGCGTCGGCCTCGGCGACGGCGGCGCGGAGGCGGCCGGCGAAGTGCTCGAAGGCGGTTGCATCGACGATGCGCGGCGTGATGAAGACATCGTCGATGACGGACGGGGTCGGCGCGTGGCGGGTCATGCGTTGCCCTCCGTGGCTGGACCGCGGCAGTGTACCGGGGGGCGCGAACGTGCGGGCCGGGCTTTGGGGATCGGCGGCGTAGACTCTGGGCGTGCCGGGCAAGCGTCGGGTTTCGAAGGCCGGTTCAGGCCGCGCACCGTCGCGGGCGCGGATCACCACGCCCGGCCAGCGAGCGACTCGGCCGCGGAGGGCCACGACGCGTGAGGAGGGGGAGCGGCTCCAGCGCGTGCTGGCGCACGCGGGGATCGCGTCGCGCCGGGCGTGCGAGGAGTTAATCGCCGAGGGGCGGGTGCGTGTGAACGGGCGGGTCGTGCGCGAGTTGCCCGTGTTCGTTCGGCTGGGCGAGGACACGGTCGAGGTGGACGGGACGCCGGTGAAGTCGCCCGAGCGGCACATTTACATCCTGCTCAACAAGCCGGCCAAGGCGCTGAGCGCGGTCGCGGATGAGCCGGGCGCGGCCCGGCGCACGGTGCTCGACTTCGTGGACCACCCCTCGGGCGTGCGGCTGTACCCGGTCGGCAGGCTGGACTACCACACGATGGGGCTGGTGCTGCTGACCAACGACGGCGAACTGGCGAACCGCCTCTCCCACCCGCGCTACGGCGTCGCCAAGACCTACCACGCCGTCGTCAAGGGCAGGATCGACGAAGAGGCCCTCGCGCGTCTCGAACAGGGCATCTACCTCGCAGAGCGGCGCGAGGGGCGCACGGTCGGCGCGGCCCGGGCCTCGCACGTCGGGCTTCGGCTGGTCAAGCGCGATCGCGACGCGACGGTGCTGGAGGTCACGCTTCGCGAGGGACGCAACCGCCAGGTGCGCCGGATGCTCGCGGCGGTCGGGTGCCCGGTGAAGCGGCTCGAGCGCGTGGCGATGGGGCCGCTGCGGCTCAAGGGCGTGGCGCGGGGACAGTGGCGAGAGTTGACCGCCGCCGAGGTCCGGGCGCTGCGCAAGGCCGCCACGGCCGTCGAGCGAGCGGGCGGCCCGGGAGGTGCGGCATGAGCGAGCAGACGCCCGCGCGAACCGAGCGGGCGCCGAGCGCGACGCGGACGCTGCGCGTGGCGAAGCAGGTGGCGTTGCAGATCTACCGCACGCCGCTGCCCGCGATGGCGGCCGCGCTGGCGTACCGGACGATCTTCGGGCTGATCCCGGTGTTCGTGATCGGGCTGGTGGTGCTGGGGGCGTTCGCGACCAAGGAGCACGTGACGGACGTGGTGCGCGACCTCCTGCGCTACGCGGGGCTGACGGAGATCGTGATCGAGCCGGAGGCGGAGGCGACGGACTTCGGCGCGGTGGGGGCCGGGTTCCTGCCGATCGTGCCGACGGAGGGGGGGGCGGAGGCGCAGGAGGAGACGAAGGGGGCGGCGGCGCGTCTGGACGCCTGGGTCGAGCAACTGGTGCTGAACGTGCGCGAGGTGAAACTGGTGGCGATCGGGCTGACGGGCCTGGCGATGCTGGCGTACGCCGCGCTCTCGTTCGTGGTGGAGATCGAGCGGGCGTTCAACCGGATCTATCACGCGCCGACGGGTCGCTCGTGGCCGCGCCGCGTGACGCAGTACTGGACGATGCTGACGCTCGGGTCGGTCTTTCTGGTCGCGAGTTTCTACGTGGGCGGCTCGTTCACGGGGTGGGTGGCGAAGATCGACGGGGGGGGGGATCAGTCCGCGCTGGTGCCGATCGCCGGGTTCGCGGTGACGGTGGTCATCAGCACGGGGCTGCTGGTGTTCCTGTACGTGACGGTGCCGAACACGCGGGTGTCGATCAAGACCGCGCTGGCGGGGGCGGTGCTGGCAGCGCTCCTGTGGGAAGGGGGCAAGTGGGGGTTCACGGCGTTCTTGCAGTGGTCGAAGAACTACGCTCGCCTGTACGGCGCGGTCGCGCTCATCCCGCTCTTCATGCTCTGGATCTACGTCACCTGGGTGATCGTGCTCCTCGGCTTGCAGGTGTCGTACATCATGCAGACGTTCCGGCACGGGGTCCTCGCTCGTGTCGATGCGCTGGACCGCCCGCCGGTGGTGGACGGGGCGACGGTGGTCGCGCTCGCGGCGCACGTCGCGTCGAGGTTCCAGGGGGGCAAGCCCGTCGCCGCGGACGAGGCGGCGCGCTCGCTCGGCCTCGAACCCGCCCTCGCCGAGCGGCTGCTGGAGGAGATGGCGGACGAGGGGCTGCTGCACCGCGTGCCGGCGGGGCGGGACGAGGTTCGCTTCGCGCTGGCGCGTCCGCCGGAGAGCGTGCGCGCGACGGAGGCGCTGGCGGTCGGCATCGGCGCGTCGAGCGGGCGCGCCGACCGCGCGGACTCGGCGGACCTTTCGACGCTGGGCAAGTTGCGCCGTCGCGAGGCGGAGGCGTTCGCGGGGATGACGCTGGCGGACCTGGTGGAGAGGCCGAGTCAGCCCGAGGCCGCGGCCGACAGCCCCGATCATCCCGTGAAGACCCCCGAGCCGGCCTGAGCCGCCCCGCCAAACGTCGTGTGGCCCGTGAGCCTGCTACCGTTGGCCCCCACTTGGGCGGCCGGGGGAAACGGCCGAAGAGCGACACAGGCCCGCCCCGATTCCGGGATGAGTTCGCATCCCGCTGCCCGGCAGGGGGTTAGACAGGGAGCGGTGGCTGCTTCCATCGGCTCTCCGGAGACACACCGGCCATGCAGATCAGCCGACTAACCGAGTTCTCGATCTACCTCGCCGACAGGCCCGGGGAGTTGGCCGGTGTGCTCGAGGCGCTCAGGGCAGCGGGGGTGCAGGTCGAGGCGGTCGCCGTCTCCGAGCACAACGGGCGGGGGCTGGTGCGGCTGATCGGCACGCCGGAGGAGTCGATGCGGCAGGTCTGCGAGGGGCTGTGCGACTCCGGGGCCGGGCCGGTCGCCGAGACACAGGTGCTCTGCGTCGGGCTGAACGAGCGGCCGGGGGCGTTCGCGGAGATCGCCGCGAGGCTGGGTGTCTCGCGGATCAACATCCGGTATGCCTACCAGTCGCCCACGGTGAACGGCACGCCGGCGCGGTGCATCTTCCGCGTGGACGACCTGTCGGCGGCGGAGGGCGTGCTGCGGGCGCTGGCCTGAGCGTCGTGCGTCTAGGATGCGGACAGGCCGGGTGAGACCGGCGGAGCGAGGGCGAACCGCGATGGGCATCGAAACCGCCATGCCGACCGACTGGGTGCTGACCACGCAACTCCAGCGGGTCATCAACTGGGCCCGCCGGTCGTCGCTCTGGCCGATGCCCTTCGCGACGGCCTGCTGCGGCATCGAACTCATGGCGACGGCGTGCTCGCGCTACGACCTGGCACGGTTCGGGGCGGAGGTCATGCGCTTCAGCCCGCGCCAGAGCGACCTGCTGATCGTGGCGGGGCGGATCGGGATCAAGATGCTGCCGGTGCTGCAGCGCATCTACGAGCAGATCACCGAGCCGAAGTGGGTGATCTCGATGGGCGCGTGCGCCTCGACGGGCGGCGTCTTCGACACCTACGCGACGGTGCAGGGCTGCGACCAGTTCATCCCGGTGGACGTCTACGTCCCCGGCTGCCCGCCGCGGCCGGAGCAGTTGATCGAGGGCGTGATGGCGATCCAGCGGATCGTCGACCAGGACCGCATCCCCCCCCGCGGCCCCGACGGCAAGCGCGTGCCGCTGGGGATCGCGCTGCAGCCGGGCGCGGCGGGAGTGGTCCGGCCCGTGGGGCTGACGGTGGGGGCGTAGGGGGGAGAGGCGGGACGCGGAGCGACGCCCGCCACATGTGGGGTGGAAAGCCTGTCACCACCACCCTGTTCGGGCCTCATCCGGTATACTCCGCCCCGATGGCCAAGCGGAAGACCACGCCCGGCGGGACGCGGCGAACCAAGGGGGATGCCCCCGCGCGCTCCACACCCGCTGCGGCCCAAGCCGCGCCCGGCAGCCCCTCCGCGCTCGTGGACACGCGCGTCGTCTACTGCGGCGACTGCCTGGAGCAGTTACGCAACCTCCCCGACGGCTGCATCGACCTGATCTACATCGACCCGCCCTTCAACTCGAACCGGAACTACGAGGTCTTCTGGGGCGAGACGAAGGAGAAGCGGGCCTTTTCCGGGGGCGAGGACCGCCATTCCGCCATTCAGGTCTGCATCGGCAGCACTCATACACTGGAATGATCATGATCCCAGAGCTCAAAGCACCGGAATCGAGGGTCGGCGCAGTCCGCAACACCCTCATCCTCGGCGATGCGTTGGCAGTCCTGCCGACTCTGCCGTCGCAGAGCGTCCACCTGACGGTGTTCAGCCCCCCGTACGACGGCATCCGTGACTACGGCAAGGACTGGCAGTTTGACTACCACTCGCTCGGCGCCGATCTGTTCGAAGTCACGGTGAACGGCGGTGTCTGCGCCGTCGTCATCGGCGACGGCACGAAGAACTTCGCCAAATCCATGACAACCTTCAGGTGGGCCGTCGACTGGGTGGACCGCGCGGGCTGGCGGCTCTTCGAGTGCTGCATCTACGCCAGGCACGGCAACCCCGGCGCGTGGTGGACGCAGCGATTCAGGGTCGATCACGAGTTCATCCTGATCTTCTTCAAGGGAGACCGGCCGCGTCACTTCGACAAGTCCACCCTCATGGTCCCCTCCAAGCACGCCGGCAAGGTGTACACCGGCACGGATCGGCTGACGAACGGCGGCTTCAAGAAGATCGAACCCAAGGCCGTCAACGACATGAAGTGCCGCGGCACCCTCTGGGAGTACGCCACGAGCAACACCGAGGGCAACCGAACCAAGTTGCTGCATCCGGCCACGTTTCCGGACAGACTCGCTTCCGACCTGATCGAGTGCTTCTCGAAGCCGGGCGACCTCGTGCTCGACCCGATGTGCGGCAGCGGCACGACCTGCATCATGGCCGCCAAGGCCACACGGGATTTCCTGGGCATCGAGATCAATCCCGAGTACCACGGACTCGCCCAACGGCGACTGGAAGAGGAAATCCTGAGTGCCCCGCGCCTTTTCTGAGGATGTGCAGCGTGCCAAGGCTGCCTTGGCTTCCCTCCCGCGCGACTGGGAGGGCAGGAAGTGCGTTTTGGAACTCAAGGAGGCCGACTACAACTGGCGGCAGATGGAGTGGTGGGCGTTCTACTTCGAGCACATCTGCCACCGGGCGCTCGAAGGCATCTTCGAGATTCCCGGTGAGCGCATCGGCACCGTTCGCTTCGACATGAAGGGCGCAGTCAACTGGGACCTGAAGGCCAAGGCGATCAAGTCAGACAAGCACGACTGCATCCTTAATGACAAGTCCGCTACTGACCTGTCCATCGAGGCCCACGGCACACACGGCGTCATCATCGCTCTGTGCGACGTGGAGTACAACGACGAGGATCGGACGTTCCAGAAGTGGCACAGCGAGTTGAAAGGCGGTCTGTCGAACTACGAGAAGAAACGCCGGCTCCGCACCTCCGTCTCGCGCTATCGCAAGACGCGGGCCGTCCTCACGGAGATACTGTTCCTCCGGCTGGACAAGCGTTGCATCGAAGGGCTGGGCGAGATGAGGCAGGGCCGCAACTCGAACGGCATGCCTCGGCCGCCCAAGTACATGCTCGACTTGGAGGAGATTGACGGGCTGCTCGTGGATCGGCTCAAGTTCAAGGGACCAAAGTTGAAGGCGAAGGACGCATGATCCATGTGAAGCAGGTAGCGAGCGCCGGCCGTTCCGACATCGACGCCTTCGAGGCGGTCATGGAACGCGAGAACCGCCAACGCGGCTTCTACGTCGCCTTCGGCTACACCGCCGACGCCGAACGCGAAGCCGCTGCGTTCTACGAGCGAAAAGGAAGAATCATCAAACTCCTCACCGTTCAGGAGATTCTGGATGAGGAGCATGTGCAGAAGATGTAGGAGACCAACCGTGTTCACGCAGAGCCACACTCCGTCGCAGTCCCACACGATCACAGTCTCGCAGTTGCGGAAAGAACTCGAGAACTGGCCCGACGATTTCGAGGTCCAGTTCGCCGGGGGTCTCGAGTTCTACCGCTTCAAGGTTCGAGGCGAGCGCCTTGTGCAGATCGAGTTCAATCAATCCGTTTACAAGGATCGAAACGGACGATGGCACGTTGATTATTAGCGTGTTGTCTCCCCCGCATTGTTGGGTGAGACAGGGTGTCATCAAGCATGACTCGCCGTGCCGCCGAGGTCGGCTCTGCGCGGTGCGCTCGCCGAGCGCGCGATGATTGCGTTGCTCGCCGCGCGCAAGAATCGAGCGGGTAGCGCCTCAGCCCTGGAGGAGCGGCCGGGATGTCCCGGCGGGTTGCGCGGCGCGGCCGCGCAACCCGTGGATGAGGGTCGTTGAAGGAGGGCCAAGCCCCGGCGGGGCGCGGGGGAGCGGGCGTGTGGTTCCCGTGCCCCTCCGGGGCTTTCGTGTTTGGGTGACTGCTTTCCACGGGTTCCGCGGCGCTGCTGGGGGGGGGCGTCGCTCCATCCGTGGCTTCTGGCCTGCGCCGCTTCGGGGCCGGACGGGCCTGAGCGTGGGCGTGGCTCCCGGGCGGGGATGTTGCGGGCTGCCGGAGGGGCTTTTTGGGGGGATTTGCGGCGGGCTGGCTTTTGGGGGGGTGGGTGTGGTAGGCTGTCGGCTGTGGCGCGGGCTGGTTTGGCAGCCGCGTCGCGGCCTGCGTGTGCGGGCCTTTGGAGCACAGGGGAATCGCCATGGCGACCGATCGAAGCGGGTTCTCGTCGTTCGTTCCTGAGTCTCGTCGTTCGTTCCTGACCAAGACGGCCGCGCTCGCCGGTGCCGCGGCGGCTCTGAGCGGGGCTGGCGGCGCGTACGCGGGTCGCCCGATCCCGAAGGCCGCGCGCCGGACGCCGGTGGCCGACGGCGAGCCGATCCGGATCGCCATCGTCGGCCCGGGCGGCATGGGCACGGGCCACGCCGACCGGCTCGCGAACTTCAACAAGGAAGGGCAGGAGAGCCTGACGATCGCCGCGCTGTGCGACGTCTGCGATGTGCGGGCGCGGGACGCGGCCAAGATGCTCGACGAGCGCTACGGCATGAAGGTCGAGACCATCTGCCGCGACCACAAGGAGATCATGGCCCGCGACGATATCCACGCGGTGGTGGTGGCGACGACCGAGCACTGGCACGGCCCGATCTCCGAGGACGCCATCAAGTCCGGCAAGGACGTCTATTGCGAGAAGCCGATGACGCTGCGGCTCGACGAGGCCCTGCGGCTGCACGACGTGGTGAAGGCGAACCCCGAGGTCATCTTCCAGGTCGGCACGCAGCACATCATGTACCCGAAGTACGTGGCGGCGCAGAAGGTGATCGCTGAGGGCACGCTGGGCAAGGCGCTCTGGAGCCAGACGTCGTACTGCCGCAACACGCCGACGGGCGAGTGGAACTACTACTCGCTGGACAACCGCTGGAAGCCGGGCGAGAACCTGGACTGGGAGCGGTGGTGCGGGCACCTGGGCACCGTGGCGTGGGACCCGAAGATCTACGCGAGGTGGCGCCGGTACCGGGCGTACTCGACGGGCATCATCGGCGACCTGCTGGTGCACGAGGCGACGCCGCTGCTCATGTCGCTCGGCGCGGGCTGGCCGACGCGTGTGGTGGCGACGGGCGGGCACTACATCGACAAGGACATGGAGAACCACGACCAGGTGAACCTGAACGTGGAGTTCGAGGGCGGGCACACGATGATCATCGCCGGCTCGACGAACAACGAGACGGGGCTGGCGTCGATGATCCGGTGCCAGAAGGCCAACATCTTCCTGAACGGCCCGCACTGCACGGTGCGGCCGGAGTCGAAGTTCGCGTCCGAGATCGACCCGTTCGAGATCAAGAGCGAGGACATCGGCGACCCGCAGAACGCCCTGCGGCTGGACTGGCTCAGCAGCATCCGCACCCGCAAGCCCAACCGCAGCCAGGTCGACCTGGCGACGAAGATGATGGTCATCGTCGACCTGGCGACGCGCTCGCTGTGGGACGGGGCGGCGTACGAGTACGACCCGCAAACGCGGAGGGTGAAGCGTCTCTAGCGGGTCCACGGGCGAGATCGTCCGCGCGGCCGCGCCCGCGATGGGCACGCGGTTCGAAGTCGTCCTGTGGGGCGGCGACACGCCGCGCCTCCGGGCGTGCGCCGAGGCTGCGCTCGAACGCGTCGCGGAACTCGACCGTCGCTACAGCCGCTTCCGCCCGGACAGCGTGCTCTCGTTCCTGAACGACCACGCGGGCGAGCGGGCCGTGGGCGTCGACGGCGACACCTTCGACCTGTTCGCGGCGTGCGCGCGCGTGTGGCGCGAGTCCGGCGGGGCGTTCGACCCGACCGTCGGGCCGCTCATGCGGGCATGGGGCTTCCACGGCGAGCCGGGCGACACGGCGGCGGCCGCGGCGTGCGTCGGGATGGACGGCGTGCTGCTGGACCAGGCCGGGCGGACGGTGCGGTTCACGCGCGCGGGCGTGTCGCTGGACCTCGGGGGCATCGCCAAGGGGCAGGCGCTGGACGAGGCCGCGGCGATCGTGCGCGAGGCGGGGGTAGTGTGCGGCCTGCTGCACGGCGGAACCAGCACGGTGGTGGCGATCGGCGCGCCGCCGGGTGAGCCGGGGTGGGTGGTCGAGGTGCGCGGCAGCCCGTACCGGGTTGCAGTGCGTGATCGGGCGATGTCCGTGTCGGAGCCGTCGGGGCGGGTCGTGGAGCGCGACGGCAGGCGGCTTGGGCACGTGCTGGACCCGCGAAGCGGCGCGCCGGTGGATGGAGCGTCGCTGGCGTGCGTCGTGGGCGAGAGCGCGATGGAGACGGACGCATGGTCCACCGCGCTGCTGGTGCTCGGTGCGAGGCCCCAGCGGATGCCGGGGCAACTCACGACGCTGCTGCCGCAACAAGGTGGGGCGTGGTCCGTCGAGGGTCCGGACGAGCGGCTATTCTGGCGGTCGGACGCGGCCGAGCGTGCGGGGCAGGAGTCACCATGAACGAGACGGACCGTCGGACCTTCATGAAGCAGAGCGCGGGGGCGATGGCGGCGGTCGCGCTGCTGCCCGAACTGGGGCTGGCCCGCCCGGTGCGACTGCTCGAGCCGATGACGGTCGGCGTGATCGGCGCGGGCCGGCAGGGGCGCGCGATCCTCGGCGAACTCCAGAAGATGGAGGGCGTCGCCATCGGCGCGATCTGCGACGTCGACGAACGCCGGCTGGACGCGGGCGTGCGCCGCTCGCAGGGGGCCGAGGGGTTCGCGGACTACCGCGCCATGCTGGACAAGCGGGCGGACGTGAAGGCCGTCGTCATCGCGACGCCGACGCACCTGCACCGGGACATCGCGCTCGCCGCGCTGGCGGCGGGTCGGCACGTCTACTGCGAGACGCCGCTGGCGCACACCGTGGAGGACTGCCAGGCGATCGCGCGCGCGGCGCGCGGCTCGTCGGGCGTGTTCCACTCAGGGCTGCAGGGGCGTTCGAACCCGGTGTACAAACTGGCGTGGACGTTCTTCCGCTCCGAGGCCGTGCGCGACCCGGTGGCGATGCGGGCGCAGAGCAACCGCAAGAACTCGTGGCGCACGCCCGCGCCGGACCCGGCCCGCGACCGCGAGTTCAACTGGCGTCTGGACCCGGCGGTCTCGCTCGGACTGGCGGGCGAGCAGGGGACACAGCAGTTCGACGTCTTCCACTGGTACCTCGGGGCGTACCCGGTGCGGGCGCACGGCGGCGGGTCGATCCGCCTGCACGCCGACGGGCGCGAGGTGCACGACACGATCCACTGCGGGCTGGACTTCGAGAGCGGCGTGCACCTGCACTACGAGGCGACGCTGGCGAGCACCTACGGGGGCGAGTACGAGGTGCTGCACGGCACGAACGCCTCGATGTGGCTGGCGTGGACGCACGGGTGGATGTTCAAGGAGTCGGACGCGCCCACGCAGGGGTGGGAGGTCTACGCGAACCGCCAGCGGTTCCACAACGACCAGGGCATCACGCTCATCGCCGAGGCGACGAAACTGGCGGCGCAGGGCAAGTTGCAGGAGGGGATCGGGCTTCCGAACTCGCCGCTGTATTACGCGCTGGGCGACTTCCTGCGGAGCGTGAGCGAGGGCGCGCCGGTGGTGTGCGGCGCGGACGAGGGCGCGCGGGCGAGCATCGTCGGCATCCTGGCGAACCGGGCGGTGGTCACGGGCGGGATGGTCGAGATCGACCCCGCGCTGCTGAGGGGGGGGTGAGCCATGCCCGCATCGTGGCCCGCGCTGCGCGACCTGCCGCTCGGCGCGAAGTTCGGCGTGGCGTGCCTGGTGTTCGTGCTGCTCGGCGGGCTGGTCGCGTCCGGGACGCACGTGCTGTGGCACTACGAGAACCGCGACGAGCGGCCGGGCCTGACGCTCGACGACTTCACGGGGGCGTACAGCGGGGTGGAGCGGCGCGCGCCGCTGATCGTCGCGCTCGAGCGCGGCCACCCGCCCGAACTGCCCGAGGCAGACCGCGACACGCTGCTCGCGTGGCTGCGCGGCGACCGGGTGAGCGAGGACTTCGATAGCCTCGACCTGGGCGACGACGCCCCCGCCGAGATCATCGCCGCCCACTGCCTGCGCTGCCACGCGCGGCAGGCGACCGAGGGGGACGGCATCGGCCAGAAGATTCCGCTCGAGTTCTGGAGCGACGTGCAGCGGGTGGCGTTCTCGCGCCAGATCCAGCGCACGCCGGCCGGCGTGCTGGTGGCGTCCACGCACGCGCACGCGCTGAGCCTGGCCACGATGGCGTTCGTCGTGGGCGCGCTGGCCCTGATGACGACCTGGCCGCGCCGTCTTGTCTCGTGGGGCGTCGGGCTGATGGGCCTCGCGCTGCTGGCGGACATGGGCGGGTGGTGGCTGGCGCGGCTGTCGCCGGCGTTCGTGCCGATGATCGTCGCGGCGGGGAGCGCGTACAGCGGGTTGACGGGTCTGCTGCTGCTGGGGGTGCTGGCCGATCTGGTCAAGGGACCGCGGCAGGCCGCGAAGTGAAGTGCCGGGCCTGAGCACGAAGCGCGAGCGAGTGGCTCGCCCGGAGCGCCTTACGCCAATCGCGCAACGATCTGCGCCAACTTCTGAAGGTTTCGCTCGGCGAGAGCGGCCCTGATTTCCGCGTCGTTCGCGGCGGTCTTCGCCAGGGCGGTCTCGGCCCGCTTCCAGAGGCGGTCGGCCTTCTTCGCGTCGTCGGCGAGCGCGAGGTCCGAGACGATCTCCTGGAGCCTCTGCACCGAGATCGTGTCGATGTTGTCGTAGTAGCGCTGGACGATGCGGCGCTGGTGGCCTGTGAGGTCGGGTCGCTTGGCCATTGGCGTTCTCGATGGGTCGAGGGGGGTCAGAAACGGTCGCTCATCCAGGGCGTGTTCGAGGCGAAGATCGCGTCCGCGGCGGCGAGCGTCTCGGCGTCGCCCTCGGCCAGCCCGAGCGCGGCCGCCTGTGTCGCGGAGTAGAGGCCGGAGTAGATCGCGCCGAGGCCGCGGATGGTCAGGCGGAGCGTGCGCGGGCCTGGCGATCGTTCGACGCTCGCGCATCCGTCGCGCACGCGGATCGTCCACGGTCCCGCGTTGTCGGGGATGAGGTCATCGGCGACGTCGAGCGTGAGGATTGCGTCGGCGTGCGCGGGGTAGCCGCGGGATTCGAGGGCCTCGCGCACGCGCACGATGCGCAGCATCCACACGTCGACGAAGGTCGAGGTGTGAAACTGCTGGTCCATGAGCGTGAGCAGCGGGTGGAGGGGGGGGCCATAGAAGACGGCGTCGTCGCCGACGGTTGCGAGGTCGGCGAGGAAGCCGAGGAGTCGCCGACCCGCGCGGGCGTTGGTGAAGGCGAGGTCGGAGATTGCGGCGTCGTGCCGCCCCGAGTCGGGTTTGCGTCGCTGGGCGTAATAGACGTAGGCGTCGAGCGCGCCGGGGCGGTCCGGCGAGGGGACGCCGAAGCCGGCGTACCGCTCGCCGCGCATCTCGCGGGTGCGCTGCCAGCAGTACGGCCCGCGGTCGAGCGTGCCGCTGTAGCGGGCGGTGAAGCGGGCGTAGCAGTCGCGGATCGCCCGCTCGTCCGATCCGTCGAGCGGGCGGACGGGCAGCGTGCGGTCGCGCACGCCGATGGTGCGTAGCGGGAGCGTCGTGCGGAAGAGGAGGCCCGCCTGCTCGTAGCCGACCTGACGGTAGAAGGCCTGCGTGGAGGCGTAGAGGGTCGAGAGCGAGAAGCCGTCGGCGTGGGCCTCGCGCACCGCGGCGGCCATGAGGCGGCGGGCAAGCCCCCCCCCTCGTCGCTCCGGCGGCACGGCGACGGCGGCGATGCCGAGCATCGGGACGGATCGGCCGCCGAAATGCTGGCCCATCGGGATGCGCACCAGGCTCGCGGCGGGCGCGCCCGACTCGTGCAGCACGCGCACGTTGTCGAGGCCGGCGGCGCGCAGCCAGGCGTCGGTCGCGTCCGGCGGGCCGGCGAAGGCCAGCGAAGTCGCGCGGACGACGGCGTCGATGTCGGGCTGCGATGTGGGCGCGGTCAGTGAGTCGGTCGGGGGCATACGAGACGATAGCGACTCACGCCACGGAGTGGCGTGGTACCCGGCGGCGTGGCGCCCGGTCAGCCGGGGTGGAAGAAGGAGAGGTGCAGTTCCGCGTGGCCGAGGTTCAGGCGGCGCCATTCGTCGTGCGTCAGTCTGCCGAAGACGGGGCTGGGGAGCGGCGGGGGCGTGCGGTCGAGGCGGTCGAGCGCGCGGAGCAGGCGATCGCGCCCCTCGTCGAGCGGGAGCGGGTCGATGCCGAAGGTGCCGCCCTCGACCCGCGGGATGCGCACCCCCGCGGGCAGGCCGCCGGCGAAGAACTTCTTCTTCATCATGCGGCAGATGACTTTGACGAACCACGGCGGGCGTGCCTGCGGCGGGTAGCCGTCGTAGGCGTAGTCGATCCACGCGGCGAGGTGGCCGAACGCCTGCCCGAGCGACCAGTTGCCGGAAGCGCGCAGCGTGCCCGCGCGCTCCGCGTTGGTCAGTCGGTCGATCTCGCCGCGGAGATCGTCGGTCGTCGCGAACCGGAGTGTGCGTCGGTCGGTGACGGTGCGTGTGTCGATCGGCGGGTTCGTCATGGGTGGCCTCACGAGAAGGCTACGGCGTCGGCGCGCCCGCGGTCGCGTGCTCCAGCAGGCGGCGGTAGCGAGATCGAACCGGCAGGAGCGCGGAGAGGAACCCGATCGCAACCGCGGCGGCAACCACCCCGGCCGGGCTGCCGGTGAGCATCGTGTGCACGCAGCCGAAGAGGCCCGGACCCTCCACGAGCGCGGCCCGGACCATCGTTGTCGTGAGCAGGATCGAGCCGATCGCCTCCCGACCCTGCTCATCGTCGGATCGGTCCTGCCACGCGCGCCGGGCGCGAGAGGCCGCGGTGACGCCGAAGACCAGGTACCCCATCATGCCGCCGAGCAGCGACGCGGCGACGGCGATGAGCAGAATGTCACTGAGCGACGCCCCGCCCACGACGGGTGGAGCAACCGGCGGGGGTGCGGTCGGCGCGGGCGTGCCCGAGAGCGGCCCGCCCGGGGCGATCATCATCACGACAACGGCGAAGACCGCCAGGCCGGCGATGAGCGCGGCGACAATGAACGGGAGCGCGCGGAGTTGGTCGGCAAGCGGCGTGTCGGACTCTTGCTCGGGGGACATGCAGCGGGCTCCGCGCCGGGTTGTTCGATCCGACAAATCTGCCAAGGCGCAGGCTACTCGGTTTCGAAGAAGCGGCGCGGCAGCCCCGACTGCCTGATGACAGAGAGGAGCGTGCTGGGCTTGAGTTCACGATGATCAGGAACTGGAACCGTGATCGTGGTGTCGTCCACTCGGCGTTGCATCACGATGTGGCTGCCTCGCTGGCGTACCTGGATGAAGCCGTGCTCGCCGAGCAGTCTGCACACGTCGCGCCCCGAGAGAACGCGGAGCCTACCCAACCTTCACCTCGATTGGGGTGACGTAGACGTTGCCGTGCAGCCGCGAACCGATCTCGGCATCAGATGCTGCCTCGAAGAACAACTCGACGGCCTCGACCAGGTTCGCGCGCGCCTCTTCGAGGGTTGTTCCCTGGCTGGTGATGTCCAGTTCGGGGCAGAGGGCGACGTATGCGTCGTCCTCGCGGTGAATCACGCCTGTAAGGTGGCGGGTTGTGTCCATGACCACAGCATAGCGCGCCTGGTCATCAAACGGTGGCGTCGCCGCGCAGGCCGAGGCACGTCGCACGCTCGTGTTCGGACGAGAGCCTATCCCGAAACCCGAGATTCACCACAGAGGCACAGAGGGCACCGAGAAAACAACCAATGATTCCTGCCTCGGTGCTCTCTGTGCCTCTGTGGTGAGATCGGTTCTCCGAGGTTACGGGATAGCCTCGAACGTTCAGACCCCCGCGGCCATCTTCTCGGCCTTCGCCCGGGCGTCCTCGAGGTTGCCGACGTACATGAACGCGGACTCGGGCAGGTCGTCGCCCTCGCCGTTGCAGAGGCGCTCGAAGGAGTCGATCGTCTGCTCCAGCGGGGTGTAGATGCCGGAGAAGCCGGTGAACTGCTCGGCCACGAAGAACGGCTGGCTCAGGAAGCGCTCGATCTTGCGCGCCCGGCTCACGGTCAGTTTGTCCTCTTCGCTCAGTTCGTCCACGCCGAGGATGGCGATGATGTCCTGCAGGTCCTTGTACCGCTGGAGGATCTGCTGCACGCGCCGGCTCACCGCGTAGTGGCGCTGGCCGATGACGCCGGGGTCGAGGATTCGCGAGGTCGAGGCGAGCGGATCGACGGCCGGGTAGATGCCCTTCTCGGCGATGCCGCGGGCGAGCACGACGAAGGCGTCGAGGTGCGCGAAGGCGGTGGCCGGGGCCGGGTCGGTCAGGTCGTCGGCGGGGACGTAGATCGCCTGCACCGACGTGATCGCGCCCTTGCTGGTCGAGGTGATGCGCTCCTGCAACTCGCCCATCTCGGTGCTGAGCGTCGGCTGGTAGCCCACCGCGCTGGGCATGCGCCCGAGCAGGGCGGACACCTCGGACCCCGCCTGCGTGAAGCGGAAGATGTTGTCCACGAAGATCATGGTCTCCTTGCCGGAGGCGTCGCGGAACTCCTCGGCCATGGTGAGGCCGGAGAGGGCGACGCGGAGGCGGGCGCCGGGCGGCTCGTTCATCTGGCCGAACACCATCGCCACCTTGTCGATGACGTGTGCGGTCTTGCCGTGCTCGTCGGTGTACTCGGCGTGCTGCATCTCGAGCCAGAGGTCGTTGCCCTCGCGGGTGCGCTCGCCCACGCCGCAGAAGACGGAGTAGCCGCCGAACTCGCGGGCGACGCGTGCGATCATCTCCTGGATGATGACGGTCTTGCCGACGCCCGCCCCGCCGAACAGACCGATCTT
>DAOMNQ010000005.1:72771-77152 GCA_035443945.1 Phycisphaerales bacterium | reverse complement strand
CTGGAACTACGACGGCGTCATCAACACCATCGACTTCCTCGCCTTCCTCAACGACCACGCCAAAGGCTGCCCATAGCCGCCGCGCCGTCCTCACTCTGGGGCCGACTGCTCCGCTTTCCAGCGTTCGGCCGCGTCGCGACGCGACTCGTCGCCCAGGTACAGATCGTCGTAGTAGACGCGGGCCTTCGCGGGCGGCTCGTCCGCGGCGCGGCCGTCGTAGCGCACCTCGAAGAGCACGCGCAGGCACTCGAAATCCCGCGGCTCGATCCCCCAGTGCTTGCGGAAGTCCTCGCGCAGGTCGAACTCGAAGAAGACCCACTCGTCCTGCACCGGGTCCGGCGTCTGGGCGGGCATCGGACCGCGCTGCGCGTGCGTGAAGATGAACTTGCGGTTCGTGATCGTGAGCGGCGGAGCGTCCACGCCGCCGAGGACGTACGCCATCTGAAAGTTGCCGACGCTGCGCACGCCCTGGGGCAGGCGGCGCGCGTTCCAGACGATCACGACCACCTGGAGGTACTGCTTCGCCGTCCCGCGCTCCCACCCCTCGACGCGGTACCACCCGCTGAGTTTCTCGGGCGCGACGCCCGAGGCTGCTTCCTGGATCACGCCGTAGATACGCACCGAAGGGTCCTCGTAGCGCGTGCTGTCCATGTCCAGAAGCGCGCTGAACCGCCCGCTGCGCGCCCGCTCTTCCGTGACCGAGAAGTGCGACCACGCGAAGGGGTTCTCGGCGGCGAACGACCACCACGGGTCCGGCCCGTCCTCGAACCCGGCGTTCACGAACCAGTTGCCGCCCGGCCCCGGCTCGACCGAAGGGGGGGGGCGGGTCGGCGCCGGCTGTCTGGGCCTGGCCGGCTCGGGCGGCAACTCCTGGGCCGCGAGCGGCGCGCCGACGAGCATGACAAGACCGACGGCGACAGCGGACGCGTTCATGCCCAACTGTAGCCCGTGCCACCACCGTCGGCCTTCCGTCTCTCCTCTTCTTTCCCATCTTCCCGACGGTGGTGCACCGTGTCGCTCGCCTCACGACGGCGGTTCGTGGACCAGGCTCGTCGTCTCCGCCCGGAGCGTCGCCAGCCCCCCCCCGTCGAGCGTGAGCGTCACGCCGCCGTCGTGCGAGATCGACTCGACGACGCCCGTGTACGTGCGCCCGTCCTGCGTGAATGTGCGGCGCGTGCCGCGGAGCACGTCCGCGCGCCGCGTCGCCTCCGCGAGAGAGTCTTCGCTCATGGTCAACGTATCGTGCATCGCGCGGGCGACGAGGACCGCCGTCTCGAGCCTGCCGCACGACGCCCCGCACTCGCGGAGCGAGGCCGCGCGCCCGCGCAACTCGGCGGGCCAATCGCGCTCGGCCTGCAGCACGTTCACGCCGATGCCGACGAGGGCCAGCCCGTCGCGGACCTCGACCAGCACACCCGCGACCTTGCGCCCTGTGGTCCGCTCGACCGCGTCGTTGGGCCAGCGCAGGCCGAACATGCGGAAGTCATCTCGACCGTGGATGGCGTGCTGCGCCGCGAGGCACGCCGCGATCCCCACGGCGAGCGAGAGCCGCCCGCGCCACGCCGGGCCGAGCGGCGCGGGGTCGATCACAAAGGTCATCGCCAGTCCCAGCCCACGCTCGTCGAACCACCGCCGCCCCAGCCGCCCGCGCCCGGCGCTCTGGCGACCGGCGACGAGCAGCAGCCCGGGCCGGCCGGCGCACATCGACCGGGCCGCGTCCTGCGTGGAGGCCGTCTCGGCGAGCACCGCCACGCGATCGAACCACGGCGAGCGCAGCGAAGCGACAGCCGCCTCAAGCACATCGGGCCATTCTGTCAAAGGCGGTTCGCACATGGCGAAGGTGAACAATGGACAGTGGAAAGTGGAAAGTGGACACTCCGAACACCGACCGTCTCCCCCGACATGCGCCTCAAGACTCAGAACTCAGGACTCAGGTCTCAGGACTCAGAACTCAGGACTCAGGTCTCAGGACTCAGGTCTCAGGACTCAGGTCTCAGGACTCAGGACTCAGGACTCCCCTTCCCCCTCCGGCCGCTCCTCCTCCGGCCTCACGCCGCGTCCATCCCCACGTCCAGCCACACCGCGTGGTGCGTGATCGACCCCGTGCTGATCCGCTCGACGCCCGTCAGCGCGATCTCGCGGATGGTCTCCAGCGTCACGCCGCCGGAGGCTTCGAGTTCGATCCGCGAGCCGGCCGCGTCGCGCCTCCGCACAGCCTCGCGCAGCGTCGCCGGCGGCATGTTGTCGAGCAGAACGAGGTCCACCAGTCCTGCCTCGACGCCCAGCACCGCCTCCAACTGCCCGAGTGAATCGACCTCGACCTCGACGAAACGCACCGTCCGCCCCGCCTCGCGCATCGCCCGCGCCCGCAGGGCGGCCTCGCGCACCCGCTCGCCCACCTGCCGCGCCGTCAACCCGGCAAGATGGTTGTCCTTGATGAGCACCGCGTCGTGCAGCCCGATCCGGTGGCAGACCCCCCCCCCGCAGCGCACGGCGTACTTCTCCGGGCCGCGCAGCCCCGGCGTCGTCTTGCGCGTGTCGTAGAGCCGTGCCCGCGCGCCCTCACCAATCGCCCGCACGAACGCGGCCGTCCGCGTCGCCACGCCGCTCAGCCGCCCGATCAGGTTCAGCAGCGACCGCTCGGCCGCGAGCAGTTCCCGCGCCGGCCCTTCCAGCCGCGCCAGCGCAGCCCCTCCCTCGACGCTCTCGCCGTCGTGCGCCGCGGCCTCGAACCGGACCCCGGGTGCGAACACCGCCAGCACGGCCGGGATGGCGGCCAGCCCGCACACGACCCCCCCCTCGCGGGCCGCGATCACCGCCTCTAGCCGCGCGTCCTCATCTACCGTCGCCAGGCTCGTCAGGTCCACGCCCTCCGGCCCCAGGTCCTCGCGGTGCATCGCCCGCACCAGCGGCCCCAGGTCGCCGCAGAGCGCGCCGAACAACTCCGGCAGGGAGAGGGCGTTCAGGTCGGCCATCGCAGCATCGTAGAGACGTGCGGGACGCCCGCCCCGCGTCCCTTTTGGCGCCCCGCCCGTGGGGGTTACAAAGCGGTTGCGCCCCCGGCGTCCGTCCGATGGTACAGAAGAGCGTGCGGCCGCCGCACGCACCGAAGGAGCCAGCCATGCAGCGTTTCCTCGTCGGCCTGCTCGCGCTCGCCATGTTCCTCGCGACCCCCTTCCCCGGCGTGGCGCAGCAGGCCGACGGAGGTCCGCACAACGTCATCATCCCGCAGCGGCGAGTCGTCCTGCCGCTCCCGGACGCCCCCGTCCGGCTCGACTCCGTCGGCGTCGAGGCCGACATCCGAGAGCAGGTCTCCACCACGACCGTCACGATCGTCGTGAGCAACCCCGGCCCGCGCCCGCAGGAGGCCCAACTGCTGCTGCCGGTCCCCGACGGCTCGGCCGTGCGCCAGTTCCGCCTCGAGGGCCTGCCCGACGAGGGCGTCGCCAAACTCCTGCCGCGCGACGAGGCCCGGCGCATCTACGACGACATCGTCCGCCGCACGCTCGACCCCGGACTTGTCGAGTTCGTCGGCTACAACCTGATCCGCACCAGCGTCTTCCCCGTGCCCGCCAACGGCACCCAGCGCCTGCACCTCACCTACGAGCAGGTCCTCCCCGCCGACGGCGAGCGCATCGACTACGTCTTCCCGCGCAGCGAATCCCTCGAAGCCAGCGACGTGAAGTGGTCGATGGGCGTCACCATCCGCGCCGAGCGCACCGTCACCACGGTCTACTCGCCCACGCACGAGATCGTGACCGAGCGTTCGCCGGGGCGCATCCGCGTCACGGTGCCCGAGCGGGCCGCGACCGAGCCGGGCGCGTTCAGGCTCTCGTACCTCCTCGCCCGACCCGAGGCCGGGGGCGCGAGCGCGTCGCTCATCGCCTACCCCGACCCGCGCGTGGGCGCGACCGCCGCGGGCGCGGGCGACGGCGGGTATTTCCTGCTGCTCGCCGCGCTCCCGCCGCTCGAGAACGGCAAGGACCGCACCATCCGGCGCGAGGTCACGGTCGTCATCGATCGCTCCGGCAGCATGCGCGGCGAGAAGATGGACCAGGCCAGGGCGGCCGCCCTGATGATCATCGAGGCCCTCGACGAGGGCGAGGCCTTCAACATCATCGACTACTCGGACACGATCGAGGCCTTCGCCCCGCAGCCGGTCCTGAAGAACGCCGAGACGATCGCCCGGGCGCGCGAGTATGTCGGCGCGATGCAGGCGATGGGGGGCACGAACATCCACGACGCCCTGCTCACCGCCCTGCGCCCGCCCGTGACCGAGGGCTGCCTGCCGATCGTCCTCTTCCTGACCGACGGCCTGGCGACGGTGGGCGAGCGGCGCGAGGGCGCGGCGATCACCGCTGGCGACGGTCGCGGCAGCCAC
>DAOMNQ010000005.1:37961-72761 GCA_035443945.1 Phycisphaerales bacterium | reverse complement strand
AGGGCGCGATCCGCGAGGCCGCACTCGGCGCGAACACCCACAAACGCCGCATCTTCACCTTCGGCGTCGGCTTCGATGTGAACACGCCGCTGCTCTCGGCGCTGGCCCGCGCCAGCCGCGCCACCAGCACGTTCGTGCTGCCGAAGGAGGACGTCGAAGTGAAGGTGGGGCAGGTGTTCAGGCGTCTGCGCGGCCCGATCCTCGCCTCGCCCGCGCTCACATACCGCGCCGCGGACCCGTCGAAGGTCGCGGGGCAACCCGTCCGCCAACTCATGCCCTCGGAACTCCCCGACGTCTTCGACGGCGACCAACTCGTCATCCTCGGCCAGCATCTCACGAACCAGCCGGTCACGTTCGTCCTCGGCGGCACGGACGCGACCGGCGAGCCGCGCTCGTTCGAGTTCACCTTCGCCCTGGACAAGGCCAGCCCGCAGAACAGTTTCGTGCCCCGCCTGTGGGCGAGCCGGCGCATCGCCGTGCTGCTGGACGAGATCCGCCAGTCCGGCGCGGACGCGGGCCTGCCCACGCGCGAGCGCCGCGAGGACGATCCGCGCATCAAGGAACTCGTCGACGAGGTGATCCGCCTGTCGATCGAGTACGGCATCCTGACGGAATACACTGCGTTCCTCGCGGTCGAGCCGGGGGCGGGCGCGCCGGGTGTGGCCTTTGCACCGGAGATCGAACTGGGCCTTATGCTGCGATCGGCGGG
This sequence comes from Phycisphaerales bacterium, assembly GCA_035443945.1. Lineage (GTDB taxonomy): Bacteria > Planctomycetota > Phycisphaerae > Phycisphaerales > UBA1924 > CAADGN01. The sequence goes on along the minus strand of DAOMNQ010000005.1, from coordinate 72,052 downwards.
AGGCGGCGGTGCCAACCGCCCCGCACCGACGAGCGAGGCATACTCGAGACTCCGCGAGGGAATCGCGGCGGATGCGCAAAGCGGTCGCGCCGGCCGTGAAGCGATAGCGAAGGACGCCAACCTCAACATGCAGGTGGACCAGAAGTCGCTCAACCGCCGTCAGACGATGTTCGCTGGTTACGACGACGGCGACGCCCTCAGGACGACATCGTTCACCACCGTCAAGCAGGCCGCGGACCGCACGCTCTACCAGCGCGGCACGCGCTGGGTGGACGCCGAAATCCTCGAACACGAGGACGAGGAGGCCGAGGTCGTCGTCGAGTTCGGCACCGACGCCTACTTCGACCTCGCCCAACGCTTCGCCCGCGAAGGCCGCCAGAGCGTCCTCGCCGTCCAAGGCGACCTCTACCTCCTCCTCGACGGCAAGCGCACGCTCATCAAGGGTCCGGCGTGAGCCAGAGTTCACCACAGAGGCGCAGAGATCACAGAGGGAAAGCAGGAATCAGCCACAGATGCACGCAGATTGACACTGATAAAGGTGGATCAAGATCATCCGACGAGTGCGACTGAGTGACCCATCTCTCTCCCCACAATCCCGGTTCCCATCTGTGTGCATCTGTGTCCGTCTGTGGCCAAGTCTCTTCTCTGTGCCCTCTGCGCCTCTGTGGTGAATCCGCTTCGATGCCGTCTACACTGTTGAAGGAGGCGCCATGCCCTTAGCCCGCGTGCTCGTGGTCGAGGACGACGACGCGATCCGGCGCGGCGTCTGCGATGCGCTCGCCTTCCACGGCTACGCCGTCCTCGAGGCCGCCGAGGGCGTGTCCGGCCTCGAAACCGCCAGCAGCGCGGCCGTCGATCTCGTCCTCCTCGACGTCCTCATGCCCGGCCTCGACGGCATGACCGTTCTGGAACGCCTCCGCCGCGTCCGCCCTGCGCTCCCCGTCATCTTTCTCACCGCCCGCGGCGAGCAGGAGGACAAGGTCCGCGGCCTGCGCCTCGGCGCGGACGACTACGTCGTCAAGCCCTTCGGCGCGTCCGAACTCATCGCCCGCGTCGAGGCCGTGCTGCGACGCAGCGCGGAACGCCCGCAGCCGCTGCGCACGCTCAGCATCGCCGGCTGCACCATGGACTTCGAGCGCCGCGAACTCACCCGCGCCGACGGCACGCGCGCCGTCCTTCCCGAGCGCGAGGCGGAACTGCTCGCCTATCTCGCCCACAACCGCGGGCGCGCCATCTCCCGCGATGAACTCCTGCTGCGCGTCTGGGGCATCGACCCGCGCGGCATGCAGACCCGCACCGTGGACATGGCCGTCGCCCGCCTGCGCGAGCAACTCCGCGACGACGCCGCCGAGCCGCGCTTCATCGTCACCGTGCGCGGGCGGGGCTACATGCTCGCCGCGGTGCCCGAGGGGGCAGAGGCCTCGCCGTGACCGGATCGCGCCGACTGACCTGGATCGTCTACGCCGTCTGCGTCCTGCTCGTCATCGACGGCCTGGGCTGGGTCACGTGGCAGATGCTCGGCCTCGAGCGGCGCGAGGCCGAGGCCCAGCGCCACGCCCGCCAGCAGGAGGTCATCCGGCTCGCGCTCTGGCGCATGGACTCGCTGCTCGCGCCGATCATCGCCGCCGAGGCCGCCCGACCCTACTTCCAGTACCGAGCGTTCTACCCCGCCGAGCGGGCGTACACGCGCATGTGGGAGGAAGTGCTGCCGGGCGAGGTGCTGGTGCCCTCGCCGCTGCTGACCGGCCCCGCCCCGCCGATCCTGCTGCACTTCGAGGTCTCCGACGACGGGTGGCTCGCCTCGCCGCAGGTGCCGACGGGGAACATGCGCGACCAGGCCGAGGCGGCGTACGTGCCCGCGGCGCAGGTGCTCGACGCCGAGCGGCGTCTCCTCGCGCTCACGGCGATGGTGCGCGGCAGCGCACTGGCCGAGGGCAACCTCGATGATCTCGTGCCCGCACGCGAGCACTTCGAGCGACTCCACACGGATAGGTCGCGCGAAGGCGGCGGAACGCGCCTGCGCATCGACGCCGCCCCGCTCTCGAAGGCCGACGCCGAGTACGAGGCCCGCCAGCAGGCCGCCGAGTTCGCGCGCGGCGCGGCCCAGCAGCAGCGGTTCGAGGATGCCGACCGCACGCCCGCCGGGCCTCCCGTCGCCTCCGGCTACCTCGTGATGCCCGCGCCCACCCGGCCCGCGGACGAGGCCCTCGCGCTCGGCGTACAAGCGCTCGACTCGCTCGCCGCGTCCCCCGTCGAGACCGGCCCGCTCATGCCGGTCTGGCTCGCCGACACCGCCAACGCCCGCCCGGAACTGGTCTTCGTGCGCGCCGTCCGCGTCGAGGGGCGTGAAACGCTCCAGGGCTTCTGGATCGACTGGCCCGCCCTGCGCACGATGCTCCTGCGATCGGTGTCCGACCTCATGCCCGCCGCCCAACTCCGTCCCGACCTCGAAGGCTCGCCCGACGCGCGCCTCGCCGGCGACTCCGCCCCCCCCCCGGAGCCGGGCCTCATGCTCGCGGGCATCCCGGCCGGCCTCGTGCCCGGCGCGTGGGTCGCCTCGGGCGCGCCCCTCGTCACGCCCACCCGCATCACGCTGGTCGTCTCCTGGATCGCCGTGCTCGCGGCCGTCGTCGCCATCGGGCTGGTGCTCCGCGCCTCGCTCGCCCTCTCCGAACGCCGGGGTAGATTCGTCTCCGCCGTCACCCACGAACTGCGCACGCCGCTGACGACCTTCTGCCTCTATTCCCAGATGCTCGCCGACGGCATGGTGCCCGAGGGCGAACGCCGGCACGGCTACCTCACCACGCTCAAGGCCGAGTCGCAGCGACTCGCCGCCATCGTCGAGAGCGTCCTCGAGTACGCCCGCCTCGGCACGCGCCGTCGCGTCCAGGCCTGCGACGCAACGAACGCCATCGACGCCGCCGAACTCCTCGGCGAGATGGTCCCCGCCCTCGCCGAGCGCGCCGCCCGCTGCGGGCTGACGCTCCAGGCGAACCTCAACCACCTCAACGGCGCCCGCCTGCGGGCCGACCGGGCCTCGGTCGAGCGCATCCTGACCAACCTCGTGGAGAACGCCTGCAAGTACGCCGCCGGGGCCGACGACCGGCGGCTGCTCCTGCGCGCCCGCCTTCGCGACAGCCGCGTCGAGGTCCGCCTGCGCGACTTCGGCCCGGGCGTTCCGCGCGCCGAACGCCGGCGCATCTTCAGCCCCTTCGTCCGCGCCGCCCGCGACGCCGACGCCGCCAAACCCGGACTCGGCCTGGGCCTCGCCCTCTCGCGCGGCCTGGCCCGGGCCGCCGGAGGCGACCTCCGCCTCGCCCGCACCCGCGGGCCGGGGGCGGAGTTCGTCCTCACCCTGCCGACGGCGCAATGAGAGGAACGGACCGCCCCGCAACGCCGGAGAATCCACCACGGCGTGGCTGAGTATCCACCACGGCGTGGTCGATAATCCGCCATTCACTGGTTGAAATGTCGGTGGAAAGCCCCAGTGTTGTTCCGCGTGACCGCTTCCGGGCCATGCCCATCCATGCGCTCTGGGGCGTGTGAACGCGTGCGGCGGTTGCGACGGCGGGTGACTTCCTTCGGACCCCCGTATACTCTCCACCCTGCCGCCGGAGCGCGGCACGTGCGGGCCTATAGCTCAGCTGGCTAGAGCGCGCCCCTGATAAGGGCGAGGTCACAGGTTCGAGTCCTGTTAGGCCCATTCCCGGCCCCACTCGCCCGCGCGACGACCCGCGCCAACGCCGCCCGCCACGCCGCGACCCGCGCACCGCACCCCTCCCCGCACGGGCCACACGCCATGAGCGAGCGCAGAACTTTCACCGGCGATTTCAGACGCTTCTTCGGGCGCGGGATGGCCATCCTGCTCCCCTCCGCGCTCACGCTCTGGATCCTGGTCCAGTTGTTCAACTTCCTCATGAACAACGTCGGGCAGCCGATCAACCGCGGTGTGCGCATGGCGATCATCGAGGTCACGCCCCGCATCGTCCCCGACGGCCGCCTCCCCTCGTGGTTCCGCGTCACGGAAGACGAGATCGCCGAGGCCCGGCGTGTGCGCATGTTTCGGGGCATGGCGCAGATGTCCGACGAGCGCGTCCGCACCCTCATGCGTCGCGAGAAGTTCCGCGAGGCGTGGGACGATCACTGGTACCTCGAAGCCTCCGGCCTCGTCGTCGCCATCATCCTGATCTACTTCGCGGGCCTGCTGCTCGGCGGCTACCTCGGGCGGCGCGTGTACGAGCGTCTCGAGGCGCTCCTGGCGAGGATCCCGGGCTTCAAGCAGGTCTACCCCCACGTCAAGCAGGTCGTCCAGATGATCATGGGCGACACGCCGATCGCCTTCAACCGCGTCGTCATGGTCGAGTACCCCCGCAAGGGCATCTGGACCGTCGGCCTGATGACCAGCAGTTCCCTCCGCGCCGTCCACGAGCAGACCGGCGAGCCGGCCATCACCATCTTCATCCCCTCGACCCCCACCCCGTTCACAGGCTTCACGATCAACGTCCCGGCGAAGGAGGTCATCGACCTGCCGATCTCGGTCGAGGAGGCCATCCGCTTCTTCGTCACCGGGGGCGTGCTCATCCCCGACTCGCAACTCCCCCCGGGCGTCAGGCCGCGCAACCAGGGCAACACGCCGCCCTTGCCCGAGCCAGCCGCCGAACCTCCCGCCGGGGATCGGCCCGACGACCCGGCCAAGCCCACGCCGGGCGTATGATGGTCCCCGCGTTCGCCCCCGTGTTCCGCGAGCGCCCGGGAACGAGCCGCCGAGGAGAGGCCATGCGCATCGATGTCGTGGGTCGGGGAGTCGAGGTCACGGACGCCATCCGCACCCATGCGGAGACGAAGTGCGCGAGACTCCCCCGCTACTTCGACGGCACCCAGAGCGTGACGATCACCCTCTCGCGCGAGAACCACCACCGCCACGCGGAGTTCGACGCCGAACTCGTCGTGGACGTCGAGAAGCACGACAACTTCGTCTCGCACGCGCGCGACGAGGACCTCTACGCCGCGATCGACCTCGTCATCGCCAAGGCGACGCGGCAACTCACGGACTTCAAGGAGCGTCTCAAGATGGGCAAGCGGTGAGCGCGCCGAATGCCGCCAATCGCCCCTCCCACGCCGCGGACCACACGCATGAAACTGACCGAAATCGTCGTCGAAGGCGCCATCGTTCCTTCCCTCGCCTCCTCCGAGCGCGATGAGGTCGTCGCCGAACTCGTCGCGGCCCTGGTCGCCTCGGGGTCCGTGCCGTCGAGCGTTCAGCCCGACCTCATCCGCGCCATCCTCGAACGCGAGCAGAAGGGATCCACCGGGTTCGGCAAGGGCGTCGCCGTCCCCCACGTCAAGCACAAGTCCATCACGGGCATGGCCGCCGCCATCGGCCTCTCGCAGCGCGGCGTCGACTTCAACGCCCTCGACAAGCAGCCGGTCTACTCCGTCTTCCTCCTCCTCAGCCCCGACGACCGCCCCGAGGAGCACCTCCAGGCCATGGAGGTCATCTTCAAGAACCTCAGCAAGGACACCTTCCGCAGGTTCCTCCGCCAGGCCGCCTCCGTCGAGGACGTCAAGACCCTGCTCGAAGAGGCCGACAGCCAGCAACTCGCCGGGTGATCAACAGCGCGCCGCGCGGGAGCCTGCGCCGCTCCGCGGGCGCGGGGGGTCGGGTGTGCCGAACCGCTGCACAGTCACGGTCACGATCGTCAACCGCCTCGGGCTGCACGCGCGCCCCGCGATGTCCTTCGTCGACGCCGCCTCCGCCTTCAAGGCCGCCGTCCGCGTCCGCAAGGGCGACCAGGAGGTCGACGGCAAGTCCATCATGCAGATGATGATGCTGGCGGCCACCAAGGGCACCAAACTCGAAGTCACCGCCGAAGGCGACGACGCCGAACAGGCCTGCAAGGCCCTCAGCGACCTCGTCGCGTCCGGGTTCGAGGAAGAGTGAGCCTTCCGCGCGCCTCACGGCGGCCAGCGGATCGCCTTGGGTACCCCGCCACTCCGTGGCGGCTCGGCCGCTCCCACCCCTGCCACCGCGCAAGGACCTCCCACGTTCAGTATGAGCCTTCCCCGCACCCTCACGGCGGCCAGCGCGTCGCCTTTGACGGCGTGCGCTCAGCCGGCGACCCGCCCTCGGCGATCGGCGTACCGATCCACACGACCGCGTGTGGCCGCGTGTCGAACATGGCGTACCCGGCGATGTAGACCTTGCCGTTGTGCATCGCGACGTCGTACGCGCCCGAGCCGAGCGCGCCCGGCGGCGCGTGCACGTGCAGGTCGTAGAAACTGGCGGGGTCGTCGCCGAGCCAGTAGCCGGCGCGCCCGTTGGATCGCCCGACGTGCATTGTGCCGGTGGTTGCGTAGAGGTACGAGTGCTTGCCGTCGTGCTGCGGCGGGTGCATGTCGATCCAACTCTCGGGCGTGTCGTGCCAGAGGATGGCGTGGTCGCGGAGGATGCCTTCGATCAAGGCCTTGCCCACTTGCACGCCGGGGGCCATGCCGTTGATCTGGGAGTCGTTGGCGACCGGAGGGTGCATGTTGACGAAAGAGTTGGGGCTGCCTTTCCACTGCGCGGCGGTCGGGAACTCCGACCATCCCGTCAATCGGACACGCCCCGCCTGCCAGACGCCGTCCGTGGCGAGCGCTTCGGACCACAGTGCGCCCGCCGGATGAAGGTCCACGAAGGTGTCCGGGTCTCCGTCGAACCACAAGGCGGCGCGCGTGTTGCCGGCGAAGCCGATCCCGCCGACCTGCTGCGACCCTTCTATGTCCCACGATGATCCGCCGTAGTACGCCCCGCCCGGGCTGAGATCGACGAAACTCTCCGCGCTGCCGAACCACAACGCTGGGGCAGAAGCGTTCTGCTTGTAGACCATTCCGACCTGCGAACCACCGCTCGCGCCGTAGACCCATCCATCCAGCCAGTCGGGGGGAAGCAGAAGCGTCAGGTCGAATGTCGATGCACGCCAGAGCGCCGGCCCCTTGACGTCGGGATCTTCCCCGACGTAGAGCCACCCGCCTGCCACACGATCGTCGATGCCGTACGCCTCAGATAGATACACACCCGGCGGGTGAATGTCGATGGACTGCCACGTCCACTCCTGGGCCTCCGCGTGTCCCGCCAACGCCGCGAGCAGGCCGGCGCACGGCATCCATCGCCGGGGCACACCGGACGAACGTCTCCCCGCTGTATCGGCACACATGTCACCAAATGTACCGAACAGAACCCTCGGAATCAAGGCTGTTGTCGTGCTGTGTGCAAAGCCAGATTTCAGGATTCCCTCTCCGCCAGCCGCGTCGGTACGGGATCCAGGCATGGGCGGCGTTCGCACAATGGAAGGCGTACCTTCATTTGTACTCTGTTCGGCAGAGTGTCGCTTGTCTGTTGCTTGGACTTGCGTAGCGGGCTGTTCAGCGGTAGATTGGCAGCCGGAGTGAGCCTTTGTCGGGAGGTTGCTCCATGGTGTGTTCACGTCACTTCCTTCGCTCCACGCCGTCGCTGTGCCTACTGGGTCTCGCCTTGGCAGTCGCACCGCTGGGTGGGGTGGCTTTGGGCCAGGCGCCGATTGTCGTCAGTCCCGGGTTCAAACTCACGCCCGTCGGCCAGGAATGGTTCGAGTGCTCCGTCGCGGTCAGCCAGACGAACAGCAACGAAGCGCTCGTGATGTCGTGCGACACACTGCCAGGCGCGGGCTTCTCGTACGCGACGATTCTGTGGGGACAGAGCATCGCGCTCGGGAGAACAGTGCTCGGAAGTCTGGATGTTTACGCCGCGCCGCACCCGACCGACGGCACGGTCTGGTTCACCGGCGTCCATGCCGGCGACCCGTCGGGCACGGTGGTTGGCTGGAAGAATGCAGGGGCGTTGAGCATCCAGAGCGGCGACCAGGCGCTCATTGCCACCTCGGGCTTGCAGGACAAACCGGGGATCGCCGTCGGTGTGAAGCCCGGCACGCCGACCACGATCCGGCACTACGTGGTGCGGCAGAAAGGCCAGGACGGCGGGTGCAATAACTTCCACCAGCACAAGTCCGCGCTCTCCGAGAACGCGCACCTTGGACCCGGCTCTTGGACGTGGAACGAGCACGTCGTCGAGCCTGTGCCGGGTTCCGGCTCGCTGTGCCATTTCCGCGGCTGGGGCGCCGGCCCGGTGGTGCTCTCGACGGGGCGCGTCGTGGTTGTCATGGGAGACGAGAAGTCCGGACCAAACTGGCTCTACAACGATGGCAAGCCGTACGCCGTCTATTCCGACGACGGCGTTGACTGGCGGCCGGACTATCCCACGGAGCCGTTCATCCTGGTAGCCCCTGGCACGGTCGTCGCGCCGACGACAGTGAACAACGACTGCCAGAACACGTGCCCTCAGGCCGGGTGCGGAGGGACGCCGTGCGGCGACACGCCCTACCTCGCCGACAGGCGCAAGAACGCACCGTCCATCGCCGTTGACCGCTGGGCGGCGATCGACGACGTGTACGTCGCCTTCTATGCCAAGAGCAGCGCGGGCAGCACCAACACAGACCTGATCCTCAGTCGCAGCACAGATCGTGGCCAGTCTTTCCCGGTCGGACAGCAAACGTTCTTGCAAGTGACCGACTCTCTCCTCGGCCTCACGGCCGACACCCACGGCCCGGACCAGTTCGTCCCCGCCATCGCCATCGACGCCTGCGGCGGCGTCAACCTCATGTTCTACGACAACCGCCACGATCCCGATCTCACCGACGCCGAGGAGTGGGTGGACGTCTACTACGCCCGCATCATGGGCTTCGGCACCGCGAACCCGATCGTCCAGCAGTGGCGACTCACGCCGGAGTCCTTCCGCGTGGACAACCTGCCGACCGGCTTCCTCGGCGACTACCACAACCTGTCCGTCTCGGCGGACGGCAACACGCTCTACGCCGCGTACATCGCGCGCGACATGGCCGACCCCGAGCACGGCCCGCACACCCGCTACCTCCACCGCATCAACGTCAACCCGTGCGAAGGCTTCCTGCTCGACTTCAACGGTGACGGCAATGTGGACGAGGCGGACACCACCCTCTTCCTCGCCGCCTTCGACGCCAAGGACCCGCAGGCCGACCTGAACCTCGACTGGGCCGTCGACGCCGAGGACCTGACGCTCTTCCTCGACTGGTACGCCAGCGAGAGCGCGATGTAGCCGGCCACGCTACGCTCCGCGCGTGCCCAGCGCCATCCTCTCACGCCTCAACCCCTTCCGCGGCCTGCCCAATCCCCGCGAGGTCTGGGCCTGGGGGATGTACGACCTCGCCAACCAGTCCTTCACGCTCATCATCATCACCCTGCTCTTCCCCGTGTACTTCCGCGAGGTCATCTCACCCGACCCGCGCCGGGCCGAGGCCCTCTGGTCCGTGCTCGGCTCGGGCAGCCTGCTGCTCGTCGTCGCCGTCTCGCCCTTTATCGGCGCGATCGCCGACGGGCGCGGATGGAAGAAGCGTCTGCTCATCCTCACGGGCGTGCTGGCCGCGGCCTTCACGGCGGGTCTGGCCGCGACCGGCCCGGGCACGGTCCTCCTCGCCGCCGCGCTCTTCTTCTGCGCCAACGTGCTCTACCAACTCGGCGAGAACTTCCTTGCGAGTTTCCTTCCCGAGGTCGCCACGCCGCGCAACATCGGGCGCGTTTCGGCGACGGGCTGGGCGATGGGCTACGCCGGCGCGCTCGTCCTGCTCGTCATCAGCGCGGGCGCGATCGCCCTCTTCGGGCTCGACAAGACGCGGTGGTCCGCCCTCTTCCTCTTCGCGGGCGTCTGGTTCGCCCTCGGCATGATCCCCGCCATCCTCATCCTCCGCGAGCGCCCCCCCGCCGCCGACCCCGGCCCGCTCTCGGACCTGCTGGGCATGGCCGTGCGGCGCATCCGCGACACGCTCGCCGACGCCCGCCTCTTCTCCCAACTCGCCCGCTTCCTGACCGCGTTCTTCGTCTACGGCTTCGGGGTGCAGACGATCATCTACTTCGCCGGCATCATCGCCAACGACTTCGGCTTCACCGAGGTCAAACTCGTCCTCTTCGCCCTGCAACTCACCGTGACAGCGGGCGTCGCCTCGGTCGCCACGGCGATGGTGCAGGACCGCATCGGCGCGCGCACGATGGTGCTCATCTCGCTCGGCGTCTGGATCGCCACCGCCGCGGGCATGCTCGCCCTCACCGCCGCGAGCGACCCGCCCGAGTGGCTCTTCTGGCTCGTGGGCAACGGCGTCGGCTTCGGCCTCGGGGGCATCGGCACCAGCAGCCGGTCCCTCGTCGGACGCTTCACCCCCGTCCAGAAGAGCGCGGAGTTCTTCGGCCTCTGGGGCATGACCTACAAACTCGCTGGCGTCGTCGGCGTCCTCACATTCGGCCAGATGAAGGCCTGGCTCGGCGACGTGCCCGCCATGATCGCCCTCACGGCCTTCTTCGTCGTCGGCCTGGTCCTTACGCTCCGCGTTGACGAAACCGCGGGCGTCCGGGCCGCACGCCGCGCCGAACGCAAGGCCGGCGGCCCGCGCGCCCGGCCCGAATAGACTTCCCCATGACCACCGCGCCCGCGCAGGCACCCGCCCCACGCATCAGCGAAGTCCCGGATGAGCGCGGGCGCTTCGGCCCCTACGGCGGCAGTTATGTCCCCGAGACCCTCGTCGCCGCCCTCAAGCAACTCGACGACGTCTACCGCCGCGTCTCGCGCGACGAACGATTCTGGGAAGAACTCCGCGAACTTGAACGCACCTTCACCGGCCGCCCGACGCCGCTCTACCGCGCCGACCGACTCACCGCCCACGCCCGCTCGTCCGGCGGGCGCGGGCACGGGGCGACCATCTGGCTCAAGCGCGAGGACCTCGCCCACACCGGCGCGCACAAGATCAACAACACCCTCGGCCAGGCCCTGCTCACCCAGCGCATGAACAAGGGGCGCGTCATCGCCGAGACCGGCGCGGGCCAGCACGGCGTCGCCACCGCCACCGCCGCCGCCCGCTTCGGCTTCGAGTGCGACGTCTACATGGGCGCGGAGGACGCCCGGCGCCAGCGGCTCAACGTCGTCCGCATGAAGGCGCTCGGCGCCCGCGTCGTCGAGGTCGAGTCCGGCTCGCGCACGCTCAAAGACGCCACCAACGAGGCCATGCGCGACTGGATGGAGAGCGTCGAGCACACCCACTACATCCTCGGCTCCGTCGTCGGCCCGCACCCATTCCCGATGATCGTCCGCGACCTCCAGAGCATCATCGGGCGCGAGACCAAGGCCCAGTGCCTGCGCACACTCGGACGCCTGCCGGACGCCGTCGTCGCCTGCGTGGGGGGGGGGTCGAACGCCGCCGGCATCTTCTATCCCTTCATCGAGGACGAACGGGTGCGCCTCGTCGGCGTCGAGGCGGGCGGGCGATCGAACGAGCCGGGCCAGCACGCCGCCCCGCTCGCCCTCGGGGCGCCGGGCATCCTGCACGGATCGCTCAGTTACGTGCTGCAGGACGAGCACGGGCAGACCGCCCCGGTGCACTCCTGCTCCGCGGGCCTGGACTACCCAGGCGTCGGGCCCGAGCACTCGTACTGGAAGGACGCGGGGCGCGTGACCTACGCAGTCGCAACCGACCGCGAGGCGCTCGACGCCTTCACACTGCTGGCGCGGATGGAGGGGATCATCCCCGCCCTCGAGACCGCGCACGCCGTCGCGCACGCCGTCCGTCTCGCGGGCACGATGAACGATGACCAGCACCTCATCGTCAACTGCTCCGGCCGCGGCGACAAGGACGTGGAAGAGGCGGCGCGATTGCTGGGCTTGTGAGTTCGTCCGTGTCTACGCGGCGCGTCGTTCGGGCGTGCCTTCGCTGATGAACGCGGTCACGGCGGAGACCAGGTCGTCGCGTGTGATCGGCTTGGTCAGATACCCGTCGCACCCGGCGTCGAGGCACCGCTGCCGTTCGCCCTCCATGGCGTGCGCGGTCAGGGCGATGATCGGCGTTCGCAGACCGCGCGAGCGCAAGACTCCGGTCGCCGTGTATCCGTCCATGACCGGCATCTGCATGTCCATGAGGATGAGGTCGAAGGCGTGGGCGGCGGACGCCACGATGCCGAGCGCGACCTGGCCGTTCGACGCCACGGCCACTTCCGCGCCCGCTCGGCGCAGGTGGTGCTCGATGATCCGCTGGTTGTCGGGGCCGTCCTCGACCAGGAGGATGCGCCGCCCTGCCAGAGGGGCGCGGTCGGCCGGTTCCGCGTCTTCTGCCCCCGCGGGCGTGCCCGGGTCGGCTTCCTCGGCCTGTCCGAGCGGGATCGAGAGCGTGAACACCGAGCCTTCGCCGAGGGACGAGCGGATCGTGATGTCGCCGCCCATGAGGCGGGCCAGCGCGCGCGAGATGGAGAGTCCAAGCCCGCTCCCGCCGAAGCGGCGCGCCATGGATTCGTCCGCCTGCACGAAGAGCGTGAAGAGCCGGTCGACCTGGTCTGCCGCCATGCCGATGCCGGTGTCCTCAACGGTGATCATGAGCCTGGGCGTCGGTGCCCGCTCCAAACCCAGCGCCACGCGCACCCGACCGTGCTGCGTGAACTTGATCGCGTTGCCGACGAGGTTGATGACGATCTGCTTGAGCCGCAGCGGGTCGGCCATTACGCGCTCGGGCGTCGTGCCGTCCGTTTCCACCACCACGGCGAGCCGCTTTTCCTCCGCCTTGGGGCGCAGCAACTCGACCGACTCGCGCACGATCTGCCACGGGGAGAAGGGGCGATTCTCGACGGTCATCTTGCCGTCCTCGATCCGCGAGAGGTCGAGGATGTCGTTGATCACGCCGAGCAGGTGGTCGGCGTTGCGGCGGATGCCCTCGATGGCCTCCGCCCTGCTCGGGAACTCGGGGTCCGCCAGCATGTCCGTGTACCCGACGATCGCCGTCATGGGCGTGCGGATCTCGTGGCTGACGTTCGCGAGGAAGAGCGACTTGGCCCGCGAGGCCGCGAGCGCCCCCTGCATCGCCTCGCGCAGTTCCTCCGACGAGACCGCCATCGCCCGTTCGAGCGTGTACCGGTCCTCGTCGGCCTGGTCGTACGCCGCGCTCACGCGGTCCAGCAGCGCGCGCCAGGTGGTCGCGTCGGGGAGGCTGTCCGCCGATGCGCCGAGGCGCTTGAGTTGGCGGACAAGGACGGGATTCATGACGGACCCTCGCGCGTGGCGGTCACTCCTCGCTGATCGTCGTGAGTGTCATGGTTTGGTTGTGCAGGTCGCACGAACCGGAGACGTACGGGCTGATCTCGCCGTAGGAGTAGAAGCCGATCATCCCGCTGCCTTCGGGCAGCGCGTCGTGCACGGCCTCCAGTTCCTCCTCGGTCCGCTCGCCGAGCACCAGCCGGCGACCCACGCAACTCACGGCGACGGCCAGGCACGGCGCCTTCCGTTCCAGCGCGCCGGTCAGCGAAGCCGCCGAGCCGGCCCCTGAGATCAGCCGGTCGATGTTCGCCCGCATCAACTGGGCGCACGACCCCTGGGGGATGTCGCCCGCGAAGGTCATCGACTGGTCCTTCTCGTCCACAGCCAGCAGCGTCCGCACCAGAACCTTCGGGTCCTGCGGGTTTGATCGCAGCGCGAGCGGGAAGAGCAGCCCGGTCGCCGGCAGTCCGCGGGCCCGGTCCCCGAGGTACGTCTTGTACAGCGAGAGCGCGGGCTTGCCGTCCAACTCGTGCAGCACGTTGCCCTTCGAGCGCGTGACCAAGCGCTCCGGGCCGAACGAATCCCACCCGCCCATCGAGCCGTGGCCCACGCGCACGGACTCGCCGTACAGCCCCGCGGCCACGATGAACCCGTCGCGCGGCTCGCCGTTTCGCACGACCCAGGTTCGCTTGAAGGCGGTCCCGTCGCCGGCCAGCCCGCCGGTGACGACGGCGCGGCCGCGCAGCACGCTGTTGATCCCGCTCGCCAGTTCCGTCCCGTTCACGCTCAGCCCGTCGGAATACACCAGCACCGCCGCCAGGTCCGGCGCGTCGAGTTGCTCGCCGAGCAGTTCACCGGCGCGGCACGAGTCCTCCGCCGAGCGCACCGGCGCGGACGCGCTGCGCACCTTCGCCCGGCTGAAGCGGAACGCCGCGACGGAAAGCCCCTTGTCGTGCAGTTCCGCGCCGTGGATCTCCCCGCTCGTCGAGCATCCGAGCACGTGACTGTCGGGGAAGCCCTCCGCGACCTGCGTGATCGGCGCGGGATCGTCGCGCAACGCCGAGCCGCCGAACGCCAGCACGAGCGTCGAGGGGCTGTCGAGTTCCTTCGGCAGCGGCGTCGCCCAGCCTCGCCCCGAGTCGAAGCGCGCAAGCCGGAACGATGTCTGGACGCCCTTGAGCATGGCAACACCTCCCTAACCCGCATCTATCGACCGGATGGAAGCGGCACATAACTCGAGTTCCCCGAGGGGACTCGCGCCGGCGTGACGGCGGCCGCCCCGGCAACCGTTCAAGTGCCTTCGGCCGCGCCGAGGCGCTCAAGATTGTTCCCGGACCCTGGTGGGCCATGGCGCGATCGGTCACCGCGGAAACTCAGTGCGCGGTCCGAACGCTCTGGTACACGCGCTCCAGATCCCGCACCATCCGTTCCGCGCTGAACTCCACGCGGCACATCTCGCGCCCGCGCTCCGCGAGCCTCCGCCGCTCCTCGGGGCTCTCGTACAGCCGCACCACGCCCGCCCGCAGCGCACCCAGGTCGCGCAGCGGCACGAGCACGCCCGTCTCGCCCGAGCGGCAGACTTCCCGCGTCCCGTCCACGTCGTACGCCACGGGCACGACGCCGCACAGCAGCGCCTGCGGCACCGTCCGCGGCAGCCCCTCGCGGTACGACGGGTGCGCCAGCACGTCCATCGCCCGCATCATCGCGGGCACGCGCTCCTGCGGCACCAGGCCGGTCGTGACGACGCGGTCGCGCAGCCCCATCGCCTCAACGCGCGCCAGCAGCCGGTCCCGCCACCACCCGTCGCCGACCCAGAGCAACTTCCAGTCCGCGTGCGCGCGCAGGTCGTCGCCCAGCGCGTCGAGGATGTCATCGTGCCCCTTGTGCTCCGCGAGGCGGGCGACGGTACCGACCACGAAATCGCTCGGCGCGAGGCCGAGTTCGCGCCGGACCTCCTCGCGCGTCTCTCCGGGCCGCGCGTGCAGGAACGACTCGACCTCCATCCCCGACCGCACCGTCACATACTGCTCCGGGCGGCCGATCCGGTGCGAGAGGAAGAGCGCGGTCATCGCGTCGGCGACAGAGATAATCGCGTCGCACCGTCGCGCGGCGTACCGCTCGGCGAGCACGTACATCAGGTTCGCCATCCGCACCTTCGCCCTGCGCACCGGCGACCCCTCCACCGGCATGAACGGCGGGCCGTGGATGGTGTGGCAAATAGCCATATGGCCAAATGGCCAAATGGCCAAATCGGAAGACTCAGCGACCGCACGTTCCCGATCTTCCTGCCCGACTCTTCTTTGGCCCTTTGGCCCTTTGGCCCTTTGGCTGTGTGCCGCCGCTCTCCCCAGGATGCCCGCCTTCGACGAATGCGTGTGCACCACGTCCGGCCGCAGCGAAGCGATCAGCCGCTTCAACTCGCCGTAGCACCGCGCGTCGGCGATCGGTCGCACCTCCCGCACGAGGTTCGGCACGACGTGCATGCAGATCGGCCGGCACGCCTCTCCCGACGCAGTCCGCTCCTCGCCGCGCGAGCACCGCTCGTTAAACGCCTCGACGCGCCCGAGGAGCGACCCCTCCGGCCCGTAGATCGGCCCGAAGGCCAGGTGCACCTCGTGCCCCAGCCGCGCCTGCCCCTCGCACGAGAGCACGGTGTTCTCCTGCGAGCCGCCGAGAATCAGCCGTGTTGAGACGTGAAGGATGCGCATCACGACGAGCACCACGTGGGAGACACAACCCATGCGCGCGATCAGGCACAGAACCACCAACCCGTTCGCCGTTCGACGCGGCGTTGATGCCGCCCGAGGATACGGCACCATGCCCGACGCACCGTTGCGCGCGGGATCGATGCCCGGCGTAGGTTCCCCTCGCGCCGTCCGTACGGACGAGTCCGGCGTCCAGGCGCAGGGTTCTGTTCGGTGTCGGTGGATGTCCTGTCGGTGATGCCCACGAGAGCCGCTTTCGCGTACACTGCCATCCAGTCGAACTGCTTACTACGGATTGTGATCCATGTCCGCCGAAGCACCATCCATGGGGTTTCTCGGGGCCGGTGATTCGGCCGCGCCGTTCGTCCACCTCCACCTGCACTCGGAATACTCGCTCCTGGACGGGGCGAACCGGATCGACCGTCTGGTCGCGCGGGTTCGTGAACTGGGGATGCCGGCCGTCGCGCTGACGGACCACGGGAACCTGCACGGGGCGGTGGCGTTCTACGAGGCGGCGCGGAAGGCGGGGGTAAAGCCGATCCTGGGCGTCGAGGCCTACGTCGCGCCGGGTGACAGACGCGACCGGACATACACGGGCGTGGCGGACGGCGGGTACCACCTCGTGCTGCTGGCGGAGAACGAGACCGGGTGGCGCAACCTGATGGCGATGTGCTCGGAGGCGTACCTCACGGGATTCTACTTCAAGCCGCGGATCGATCGGGCGTTGCTGGAGGAGCGTCACTCGGGGCTGATCGCGATCAACGGGCACCTCGGGTCGGAGATCGGCGAGCACCTGCTGCGGCTGGTGCAGCGCGACGACCGGACGGGGTGGGAGTCGGCGGTCGAGTCGGCGCGGTGGCACGCGCGGGTGTTCGCGGACGAGGGGACCGGGCCGCGGTTCTTCGTCGAGTTGCAGCACCACGTGCCGGAGCAGAACGCGATCAACGGGCACCTGGTCCGGCTGGCGCGGGAACTGGACCTGCCGCTGGTGTGCGACAACGACGCGCACTTCCTTCTGGCGGAGGACCACGACGCGCATGACTCGCTGATCTGCATCTCGACGGGCAAGACGAAGGACGACCCGAACCGGATGCGGTACACGCCGGAGTTGTACGTCAAGAGCGCGGAGCAGATGGCGGAGTTGTTCCGGCGCGAGATGCCGGACGCCGCGGAGGAGGCGCTCGCGAACACGGTGCGGATCGCGGCGCGGTGCAACGTCGAGTTGCCGATCGGGGCGAGCCACGCGCCGGTGGTGCGGGTGCGCATCCCGGAAGATGCCGACCTGCCGCGGCGGGACGACCCGCGGTTCGGGGGGGACGTGTCGGCGTGGCACACGGCGTACTGCGCTGCCTTCACGCTCGAGCCGTACGACGCGACGCGGGACGAGACGGACCCGGCGGCGGTGAAGGCGGAGTGCGACCGGGCGCTGCGGCTGCTGGCCGAAGCGGGCATGGTGTGGCGCTACGGCGAGATTCCCGCGGCCTCGCCCGAGCGCGCCCGTCTCGACCGCGAACTCGGCATCCTCGCCGAGAAGGGAATCTCGCCGTACTTCCTGATCGTCTGGGACTTCGTGAACTGGGGCCGGCAGCGGGGCATTCCGGCGATCGCGCGCGGGTCGGGCGTGGGGACGATGGTGGGGTATGTGCTCGGCCTCTCGAACGCCTGCCCGGTGCGGTACGGGCTGCTCTTCGAGCGGTTCACGGACCCGGACCGGGCGGAGTACCCGGACATCGACATCGACCTGTGCCAGGACGGGCGGGCGGAGGTGCTGGACTATGTGCGCCGCAAGTACGGGCACGTGGCGCAGATCATCACGTTCGGGACGCTCAAGGCGCGGGCGGCGATCCGCGACGTGGCGCGGGTGCTGGGCGTGCCGCTGGCGAAGGCGGACCGGATCGCCAAGCAGGTGCCGGAGCAGTTGGGCATCACGCTGGACCGCGCGCTGGAGGCGGAGCCGGACTTCCGGGCCATGTACGAGGCGGACCCCGAGGCGAAGCGCGTCATCGACACGGCGCGGCGCATCGAGGGGCAGGCGCGGCACGCGGGCGTCCACGCTGCGGGCGTGATCGTGGCGACGCGGCCTCTGCACGAGATCGTGCCGCTCTACCGGCAGACAAACGCGGCGGAGCACGAGATCGTCACGCAGTGGGACGGCCCGACGTGCGAGAAGATGGGCCTGCTGAAGATGGACTTCCTCGGTCTGCGGACGCTGAGCGTGATCGAGCGCGCGAAGCGTCTGATCCGGGAGGGGCTGGGAGAGGAGGAGATCTGGAGGGCGGTCGGACGCACGCAGGGCAACGGCGGCCCGCACCCGCTCGACCTCGAGCGGCTCACGTACGACGACCCTCGGGTGTTTGAGGTGTTTCAGCGGGCGGACACGACGGGGGTGTTCCAGTTCGAATCGGGGGGGATGCGTCGGCTGCTGACGGAGATGAAGCCGGACCGGCTCGAAGACCTGATCGCCGCGAACGCGCTCTTCCGGCCGGGGCCGATGGACCTGATCCCGGACTACAACCGCCGCAAGCACGGGGCGGACCGCGTGCCCCGGGTGCACCCCATCGTCGATCGGCACACGGCCGAGACGTACGGCGTGATGGTGTACCAGGAACAGGTGATGCTGATCGTGCACGAGTTGGGCGGCGTGCCGCTGCGCGCAGCGTACGGCCTGATCAAGGCGATCAGCAAGAAGAAGGAGAAGACGATCGCGGCCGAGCGTTCGCGCTTCCTGGAGGGCGCGGAGCGGAACGGGCTGAGCCGATCGGCGGCGGAAGAGTTGTTCGAGTTGATCCTGAAGTTCGCGGGGTACGGGTTCAACAAGTCGCACTCGACGGGCTACGCGATCGTGGCGTACCAGACGGCGTACCTGAAGACGTACTTCCCGAACCAGTACATGGCGGCGTTCCTGACGTACGAGAGCCAGGCGCAGAAGGCGAGCGACTGGACGCCCTACCTCGAGGACTGCAAGCGCACGCGGTTCATCGACCCGGCGACGGGGCGCGTGGTGCGCACCGGCGTGGAGGTGCGCCCACCGGACGTGAACCTGTCGCAGGCGGAGTTCTCGGTGGTGTTCGACGAGGGGGAGCCGCGGGATGCGCACCACGGGCACGTGCGGTTCGGGCTGCGCGCGATCAAGGGGGCGGGGGCGAAGGCGATCGAGGCGATCATGCGGGAGAGGGAGGGAGCGAGCGCGGGATCGAGAGCGCAGGGGTCGGAAACGCCTTCACTCGATGCCCCGATGCCGCGGTCCCTCGATGCCTCTCTTCAAGTCGATGGCTCCCACAAGCCCTTCGCGTCGATCTTCGATTTCTGCGAGCGCGTGCCGCAGTGCGCGGTGAACAAGGCGACGATCGAGGCGCTGGTGAAGAGCGGCGCGTTCGACTCGCTGCACGGGCGCGAGCGCCGCGCGGCGATGATCGCGACGATCGAGCAGGCGGTCGCCGCGGGGCAGAAGGCGGCGCACGACCGTGCGACGGGGCAGGGACAGTTGTTCGGCTTCGGGGGCGAGCCGGAGGAGGCGGCGGGGACGCCGGATGCGCCGACGCCGCTCGCGCCCGCGCCCGCGTGGAGCGAGAGCGAGACGCTTCGCAACGAGAAGGATGCGCTGGGGTTCTACGTGTCGAGCCACCCGCTGGAGCAGTGGTCGTCGTGGGTCGCGGTGTTCGCGTCGCACCGTGTGCAGGACCTTCACGACCTGCCGACGGACACGCGGGTGCGGCTTGCGGTGCTGTTGCAGTCGGTGCGGACGACGGTCGTGCGCAACGGTCGCAGCGCGGGGCAGAAGATGGCGATGGTGACGGTGGAGGACCTGTCGGGTGCGGCGGACGCGGTGCTGTTCGCGGATGCGTACGCGCGGTACGGGCACGTGCTGGGAACGGATGCGCCGTTCTTCCTGCTGGGGCGGATCGACCGGTCGCGGGGCGAGGCGCAGGTCATCGCGGACTCGCTGGTGCCGATCGACGGGGTGCCGCTGCAGGGGGGGCGGCTGCGGATCACGGTGTCTGAGCCGCGGCTGAACGGGTCGTCGGAGCGGGCGTTGCGGGAGGTCGCGGCGATCCTGGGGGGACCGGGGCCGTCGAAAAACGGGACGGCGAACGGGAGTCAGCCATCGGTGCCGGTGGAACTGCTGATCGACACCGGAGAGTGCCTGTGCGAGATCAAGCCGGGGACGCCGCTGCGGTGCCCGCTGGCGCCCGAGGCGCTGGCGACGCTGGCGGGGCTGCTTGGTCGGGAGGCGTTGCACCTGGTTGGAGGGCAGAGTGTGGAGATTGAGCGCGGTCAGAAGCGGTGGGAGCGGGGGTGACCCCCTAGATTGAGTGGCCTCGGGTCCGCTCAACCCCCAGATACAGATCGAGGAATGGAATTGAACAGTTCAAGACCATATTCGGGGTCGATTGAACGGTTTTGGCCTGAACTGTTCAATCTTGGCACAAATGGGTATCATTCTGTTCAATGCAGACCAGCGACTTCACAAGCCCTTTCCCGGGGCGTCTGGTCCGAACCGAGGGCACGGAACTCCGATTCGTAGGGGGAGTTCCGAAGGCCATTGCTTTCAGCGGGGAGGCCTTTGTCCCCGATCCCCTTCCCCCTGAGCATGTTCGGCAAACACTTCTTGGGGAGGTGTACCCGCAACTTGAAGCCGCGTTGAAGGGACTTGTTCGTCTCGACGGCATAGCGGAGACACTCCCGAACGCCCAGTTGTTGGCCAATCCGTTCAGGCTTCGTGAGGCGCAGGCGTCGTCTCGCATTGAGAACACAATCGCGTCGGCCGAGGACATCGCCCTTGACCAGGCGGATGTCGCGTCGACGGACGACTCCCGGGAGGTGCGCAACTACCTCGGCGCGATGGAGGTCGCGCTGAACTCATCGGCGCCGCTCGGCCAGTGGCTGATCAAGAGCATGCACAAGGTTCTGATGTCGGGCGGGGTTCGGGGATCGGACAAGTCACCGGGGCAGTACCGTGAAGGCCAGGTCTACATTCAGGGCGAACGCTCGGGGTTTGACAACGCAGCGTTCGTGCCGCCGCCTGCGCACGAAGTGCCGCCGTGCATGGACGCACTCGAGAAGTTTCTGCGCGAGCCGCCCGGATGGGTTCCGCCGATCATCGCTGCGGCCCTCACGCATTACCAGTTTGAGACGATCCACCCGTTCGCCGACGGGAACGGTCGGCTTGGGCGGATGCTGATCATCGCGTCGCTCTGTCGTGGCGGGCTGCTCTCGCGGCCGTTGGTCTATGTCAGCCCGTTCTTCGACAAGAACAGGGAGGATTACTTTCTGCTGCTTCGGCGCGTGAGCACGGAGGGCGCATGGTCCGACTGGGTGAGATTCTTCTGCACCGCGGTCGCGGCGCAGGCTGATGACGGGGTGGCGCGGGCACGGCGGATGCTCGACCTGCGCCGTACCTACGCCGATCTGGTCACGGAAGAACGATCAACGGCCCGCCTGCGGGAACTGACGGACTTTCTCTTTGAGCGGCCCGCTGTTCGGACGGGGGACGTGGCGCAGAGACTCGGCGTGCGCGTGCAGCAGGCCCAGCGGTACGTTGATCGTTTGGTCGAACACGGCATCCTCCGCGAGATCACAGGCAGGAACTACGCGCGAGTGTTTCTTGCGGACGGCGTGATTCAGGCTATCGAATCGGATATCGAGCCCACCGCGTGAAGCGGTCCTGGCGCTCTCACTCACCTTGCGTCGTACTCTGTCCCCTCCCACCGCGTCTTCAGCCCGTGCTCGACGCCGAGGAGGTCGAGGGTCTTGCCGACGATGAAGTCGACGAGGTCTTCGACGCGCTGGGGGTGGAGGTAGAAGCCGGGGTTGGTGGGGCAGACGGTCGCGCCTGCGAGGGTGAGGGTGCGCATGTTCTCGACGTCGATGAGGCTCAGGGGGGTCTCGCGGTGGCAGAGGATGAGTGGTCTTCGTTCCTTGAGGCAGACCATGGCGGCGCGGGTGAGGAGGTTGCTGCCGCTGCCGGAGGCGATGGCGCCGAGGCTTGCGCTGGAGCAGGGGAGGACGACCATGCCTCGGTGGAGGAAGGAGCCGGAGGCGATGACCGCGCCGACATCCTTGTTGGGGTGGACGACGAGGCGGCCGGGGAGGTGGCGAGGCTCGCGCGGCCGGTCGCTGCGGGGGTGTGGATCGGGGTCGGTGGATGAGACGAGATGGGGGAGAAGACCTTCGGGGGTGATGGTGCGGACGCCGGCCTCGTCGGCGAGGAGGCGGCGGCCGTAGTCGCTGACGACCAGATGAACCTCGTGCCCGCCCCTGAGGAGGAGTTCCAGCAGGCGGAGGGCGTAGGCCGCACCGGAGGCGCCGGTGATGCCGAGGACGAATCGACCGGTTTCGCTGCTGGGGTCTCGGATCACGGGCAACTCTAGGAAAGCGGGGCATTGCGCCGATCGAAGGGAGCATGAAGGCACGAACCGCAGGGATGCACGCTGCGCTGCTCTCGCTGGCCCTGGCCGCGGGGGCGTGCAACACGGTCCACCACACGAGTTACCCGTCGTCGCTGGGCGTGGCGGCGACCCCGGACGAGGATCCGAACGGGGCGACGCTGTCGGCGTTGATGGCGGCGGCGGCGCGGTGGTCGGTGGAGCACTACCCGCCGCCGACGGAGGAGTATGCGCTCAACCTGCCGGCGGGTCTGAAGCGTGAGTGGTACCTGGCGACCGTGGAGGCGGCGGGGCCGAACGCACGGGCGTTGACGGACGAGACGGCACACCTGCCGACGTACCACATCGGGCGCATCTGGGTCCGGAGCGACCGTGCGAAGGTGGACGTGACCCGTCCGGTGTTCACGCTGGGGGAGACGACTTCGCCGCTGGACCAGACGACGACGGTGTGGCTGCGCCGGACGGGTTGGACCTCGTGGCGCGTGGAGCACACGCAGCCGTGGGCGATCGGCGTGGTGCCGACGCCGGAGCCGTACTACCTGCCCCCGGAGCCGCAGCGGCAGCAGCGTGCGCGGCGCGAGGCTTCGCCGCGGCCGATCGAACCGACGGTCGCGCCGGTGAACGAGCCGGTGGGCGACGCGACTGTCGGAACCATGACCAAGGTGCAGGCGTCGGCGAGCGGGGGCAGGTCTGGCTGCCGCCGACGCGGGACCCGTTCAACGACGAGGTCATGCGGCGTGAGACGGTGTTCATCACGGTGGAGCCTGCGCGTGCGCCGACCCCCCCACCGCCGCGGATGGAGACGATGGAGCCGGTAGGTGAAGCGGACGGTGAGGCGGGCGCGTTCGCCGCGCCGCCGGCGTGGTGGATCGTGTGGCCTGAGCCATCGGGGACCGTTCGGGCGGAGGCGGCCGCACCGGGCGCGGAGTCCCCTCGCCGGGCACGGAGTGCGCTGGGTGCGGGTGACTCGCTGGGTGCGGCGATGCGGGATCCGTTCCCGGCGAGACAGGCGGAGGCTTCGCCGGGTCGGGAGTGAGCGAGGCGTGACAGGAGGGTGAGGCACAGACCCGTCTGGTGTTCTCCTACCTGCAACCTATCCCCAAACCCGTGATTCACCACAGGGCACAGAAGGCACCGAGAGAAGAAACCAAGAATTCCTGCCTCGGTGCCCTCTGTGCCTCTGTGGTGAGATCGGTTCTCCGAGGTTACGGGATAGCCTCTACACTCCGTGCACATGCCCTCGCCGCACCTGCTGACGCTGCACAACCTGCCGGCGGATGAGATCCGGGCGATCCTGCGCGAGGCGATGGCGTTCCGGTCGGCGGCGGCGTCGGGTTCGCTGCCGCAGCGGCTGGCAGGGCGGACGGTGGGGACGCTCTTTTTCGAGAACTCGACGCGGACGCGGACGAGTTTTTCGATCGCCGCGCTCCGGCTGGGGGCGGAGGTGATCGACCTGCCGGTGGCGGGGTCGAGCCACGCCAAGGGCGAGACGCTGACGGACACGGCGCGGACGGTGGAGGCGCTGGGGGTCGATGCGTTGGTGGTGCGGGCGTCGCAGAGCGGCGCGGTCGAGATGATCGCCCGGCGGGTGGGGTGCGCGGTGCTGAACGCGGGGGACGGTCGGCATGAGCACCCGACGCAGGGGCTGCTGGACGCGCTGACGCTGGCGGACGCGATGGGCCGGTCGGAGACGCTGGATCGTGGGCGACGTGGTGAGTTCGCGCGTGGCGCGGTCGAACGTGTTCGGGCTGAGCGCGCTCGGGGCGTCGGTAACGTTGGTGGGTCCGCCCGCGCTCGCGCCGCCGTCGCTGGCCGCGCTGGCGCCGCGGGTGCGGGTGGAGCACGACTTCGATGCGGTGCTTCCGGGGGCGGACGCGGTGATGATGCTGCGTGTGCAGTTCGAGCGTCACGGGGACGCGGGGCGGCAGGCGTCGCCGGCGTTCGCGTCGCTGCGGGAGTTCCGGGCGGCGTGCGGGCTGTCGGCGGAGCGGGCGCGTCGGATGAAGCCGGGTGCGGTCGTCATGCACCCCGGGCCGGTGAACCGGGGCCTGGAACTGGACGGGGAGGTTGCGGACTCGGAGCGGTCGCTGATCCTGAGGCAGGTTGCGAACGGGGTTCCGGTGCGGATGGCGTCGCTTGTGCGGTGTCTGGATGGGCCGCCTGCCCACTCTTGATGTGGAATCGGCTTGCACGTAGTGAAAACCGTGGCATGGTTTGGCAGGCCGCGATCCGATCGGGGCCGTGGCGGTGTTGTCTCGTCGTCACCATTCACTTGGAGAGAACGATGCGTACTTTCGCTCTGCTCGCGGTCGCGGGCGTTGCCGGTTCGGCGTTTGCGCACGAGAACCACGTCACCATCGACACGCTGGCCGGGAAGACGCTGATGGCGGTCGGGTACTACGCGGGCGAGGAGCACTTCTCGATCGACGGCGACGGTTGGCTGCTGCACGACGACGATCGCGTGACGCGGGAGACGTTCTTCGTGTGGGGGTCGGGGGACTTCGCAGGGTGGCAGGTGGGCGCGGAGTGCACGCTCTCGAGCGACTTCTACGCGGCGACCGGTCGGCTTGACGGCGGGGACTTCTGGTACGAACTCGCTGGGTTCGAGCATGTCGGCTCGCCGCGGAAGGCGGACGTGGCGTGGGCGGAGCGTCACGGGAACGTGCTGGAGAACGTGGCGCAGTTCTCGGCGGCGACGCGCGAGGGCCGGAGTTTCCACGTTGGGTTCGACGGGCACCCGCACGGGCAGCAGTTCATGGTGAACAGGCCGGGGCTGTACCAGTTGACGCTGGTGGCGTGGGACTCGAACGGGGTGTACGCGGACTCGGACCCGATGCACTTCTACGTGAAGTGCGTTCCCGCGCCGGGTGGGGCGGCGACGCTCGCGCTGGGTGCGCTGGTGGCGATGCGGCGGCGGCGATAGCGGAACCGGCGGGAACGGTTGTCGGCCCGCGTCGTGCGCGGGTGGGGGCGTGCGCGGGCTGAAGCCCGCGGCTCCGAGGGTGTGGCTCCGAGGGTGTCGCTCCGAGGGTGTGGAGTGGGGTGCGCGGGCGGGGGGTATGCTGTCTGTTCATGGGCGCGGGCGAGCGGGACAGTGCGGGGGCTGCGCGGCGGACGCTGCCGACTGACACGCCGGACGGGATGCTGCTGATCATCTCGGGGCCTTCGGGGGTCGGGAAGACGTCGATCACGCGGGGGGTGGAGCGGTCGATCGCCGACTCGGTCTTCTCGGTGTCGGCGACGACACGGCCGAAAACGGACGCGGACGTGGAAGGGGTGGACTACCACTTCGTGAGCGACGCGGAGTTCGAGCGGATGCGGGCGGGCGGGGAGTTCCTGGAGTCGGCGGAGGTGTTCGGGCGCAAGTACGGCACGCCGCGGCGGTGGGTGGAGGAGCAACTGGCCCGTGGCCGACTGGTGATCCTGGAGATCGACGTACAGGGTGCGCGGCAGGTGAAAGGGGCGCTGCCGGAGGCGTTCGGGCTGTTCGTGCTGCCGCCGAGCGAGGATGCGCTGCTGGAGCGGCTCCGTGCCCGGAAGCGCGAGCCGGAGGAGGCGATCCGCCGGCGATTCGCCGAGGCCCGGCGTGAGATCGCAGATGCCCGTGGCGGCGGGGTTTACGATCGTTTCATCGTGAACGACGACCTGCCCGCAGCGATCGGGCTGGCGGTTGAGGCGGTTCGGGCGGAACGTGCGAGAAGGTCGGAAAGCCGGAACCCGCGCTGACCGGCGGTCCGTATCGGTAGTATGGACGGACCGGGCGTGGACGCGGTGGGCGTGCACGCCGCGGGTGGGCACTTCGCTTTGGGGAGGCCAGGCCATGAATCGGCTCCCGGCCGCCGTGTGTTTCGCGCTCGCTGGTTCGCTCGCCGCGGGGATCGCCGCGGCGGACACGATCGTCTTCGATTTCGAGGACCTGTCGGGGAACCCGAACCGCTCGGCGGGCGACAAGACCGCGTTGCTGCTGGCGCACGACGGGTTCGCGGCGTTGATCAAGCGGACGAGCGGTGAGAAGTTCACGGTATGGGACTCGTCGGGCGAGTCGGTGCCCGATGGCTGGGGCTCGAAGCACCTTTCACCCACGTTCAACTACTTCAAGGATGACTACTTCCTGATGTCGTTCAGCCATCCGGTGGCGTCGATCTCGATCGAGTTCGGGGACTTCGGGCAGGACCAGGACACGGCGGAGATTCACGCTTACTCGGGGCTGGACGGGCTTGGCGACCTGCTGGGGTCGGCGTACGGGTACCTGGGCAACTCGGACATCTCGGTGGACCCACCGACGCGGGTGGAGTTCGTCGCGGGGCACGGGGAGATGTTTTCGTCGGTGCTGTTCCGGGCGGGTGCGAACCCGTTCTTCCAGAGCGCGTTCATGGACAACATCGAGATCCGGACGGATCACGCACCCGCGCCGGGGACGCTGGCGGTGTTGGCGCTGGGGGCGCTTGGGGCACGGCGGCGGCGCGTAGGCGAGGCCTGAAGGCCTCGGCTCTGAGCGTGGCCGTTGCAAGGCTGTGGATGGCGTCGGGTCGACGGATCAGGCGGCTTCGCGTGGTTCGAAGCGTTCGCCCCAGCGTTGGGGGCGGACGTTGGCGGGGGAATCGGCGGGTTCCTGCCAGTCCTCGGCGGACTCGATGCGGAGTTCGCTGGGGAGTGTCTTGCGGTAGCCGAGGAGGCGGACGACCTCGAGCACGTCGGTCCAACTGGGGTACCAGGTGTTGTTGGCGCGTTTGAAGGCGTCGATGGCCATGAGGAACAGGAACTGCTCCTTGTTCATCTCGCCTTCCTCGGCGGCCTTTCGGAAGTCGCTGAGTCGTCGGCCCGGTCCCCGGCGGCGTTCAAGCCCCGTGACGACCGCCTCGGCCCCTCCGGTCTCGGGGTCGAGTCGGCGATCAACGACGGTCTGTCGGCGATCGCGCCTGGGTGCGGGTTCTTCGCGTTCGCGCCGACGCTCGGCCGCCATGGTCAGGTCCTCCCCGCGCCGGAGCGGGTGTGAACCCGTCACGGCGCGTCACAGTTCCTCTTCTTCCTCCTCGTCATCGTCGAACTCTTCCTCGTCCTCGAACTCGTCCTCATCGTCGGCGAGTTCATCGTCGTCGTAATCGTCATCATCCTCAAAGTCGTCATCGAACTCCTCGTCGATGTCGTCGTCGTCCTCGCCTCCGAGGGGAAGGGGTCCCACCCGCCACCACGGCACGCCGAGATCGACCGTCCCGCACTCCGCCAGAAGCTGTTCCGCAGCCATGACTCACCTTCCCATTTCTCGGGGCCGCTTCCGGCCCGAATCCCGGGCATCCACACCCGCTCCACCGGTCCTCCGGGCGACCCTGGCGAGGCCCGCCGCGAAGCCCGGCCCGGAAAACGCGGTACACTACCGACCGTCACGGTGCTGTCAACACCCCTTCCCCCGCATCCCGGGGACGCGCCAAACCTAGCCTCCAACCCGCGCCACCGCCACACCTCCTCAGCCCTCCCCGCCACCCCCATGCCGACCACCGCCGACACGCCGCAACGGTTCGATGCGCTGGCCGCGATCCTTGCGCTCGCGTTTCCAGGGGCGGGGCACTGGTTTCTGGGAGAGCGGAAGCGTGCGGGGCTGATTTGTGCGGGTGTGCTGGGGTTGTTCCTGACCGGTCTGCTGGTAGGCGGGATTGACGTGGTGGACTCGAAGGAGGACCGGTGGTGGTTCGTGGGGCAGGCGCTGGTGGGGCCTGTGGCGTTCGGGACGGACTACGTGCACCAGAACAGGATCAAGGGGATCGACCCTCGGACGGGGGCGCTGCGTTCGGCGAACCCGGACGAGACGCGGGATGGGACGGGGCGGCTGATGCCGGCGCTGGGTGGTCAGCGGCCACCGGCGACGAAGAGCCTTGGGAAGATGAACGAACTGGGGACGCTCTTCGCGTGCATCGCGGGGATGATGAACCTGATCGTGGTGCTTGACGCGGCGTTCCCGGGTCGGCGCGAGGAGCGGGCATGACAGGCTCCGTGCTCTGGGCGCTGGCGTGGCGGCCGTTCCTGGACCCGATCGACGCGCACGGGTGGTGGTTCCTGCTGGTGGTGCCGATGTCGTTCGGGATCGCGGTGGTCTATCGGGCGGCGCGGATGCAGACGCTGGAGGGGTACTGGAGGCGGGTGCTTGTGCTGACGGCGCAGATCGTGGTGTCGATGGTGCTGCTGGGGATCGCGTCGTACGTGTTCGTGCAGGTGGTGGTGCCTGCGCTGGCGCCGATGCCGGATTAGGAGTGGCTCACGCGGAGGCGCGGAGCACGCAGAGGAGAGAGAAGGGAAGAGAGAGACGGGGCCTGCAAGGCCCCGCCCCGTCCGGATAGGCCCGCACATTTCTCATTCTTCCTCCGCGTGCTCTGCGCCTCCGCGTGAACAACCGCATCAGACGTACTTTGCGGACGCGCACTCGTGGGGGGCGTCGAGGTTCTGGACCATATAGCGGAGTGCGTCGACGGCGTGGTCGTTGCCGTCCTTGACGGGCTCGAGGCTCTCGGGTCTGTCGGGGCGGTAGTGGTAGCGTTCGAGGCTCTCGATGAGGCGTGCGCATCGGGCGTGGACGAAGAGGCGCGGGGGCAGGCCGCGGTCCGCGGGGCGGAGTCGTGCGCGGAGGAGCGCAAGCCCTTGCTGGATGCCCATCGCCCGAGTGCGGACGCGGAGGTTGGCGCGGCCCATGGCCTGCACCGCGCTGACGCCGGTCTGGTCGTTCATCTGGCGACCGGCGGGATCGACGCCGATCCAGGCGAGCCGCGCGTGCCCGCCGGGGGGCCACGGCGATTCGAGGATGGCGCGAACGTGGTCGCCGAGGACGAGGCCGCTCTCGACGCGCTCGGCCAGAACGCGGAGCGTGCCGGAGGGATCGACGCAGGCCCAGAGGACGACGGTGGGCGAGCGGTAGCCGAAATCCATGCCGGCGATCCAGGTGAGGGCGGTCGAGTCGGGCGGATCGTCGTGGATGACGTGCAGCCGCGGATCGAACTCGGGGAGGACGGCGTGGGAGCGCGAGGGGCGCAGGCAGAGCATCTCGGCCTCCCAGGCAACGGCGGAGACGCGGGCCTTCATGGCGAGCGCATCGGCGATCTCGATGTGCCCGG
This sequence comes from Phycisphaerales bacterium, assembly GCA_035443945.1. GTDB lineage: Bacteria > Planctomycetota > Phycisphaerae > Phycisphaerales > UBA1924 > CAADGN01. Next base: position 42,747 of record DAOMNQ010000005.1, on the reverse strand, counting down.
CCGGTTCGTGGTCGCTCCACGCCTTGGCCCGCCCCTGGCATTCGGGGAAGAGCGCACAGTCGGCGTTGTCCGCTCGGCAGGCGTGCTCGGGGCCGCAGCGGGCGAGGGCGTCGGCGACGCCCCAGCGGAAGAGTCGCCGCCTGCCGGCGCGGCACTCCTCGACGATGGCGTGCATGAGGCCGTGCGGGAGGTGCATGGTGCTGAGGCAATCGATGGTGCCCCGAACGACGAGCGTCCGGCCGTCGGGGAGTTGGACGGCTTTCGAGCGTGTGACGAGTTGTGCGGCCTCCCAGACTTCGGGGTCGAAGAGTTCGACCTCGTCGCAGCGGAGTTTCTGGACGCGGGTGCCGCGGACGGAGGTCTGGGATTGGGCGAGGAGTTCGACGGTGGAGCCGTTGTTGAGTGCGAGCCGCCGTTCGGTGATCCGGCCATCGACGAGTTGTGCGAGTGGTTCGCGTGCGAAGAGTGCGCGGAGGTGTGCGTGCATTCTTCGTGACTGTTCGAGGGAGCCGCCGAGGATTCGGACTTCGATGCCGGGCTTGTGGACGAGGTCGAGCATGGTGGCGAGCGCGCCGAGAAAGGTCTTGCCGCCGCCGCGGTTCGCCCAGACGACTGCGTCGGGCGGGGCAAGGGGCGTTTCGCCGAGGGCGGGGGCGCCCTCGAAGAAAGTGTGGGCGAGGTAGTCGAAGGGGGCGGCGTGGCCGGGCGTGAGGGCGCGGCGGGGGACGGAGACGCCGGCGAGGGTTCGGAGGCTGCGCTCGAGGTCGGCCGGAGTGCGTGGCAGAAAGAGCGGACCGTACTCGATGAGATCCATACCCCCCCCCTTGGCACAGCCTCGGGGGAAGGCTGATGGCGTGATTCTGTCGTGCCGGATGCGCCGCCGCTCGGTGGCGGGCAGACGGGTCCGGTTGCACAACCACGTTCGGTCGGACACCGGATCGTTCGATGGGCGGGGATGGGCGCGGGTGTGTAGGGGTGGTAGGCGCGAAGCCGCCGCGGAGGGACGGGGTACCCGAAGGCGGGTTCAGTCAAGCCCGAGTGCACGTTTGATGGCGACGGCGCGGTTTCCGTCGAGGCGGCGCAGGGCACGGAGGACTCGGGCGCGGTCGCGTCCGGTGAGGAAGATGGTGAGGCCGTGCGGCATGTCGCGGGCGTCCGGGGGTTCCTTCGGCCTGGGAACGCGCGAACGGACGGTGGTTCGTGTCGTGGTCATCGATCATTTCTCCCTGACGGCCGCGTAGGCGGTGATGCGGACGGAAACCCGGGCTGCGGCGAGGCGTGTGAGCGCGGGGGCGTCCGCGGCGGCGTGGCGTCGCGTGGTGGGTGAGCCGCGCGCCCAGGCGCGCAGTTCGCGCTCGAGCCACGGTCTGCGTTCGAGCGTGCGCTGCGCGAGGGGGGGGTCGAGGAGTGACCACGGTTCGACGCCGCACTCCCAGAGTGCGTCGAGGAGGCGGGCGTCGTGCGACGCGGGCGGGAGCGTGTACGGCGTCATGCCTGCGCGTTCGAAGAACGGGCAGAGGCTGCCCATCGCGGCGAGCGCCTCGGTGGCGAGAGTGAGCGGGTTTTCGAGGTAGGCGCGGACGAGCCTGCCGGCGACGCCGAGGCCCCGCCAGCGTGGATCGACGACGACGCGTGAGATGCACCGGAGTTCGGCGTTGATGCGCGCGGCGTTGCGGCGTTTGTCGGCGGTCGAGTAGCGACCGGGCCAGGCGAGTTCGCGCCAGGAGCCGTTGAGCGTGGGCATGGAGACAACGAGGACGCCGACGAGCGAGCCGGTTTCGGCGTCTCGTGCGCGGAGGATGGCGGGCATGCCGCTGTGTCCGCGAGCGACGGTCGCGGGTGGCCCGGCGCGGTAGTGGAAGACGGCGAGGGCGTCGTAGTCGCGCATCGTGCCGGGTTCGATGGCGATGTTCGCGTCGTTCGTCATGGCGTCGCCCGCCTTCCGCGGTGGAAATGGACGCGGCCGTCGAGGCCGAGGTCGATAGTGAGGCGTGGGCAGAGGGCTTCGGCGAGATCGGCGTGCGCGGTGGCGCAGACGGCGCGGAGGCCGGGCGTGCGCGCGGCCCAGCGGGCGAAGGCGGAGGCGACGCAGCGGGCGGTGGTGCGGTCGAGCGTGGAGCAGAACTCGTCGGCGATGATGCAGGAGCCGGGGCGTGCCCGGCTGGCGGCGAGGGCGAGGGCGAGTCGCCAGCGCTGGCCTTCGGAAAGTTCGGCGGGGGTGCGGGGCCAGAGGGTGGCATCGGCGAGTCCGGCGACACCGAGGGCGCGGAGGCCGTCTTCGACCGAGCCGTCGAGGAGGTCCATGACGGTCCGGGACTTCGTTCGTGCGTCGATGGGCGCGGCGTGCAGGACGGCGAGGCCTTGCGCTTGGAGCGCGGACTGGACGAGGCGGAGGAGGGATGACTTGCCGCTTCCGCTCGGTCCGGTGAGGAGCGCGACGCCGCCGCGGCGCAGTCGGCGTACGACGAGACGTGCGAGGCGCAGCCCGTTCGTGGGCAGGGTGGAGCGTGTGCGTGCGGCGCGTTCGAGGGTGATGCCGAAGGCGGCGCAGGCGCGGAGTGTGCGTTCGGTCGGGCGCGCGGAACAGTGGACGACGCGGAGGGCGGGCATGGCGGCGGTCACGACCAGGCCTCCACGAGTTCGGCGATGGCGGCGCGGTGGCGTCGAACGGTGTGGAGGGAGACGCGGAGTTCGGCGGCGGCGTCGCGGATGGACCGCCCGTGGAGGATGCAGGCGGTTGCGACGCGACGGCGGGTGGGAGACCAGTCGGAGAGTTGCTCGGCGACGAACGCGAACTCGCGAGAGAGGAGGCGGGCGGTGAGTCGGCGGATGCGCCGACGGAGTCCGCGGGCGTGAGCGGTCCGATCGGACTCGCACGCATCCCCCGCGATGAGGGCGGCGAGTTCGGCAACCGGGCGGCCGTCGCGGAAGACGGCTTCGATGAGAACGCGATCCTCAGGGGGGAGATGGCGGGCGCGGTCGAGGGTGATCTCGGCCTGGTCGCGTCGGCGTTTGCGACGCAGATCAAGGGTTTCCATTGGATCAAAGGCCCTGGTGCCCCGGAACGCGGTTTTCATCGTGTAACTCCTCGATTTCGTGGGGATTGGTCTTGACACGCCACGCGGATGTGTGTTCACTATTCATTGAACTTGATGCCAATATTCGCAACTTGATGGAAAGTCCGCAAGGCCTTTGTATGGTACATCCTCAAACCGGCGCACAGGAACGGGCGATGCCTGGCTATTTGTCGCCGTGTGAGGGTGATCGCGGGCAGACGATGACCGAACGGAATCCGACTCAACCCGGAAAGAGCGCGGGCGACCTGATCCATGGCGCGCGCCGGGCGCGGCGTCTGACGCTGGAACAACTCGCGGAGCGTGTGGGGTGCTCGAAGAGTTACCTGTCGGCGGTGGAGAACTCGCGGTGCGGGCCGCCGAGCGAGGCGCTGCTGCGCCGGCTGGAAGAGGCGTTGTTTCTGAAGCCGGAGACGCTGGTGCGTGCGGCGGGGTGGGAGACGGCGACGCCGGCGATTCGGCGCGAGTTGGGGACGCTTCGCGAGGACCGCGCGGCGGCGCAGCGGCTGGCGGGTTTGCTGGCGGGTTCGCTCGACGATGCGTACCGGTCGGGGGAGTTGCGGCGGCTGATCGAGCGGCTTGCGCCGTCGTCGCCGGAGCCGGTCGCGCTGCCGTTCGAGGTGCCGGTGATCAACCGGGTGGCGGCGGGGTATCCGCGTGAGTTCACGGACCTGGGGTATCCGGCGCGGGTGGCGGACGAGTACGTGCGGTGCCCGGACCTCGCGGACCCGGACGCGTTCGCGGCGCGGGTGGTGGGCGATTCGATGCTGCCGGAGTATCGGGAGGGGGACGTGGTGGTGTTCAGCCCGGCGCGGTCGGTGCGTTCGGGGGCGGATTGTTTCGCGCGGATCGAGCCGGACCACGAGACGACGTTCAAGCGTGTGTACCTGGAGCGGGACGCGGCGGGGCGGGAGTTGATCCGGTTGCAGCCGCTGAACCCGTTGTATCCGCCGCGGGTGCTGGCGCGCGAGCACGTGGCGGGGCTGTATCCGGCGGTGTCGGTGATGCGGTCGATCGCTTGAGCGGGGTGTGGGGGGAGGCACAGGCGGGACGCCTGTGCCACCGCACGATCCTGCGCCGGACAGTATTATGCGGGCGGGGCGGCGCATCGTGCGTCGGCCGGGCGGGGAACATTGCATTGCTGCTGCTGATCGCGGTGCTTTCGGGGTTTTTCCTCGCGCCCTTCGCGCCGGTGATTCACCGTGCGCTGGGGCGGTTTTCGGGCTGGGCGATCGCTGTGTTACCGGCGTCGCTGGCCGCGCTGTTCCTGTTGCTGGCGGGTCGGGGCGATGGGGTGGTGGTCGAGTCGCACGTGTGGGCGCCGGGGCTTGGCGCGAACCTTGACCTGCGGCTGGACGGGTTGTCGCTGCTGATGGCGACGCTGATCGCGGGGATTGGGGCGGCGATCTTCGTGTACGCGGGCGGGTACCTGGCGGGGCATCGGCACCTGGGGCGCATCTACGCCTACCTGCTGATGTTCATGGGGTCGATGCTGGGGGTGGTGCTGGCGGACAACCTGATCGTGCTGTTTGTGTTCTGGGAGTTGACGAGCATCAGTTCGTACCTGCTGATCGGGTTCGAGCACGCGGACGCGAAGGCGCGCAAGTCCGCGCTGCAGGCGCTGCTGGTGACGGGGCTGGGGGGGCTTGCGATCCTGGCGGGGGCGTTGCTGCTGGGGTCGGCGGCGGGTGAGATGCGGATATCGCAGTTGT
>DAOMNQ010000005.1:0-37913 GCA_035443945.1 Phycisphaerales bacterium | reverse complement strand
TGTAAGTGCCGATCGTGCTGTTGCTGGTGTTCGGTGCGTTCACGAAGTCGGCGCAGTTTCCGTTCCATTTCTGGCTGCCGTCGGCGATGGCCGCGCCGACGCCGGTGAGCGCGTACCTGCACTCCTCGACGATGGTGAAGGCGGGGATTTATCTGCTGGCGCGTCTGACGCCTGCGCTGGGCGAGAGCGAGTTGTGGAACGGTCTGCTGACGTGGTTCGGGGCGGCGACGATGGTGGTCGGGGCGTGGCTGGCGTTCCGGCAGACGGTGATGAAACTGATCCTGGCGTACTCGACGGTGAGCGCGCTGGGAACGATCGTGATGGCGCTGGGGGTGGGGACGACGTACGCGGTGGAGGCGGCGATGGTTTTCCTGCTGGCGCACGCGTTCTACAAGGGCGCGCTGTTCATGGTAGCGGGAGCGATCGACCACGAGACGGGCGAGAAGGACGTGAGGAACCTCGGCGGGCTGAGCCGGTCCATGCCGCTGCTGGCGGCCGCGGCCGCGCTCGCCGCGCTGTCGATGGCGGGGGTTCCGCCGCTGGTGGGGTTCATCGCGAAGGAACTGGCGATCAAGGCGGTCCTGCCGGACGCGGACCTGGGGCGGGAGGGGTATGCGCTGGCGGCGGTGTTCGTGGCGGCGGCCGCGCTGGGTGTGGCGGTGGCGCTGCGGGTGGGGTTCGCGCCGTTCTTCGGGGCAAAGCGCGAGACGAAGCGCGAGGCGCACGAGCCGCCGGCGTCGCTGCTGCTGGGGCCGGGCGTGCTGGCGCTGCTCGGGCTTGGGGCGTCGGTGGCGCCTGGGTTGATCGCGACGCCGCTGGTCGAGCCGGCGGCGTCCGCCGCGCTGGGAGCGCAGGCGCACCCGCACGTGGCGTTGTGGCACGGGCTGAACCTCGCGCTGGCGTTGAGCGCGGGCGCGCTCGTGCTTGGCGTGGCGTTGTTCCGGGGGCAGTGGGCGATCGTGGGGCTTGCGGGGCCGGCGACGAGGCCGCTGGACGCGATCGGGCCGTCGCGGCTGTACGAGCATGCGCTGGCGGCGTTGCTGGGGTTCGCGGACGCGCAGACGCGGGTCTTGCAGTCTGGCTCGCTGCGGCGGTACGCGTTCATCACGTTCGGGGTGATCGTGCTGGCGGTCGGGGCGACGTTCATGCTGCGCAGGCCGCTGGATGCGCTGCCGGACATCGGTGACGCGCGGCCCTACGAGATCGGGCTTGTGCTCTTGATCCTGATCGGGGCGTGGTTCACTGCGGTGGCGCGGAACCGTCTGGCGGCGATCGCGGGTCTTGGGCTGGTGGGGTACGGGATCGCGATCATCTTCGTGCTGTTCGGCGCGCCGGACCTGGCGTTGACGCAGGTGTGCATCGAGACGCTGGCGGTGGTGCTGCTGGTTCTGGTGTTCTACATGCTGCCGGACTTCCGGAGTTTCTCGGCGCGCCGGGAGAAGGCGCGGGACCTTGTGGTCGCGCTGGCGGGCGGGGCGGCGATGGCGGGGCTGGTGCTGGTGGTGGCGGACCATCGGCCGGACATGACGGTGTCGGACTACTACGCCGCGAACAGTTACGGGCTGGCGCACGGGCGGAACGTGGTGAACGTGATTCTGGTTGATTTCCGCGCGCTGGACACGCTGGGCGAGATCGTGGTGCTGGTGGTGGCGGCGGTGGGCGTGTACGCGTTGATGAAACTGGACCCGACGACGCGCGAGGGAGCGTCCACGGGCGGGGAGAGGGGGGGCGAGGGATGAACTCGACGATCCTCCAGACGGCGACGCGGTACCTGCTGCCGCTGCTGCTGGTGTTCTCGATCGTGGTGATGCTCCAGGGGCACAACAAGCCCGGGGGTGGGTTCATCGGCGGCCTGATCGGCGCGGCGGGGTTCGCGCTGCACGGGATGGCGTTCGGGCCGCGTGCGACGCGGACCGCGCTGCGCGCGGACCTGGTGGTGGTGATGGCGCTTGGTCTTGCGTTCGCGCTGGTGGCGGGGAGCCTGGCGCTTGCGTCGGGTCAGCCGTTCCTGACCGGGCTGTGGGTGAGCGTGCCGTTCCCGGGTTTCGGGGAGGTGAAGGTGGGGACGCCGCTGGTGTTCGACATCGGGGTGTACTTCGTGGTGATCGGCGTGGTGATGACGATCGTGCTCTCGCTGCTGGAGGAGAACGCGTGAAACTCCTTCTTGCGTTGCTGGTGGGCGGGCTGTTCGCGGCGGGGATCTACCTGATCGTTCGTCGGAGCATCGTGAAGTTGATCATGGGTCTGATCCTGCTGAGCCACGGGGCGAACCTGCTGATCTTTGCGTCGGGGGGGCTGGTGCGGGCGCAGGCGCCGCTGGTGGAGGCGGGTGCGCTCGCGCCGGAGACGCCGCACGCGGACCCGGTGCCGCAGGCGTTGATCCTGACGGCGATCGTGATCGGGTTCGGGGTGGTGGCGTTCATGATGGTGCTGGTGAGCCGGGCGTACATGGCGGTGGGGACGGACGACACGGACGAGTTCACGGGGACGGACCATTGAGCGCGTTGCCGATTCTGCCGGTGCTGATCCCGCTGGGGACGGCGTGCCTGGGCATGCTGGGGCACCGGTCGCTGCGCGCGCAGCAGACGGTGAGCGTTGCGGGGGCGGTGGCGCTGCTCGTTGTGGCGGTCGGGCTGGTGGCGCGGACGGCGACGGGCGAGATCCTGACGATGGACGCGGGCGGGTGGAGCGCTCCGTTCGGGATCACGTTCGTCGCGGACGCGTTCGGGGCGATCATGGTGCTGCTGGCGGCGGTGACGGGGCTGGCGGTGGTGGTGTATTCGGTGGCGAGCGTGGACCTGCCGCGCAAGCGGTTCCTGTACTACCCGCTGACGCACGTGCTGCTGGCGGGGGTGTGCGGGGCGTTCCTGACCGGGGACATCTTCAACCTGTACGTGTGCTTCGAGATTCTCCTGCTGTCGTCGTTCGTGCTCCTTTCGCTGGGGAGCGAGCGGGGGCAGTTGGAGGGGGCGATCAAGTACGTCACGCTGAACCTGATCTCGTCGGCGATCTTCCTGTCCGCGTCGGGACTGCTCTACGGGACGCTGGGGACGCTGAACATGGCGCACCTGTCGGTGCGTGCGGCGGAGGCGGTGGCGGAGGGCCGAGGGCACGTCGTGACGGTCGTGGCGATGCTGTTCATGGTCTCGTTCGGGATCAAGGCGGCGGTGTTCCCGCTGTTCTTCTGGCTGCCGGCGAGTTACCACACGCCGCCGTTCGCGGTTTCGGCGTTGTTCGCCGGTCTGCTGACGAAGGTGGGGGTGTACGCGATCGTGCGTGTGTTCACGCTGATCTTCGTGCATGACACGGGGTACACGCACACGATCCTGCTGTGGGTGGCGGCGTTGACGATGGTCTCGGGCGTGCTGGGGGCGGCGGCGCAGACGGAGTTCCGGCGGGTCCTGTCGTTCCACATCATCAGCCAGATCGGGTACATGATCCTCGGGGTTGCGCTGCTGACGCCGCTGGCGGTGGCGGGGACGGTTTTCTACATCGTGCATCACATCGTGGTGAAGGCGAACCTGTTCCTGGTGGCGGGTGTGGCGCACCGGATCCGCGGGACTTCGGACCTGGGTCGTGCCGGGCGTGTGGGGGTGTACGCGAGCGCGCCGCTGGTGGCGATCCTGTTCATGATCCCGGCGATGTCGCTGGCGGGGGTGCCGCCGCTGTCGGGGTTCTGGGCGAAGCTGATCCTGATCCGCGCCGCTCTGGACGAGCGTGCGTATGTGTACGTGGCGGTCGCGCTGCTGGTGGGGATCATGACGCTGTTCTCGATGACGAAGATCTGGGCGGAGGCGTTCTGGAAGTCGCCCGAGGTGAAAGAGGGCGAGTCGCCGGCGAAGGCGGATCGCACGCCGATGGGGATGCTGGCGCCGATCGCGGTCCTGGCCGGCATCACGGTGGCGATCGGGCTGGCGGCGCAACCGGTGTTCGAGTTTTCGGTGTTGGCGGCCGGGCAGTTGCTGAACCCGGAGGTGTACGTCGGGGCGGCGCTCGGCGAGGCGTTCGTGACGCCGGCGCAGGGGGGGGTGGAGCCGTGAGGCTGGTGATCTGGAACATCGTGCTGGCGCTGCTCTGGGCGGCGACGATGGAGAACTTCTCCGCGCCGAGCCTGGCGGTCGGGTATGCGATCGGGTTCGTGGTGCTGCTGCTGATGCGTTCGGTGCTGCAGGAGAACAAGTATTTCCGGGACGCGTGGGAGTTGATCGGGCTGGTGCTGTATTTCGTGGTGGAACTGGTGCTGGCGAACTTCAAGATGGCGTACTACACGGTGATGCCGCTGAACCGGATGCGTCCGGGAGTGATCGCGGTGCCTCTGGAGCCGATGAACGAGACGGAGTTGACGGTGCTGTCGAACCTGATCACGCTGACGCCGGGCACGCTGAGCGTGGACATCGAGGAGTGCGAGCGGACGGGTCGCCGGACGCTGTATGTGCACGTGATGTCGTACACGGACCCGGAGGTGGTGCGGTACGACATCAAGTCCGGGTTCGAGCGGCGTGTGCTGAAGGCTTTGCGATGAACGAGATGAGCGCGATGGTTCTGGAGCACACGCTGCACGCCGTGATGGCGGTGGTCGGGCTGTCGGTTGTGCTTGCGTCGGTCCGTCTGCTGCGCGGGCCGAGCCTGCCGGACCGGGTGGTCGCGCTGGACCTGATCGGGACGCTGGCTGTGGGCGGGACGGCGGTGTACGCGATCCTGGAGGACGAGCCGATCTACATGATGGTGTCGGTGGTGATCGCGCTGCTGATGTTCGTGGGGACGGTGGCGTTCGCGTACTACCTGCAGAAGGGGACGCCGAGGTGAACGACGCGATTGTTGCTGCGCTGCTGATCGTCGGGACGGTCTTCGGGCTGCTGGGCGCGGTGGGTGTGCTGCGGATGCCGGACCTGTTCACGCGGCTTCAGGCCTCGACGAAGGCGGGGACGCTGGGGGTGCTGTTCCTGGTGGCGGCCGCGGCGGTCCACTTCGGCGAGATGGGCGTGAGCGTGCGCGCGCTGCTGGTCGTCGCGTTCCTGTTCCTGACCGCGCCGGTGGCGGCCCACGTGATCTGCCGGGCGGCGTACTCGGTGCGCACGCCGCTGTGGGAGCGGACGGGGATCGACGAGTTGCGCGAGGCGCGAGGCAGGAATCCGGGCGAAGAAAAGGAGTGAGGGAGGACTCTCTCTCGCAATGTTCCGATCCGTGCCGCATGATCGCCGCGACTGCAGAGAGCAGCGCCGCTTGGCATCGCTCTGATGCCCGTGTGCGACGGGCGTCGCTCAGGCCAAGAGCAGGGTGTATCACCTGATCTGCACCCTTTCTTCCCCCCGGCGTGCGCTCCGACACTCCGAGCGTCCCCTTCCTGATGAGTCGCCCGCGTCGGGCATGTGCTCAGGGAGGTTCGGGCATGAGCGGATGGGGAAGCAGTCGTGAGAGCAGGCCGAACCCCGCGGCACGTCGCGCGAGCGATGCGGCAGGCTGGGGAGCCAGAGGCTACGGCGATGGCATTGCCAGTCGCAGTGCCGTTCGTCCGCAGTCCGTTTCTGCGTCGATTTCCGGCCGCAGGGTCCCGGATCGCGTGATCCGGCCGTGCGGTCGCGCTGCTTGACAGGAGGTGTCGAATGAACGAACGCAACACGAACGGGAGTGCGTGGTGGGGCAGCCGCTGGCCGTGGGGGTGGATCGCGGCCAGTGCCGTCGCCGGCGCGATCGCCATCACGCCCATCGTGTGGACAGTGGCGACCTGGACCGCCTGAGAGGGCGGGCAGGCGTCGATTTCACGGAGCAACGACCACCGGCGCACCGCGCCACAGGAGAACCCCCCGATGACTGCGCACAACACGCCGCTCTTCGCGGCTCAAGACCGTGAGCCCATGGGGCCGATGCGTGGCCCGTGGGCACGGGGAGCGAAGGTCGCTCCCCGCACGATCGCGAGCCGGGCGTAGGGGCGCCTGCGTCCGCCGGACCGCCGGCGGAGCCGGTACCATCAGTCCCTATGCCACAGGACACGCACGCCATGAGACGGGCACGGACGTCCGTCAATCAGCCGCCGTGGCTCGACGACGCGCACGACGAGTTCGTCGAGTTGTGCCGCCACGAGCGCATCCCGCGCGACGACTACGACCGCTTTGTGGACCGATGGCTCGAACGATGCACAACTCGGGGCGAAGTCCGCGCGTTCGAGCGCGCGGTCGAGTGCTGGATGCGACTGCGCGCTGGAGCCCGCGTGCTTGCGGAGCGAGAAGCCGCGAGCCGGCCCGGCGTCGAAGCGCGAGACGCACTGCCGACCGGGCGTCAGCGGGCTGCGCGACGGGACGATGGTACCTGATCGCGTCGTTTGTCAGGCCTAACAAACCGAACCACCTCCTCGCCGTGGCGATTCCGCCCGGCGTTTTTTCTTGCCCGTGAGAGTCTGGGGAACTTGCGCGCGGTCGCGCTGTCTAACACCGTGGGTTCCGGGGAACAGCGATGGAACACGACGACGCAACGGATGCGAACTGGAAGAGCATCAACATCGATCTGAATCGGATCGCCGAACGGCTCGATCACGAAGAGAACGATCTCGTTGACGCGGCCGGGGGGATCTTGTCGGAGTATTGTGCGGGCGTTGACCGAAGCGAGGCGTCCGGATTGCTCGCGGTCGAACTCTACGCCTGGGCGGGCAGCGGCGGATTCACGCGAATGGGCCCGGTGGCGCTGGCCGTCGTCGCCCGCGACCATCGCGCTCGGCTTGAGCAACTTCACCGGATCGTCAACAAGCACCAGCATCGGATCAGCCGTCATGGGACGGGTGCGTTTTCGCTCGACACGACGAAGCGCAACTCGAAGCAAAGGATGATGACGCTGTTCGATGGGTTCGAGGGCTCGCCCGCTTCCGCGAACGCAGCCGACGCTCGACCGAGCGACGGACTCTTCGCCAAAGAACTCGCTGACTTTCTCCGGGTCTGGTCGGACGACGCCAGGGCGCTTGTCACCGCCGTGTATCTCGATGGCACGCCCATCAGGTTGATCGCCGAGGAATCCGGGTGCGGCGTGCGTGCTGTTCAGTTACGCTTGCAGCGCGCCTGCCTGCGGCTGCGGCGCGACTTCGACTCACGCCACCGCAAGCCAACCCTCGGCGATGCCGCATCTCGCCCGGGAGAGGCCGGGCAAGGCGGGTTCGTAGGCCACGACGAGGGGGACCAGAACGGCGAGGAGAACCAAGCCGAACACCACGAGCGGCCGGGGCGACTCGTAGAGCGCCCCGGCCGCACGCTCCGAACCCCAGCGCGCCGCCGCGTACACCGCCGTGATCGGCAGCGCCACGAACAGCACGAACGCCCAGCCCCACGTCCACAACGACCAGAACACGGATTCCATGGCTGCGCCTCCTGCACACGTGCGGCCGACGGTCGGCCTCACGTAGACAAGGGGACGCTGCGTGTGGAGATGCGCACGCCGATCGCGCGGCATCGGTGCGCCGCCTGAGCAAATCGGCTACTTCCCCTGCCCCTGCTCCACGTACCACGCCACCGTCCGCCGCAGGCCTTCTTCGAGGCCGACCGAGGCCTTCCAGCCGAGGAGGGTGGCAGCGCGGGAGGTGTCGAGGGATCGGCGCGGCTGGCCGTCGGGCTTGGTGGTGTCCCATTCGATCTCGCCCTGGAAGCCGGTGGCGTTGACGATGAGGGCGACGAGGTCGCGGATGGAGATTTCGCTGCCCGCGCCGAGGTTGATGGGGGTCGGCTCGTCCATGGTCTCGGCGGCGCGGACGATGCCGGCCGCGGCGTCGTCGACGTAGAGGAACTCGCGGGTCGCCCTTCCCGTCCCCCAGCAGACGATCTTCGCGTCGCCGCGCGCCTTTGCCTCGACGCACTTGCGGATGAGGGCGGGGACGACGTGGCTGGATTCGGGGTCGAAGTTGTCCCACGGGCCGTAGAGGTTCACCGGCAGCACGTACGCGCCGCGCATCCCGTACTGTCGGCCGTAGGCGGCGAGCATCTCGCCCGCGGCCTTCTTGGCGATGCCGTAGGGGGCGTTGGTCTCTTCGGGGTAGCCGTTCCAGAGTTCTTCTTCGCGGAAGGGAACGGGGGTGAACTTGGGATAGGAACAGATGGAGCCGACCTGGACGAAGGTGCCGCCGCGTTCGGGCAGGCCGTCGAGGCGTGCGCCCTCGATGAGGTTGAGCGCCATGGCCATGTTGGCGAAGAAGAACCGGCCCGGGCTGCGCCGGTTCGCGCCGATGCCGCCGACCTCCGCGGCCAGGTGCAGCACCACGTCCGCCTTCGCGTGGCGGAAGGCCTCGCGGTACATCCGCCCGACCTGCGCCGCATCCGTCAGGTCGAAGTCGCGTCGGCGCGGGACGAAGAGGCGGTGGTCGGCGACGCCGCGCTCGCGGAGGAGGCGGCAGACCTCGCGTCCGACGAAGCCGGCCCCTCCCGTGACGATGACCCGTTTGTCGGACCAGTCGAAGCCGCCCGGCATCGCACGCTCCTCGCTCCCCGCCCGCGTATCGTCCTCCACGCCGCTGTGGCCGAGAGGCCGAAGGAGTGTACCCCGTGCGTCAAGCCCTCTCGCTCGTCCTCGTCGTGCTCGGTGCGGCCGCGACCGCTCAGGCCCAGAGCGCCCCGCGCTACACCGCGCGCCAGTTCTACGACACGGTGGCGGTAGGGGGGCCGTCGTTCACGCACGACGGGTCGAGGGTCGTCTACCACTCGGACGCTTCGGGTGTCTTCAATCTCTACTCGGTCCCGTTCGAGGGCGGCGAAGCGACGCAACTGACCTTCTCGAACGACCACGCGCACTTCGCGGTGTCCACCTTCCCGGGCGACGACCGCGTTCTCTTCACCGCCGACCAGGGCGGGAACGAACTGAACCACCTGTTCGTGCTGCTGCCGGACGGCACGGTGCGCGACCTGACGCCGGGGGAGGGCCTGAAGGCGCAGTTCCTCGGGTGGTCAGGCGACGAGAGCGCGTTCTACGTGCTGACGAACGAGCGCGACGCTCGGCACTTCGACCTCTACCGCTACGACGCGGAGGACTACGAGCGGACGCTCCACTTCGAGAACACGGAGGGCTGGTCGATCGGCGCGGTCAGCCGCGATTGCCGGTGGGTCGCGCTGACGAAAACGCACACGAACGCGGACTCGGACGTCTACCTGGCCGACGTGACGACGGGCGAGGTCCGGCTCGTCACGCCGCACGAGCCGCCGGTGAGCCACGGGGTGGCGTCGTTCACGCCCGACAGCACGACCCTCATCTTCACCTCGAACGCCGACTCCGAGTTCGTCCACACCCGCACGTTCGTCCTCGCGGGCGTGCCCGGGGGCGAGCGCAACCACCGCGTGCTCGACCGCGCGGACTGGGACGTGGCGTTCACGTCCTTTTCTCGTAACGGCGCGCACCGCGTCGTCGCGGTCAATGCCGACGCCCGCACGCGCCTCCGCGCCGAGTCGTGGCCCTCGCGCGAGCCGGTCACGCTCCCCGACTTCCCGAGCGGCGACGTGACGGGGATCACCTTCTCGCGGGACGGCACTCGGGTCGCGCTGGTGGTGAACGGCGACACCTCCCCCGCCAACATCTACGCCGCCGAGGTCGGGTCCTCCCGCGTTCGTGCGCTCACGCGCTCGCTCAGCCCGGCGATGAAGCCGGAGCATCTCGTCGAGAGCGAGGTCGTGCGCTACCGCTCGTTCGACGGCGTCGAGATCCCCTCACTCCTCTACAGGCCCCACGGCGCATCCGCGAACAGCAAGGCCCCGGCCCTCGTCTGGGTGCACGGCGGCCCCGGCGGGCAGAGCCGAACGGGGTACAGCGCGCTGATCCAGTTTCTCGTGAACCAGGGGTACGCGGTGCTGGCCGTGAACAACCGCGGCTCATCGGGCTACGGCAAGACGTTCTACCACATGGACGACCGCGACCACGGCGGGGGCGACCTCAACGACTGCGTCCGCGCGCGCACCTACCTCGCCTCCCTCGACTGGATCGACTCCGACCGCGTCGCCATCATCGGCGGCTCGTACGGCGGGTTCATCGTCGCCGCCGCGCTCACCTTCCACCCCGAGGCGTTCGACGCCGGCGTCAACATCTTCGGCGTCACCAACTGGGTCCGCACGCTCGAGTCCATCCCGCCGTGGTGGGCCTCGTTCCGCGACTCGCTGTACGCGGAGATGGGCGACCCGGCGACCGACCGGGAGCGCCTGCACGCGATCTCGCCGCTCTTCCATGCGGGGAACATCGTGCGGCCGCTGATGGTGATCCAGGGCGCCAACGACCCGCGCGTGCTGCAGGCGGAGTCGGACGATCTGGTGGCGGCGGCGCGTGAGAACGGGGCAACCGTGGACTACCTGGTGTTCGACGACGAGGGACACGGGTTCCTGAAGAAGGAGAACCGCATCACGGCGGCGGAGCGGATCGCCGCATTCCTTGACGCGCACCTGCGCGGCGAGTGATCGATGCGTGGGCGACGGCACAGGCCGCGACGCCGGCGGGCCTCCCGCGTGCTGATCGCCGGCGCGTTCGCGTGCCTTGTGGTCTTCGCGCTCGCGCGTCTGCTCACGGACCGGTTCGTCGTCGCGCAGTGGGCGTGGTGGACGCCGCAGTCGGCGTGGGCGATCGGCGCGATGGCGCTGGTCGGGTTTTCGCGCCTCCTCGACCGGCACACACCGCGTGCCCGCCCGTTCGCGTTCGTCCTCGCCCTCGCCGCCCTCGCCCTCGTGATCGCCCTCGATTGGCGCGCGTACCGGTTCCTCGCCACGCATCCCGCGCACTCCGGCCTTCCGCCCTCGGCCTCCCTCCTGTTCCTCAACCTCGCCGCCGAGCGGATCGACGACGCCTCGGAACTCGACCTCCCGCCCGCGGACGTCTACGTCATCGCCAACGCCTCATCATCAACCAACCTGGATTCGCTCGCGAGGAACTTCGACGACCCGCCGTTCGTTGCGCCCACGTGGCCGTTCGTGGTCGTGTCGCGCTGGCCCGTCGCGCGGCTCGGCGCAACGGTCTTCCGCGCGCGCGGCGATCCCGATCCGAGTTCGAACGAGGACCCCGGTCGGGCCGCGGCGTTCTCGCTGGAGGGGACGCCTGCGGGCGACCTGACGCTCTGGGTCGTCGACTTCCCGTCGGACCCGCGCCGCTCGCGCGTGGCGAACGCGCGGCAGGCCGCCGAGTCGATCAGCGCCGCCGCCCGCTTCCCCGCGCCGGACCTCGTCGTGGGCGACTTCAACATCACCCGCGGCTCGCACTCGCTGCGCCTGTTCGTCCGGGAGGCCGCGCCGGCGCTGCGCGACGCGCACGCGGGCGCCGGTCGCGGGTCTTGCGGCACATGGCCGCGGCGCGCGCCGCTCTGGCCGATCGACCACGCTCTGATCGGGCCGCGGCTCCGTCCGATCGCCCTGCGAACCGTGGATCCCGGCGTCGGCTCTCACCGGGCCGTCATGGTCCGTGTCGCCGCGAACGCCCCCTGAACGCCCAGAGCCGCCGTCGAGAGGCCCCGTTTTTCGTCGTCTCGCTTCGCGGCGGGGGCCTGTTCCTGTACGCTGGGCGCCGGGCGTCCGATGATCCGGACGACCCTGCCCGCACCCGAAGGATCAGACCATGCCCCGGACCATCGTTCGCGCGCCACTCGCTGCACTCGCCCTCGCGCTCGCCCACGGCGTCGCCGGCGCCACCTGGTCGATCGTCCTCATCGACACCCGCACCGGCGAGGTCGCGCTCGGCTCGGCCACCTGCCTCACCAACTTCGACCTGCAGGCGGGCACGCCCGTTCTCATCCCGCGCCTCGGCGGCGCGACGGCCCAGTCGTTCGTGGATCAGGGCGGGTTCAACCGAACGTTCATCCGCGACCGGCTGCTGGAGGGCGTGCCGACCGACGAGATCATCGCGCTGCTCGCGGGGTTCGATCCCACGCACCACACGCGGCAGTACGGCCTGGCCGACGTGCACGGGAACGCGACCACGTTCACCGGCTCGGGCGCGGGTTCGTGGGCGGGCGGGCAGACTGGGCGCGTCGGCGACGTGGTGTACGCGGTGCAGGGCAACGTGCTCGCGGGCGAGCCGGTCGTCTCGCAGTGCGTCGTCGCCATCGAGAGCGCCCTGCTCAACGGCGCGGACCTCGCCGAAGCCATGATGATCGGCATGCAGGAGGCCCGCATCTGGGGCGGCGACGGCCGGTGCAACTGCGGCACCCCCGCGGACGGCTGCGGCTCGCCCCCCGACGGTTGGGATCCCGAGACCGGAAAGTCCGCTCACATCGCCTACATGCTCATCGCGCGCGACGGCGACGGCTTCGGCTGCAACGGGATGTACCGCGCCTCCAGCCAGCCGCGCACCGTCTCGCTGGGCGACATGGACGGTGACGGGCGAACGGACGTCGTCGTGGCGAACTCCCAGCAGGGGCGCGTCTCCGTCCACTTCAACATCAGCAACGGCACGCAGTACGCGATGTTCGACCCGCAGCCCCACGTTTACAACGTCGGCGGCGGGGCACGCGCCGCGGCCGTCGCTCGCATCAACAACGATCCCCATCCCGACATCATCACCGCGGACGCCTCCCTCGGGAGGGTGAGCGTCCTGCTCAACCTCGGCAACGGGTTCTTCATCCCCGGAACACCCGTCACGGTGGGCGGCTCGCCGCAGGACATCATCGCGGCGGACCTGGACGGCACGAACGGCGACGACGCCGCGCTCGTCTCGTCCACCGACTCTTCGGTCAAGATTCTCCTCAACACGGGCGGATCGCTCGGCCCCGCGACCTCCATTACCGTCGGCGGCCTGCCGACCTCGATCGTCGCCGCCGACTTCAACCTCGACGGGCACCCGGACCTCGCCGTCGCCGACGAGACCGGTGACCGCGTCGTCGTGCTCATCAACAACGGCGCCGGCGCGTTCACGATCGCCCACGACATCCCCGTGGGCGATCGTCCGTTCGCGATCGCCGCGGGCGACCTCGACAACGACGGCAGGCCCGACATCGCGACGGCAAACTTCAACGACGGGACGGCGACGATCCTCTTCAACAGGCCCGGCGGGTTCGATCGGACGGACCTCGCCAACCCCACGCGACCCACCGCCGTGGCCATGGCCGACCTCGACGGCGACGGCGTGAACGACCTCATCGTGACCGACTCACAAACGTCCTCGTTCACGGTCTATCTTGGCGTCGAAGGCGCGCCGCCCGTCAAGGAGCGGACATACCTCGAAGTCAGGAGTCCGAACCGGATCGCCGTGCACGACTTCAACCAGGACGGGCGGCTCGACCTGGCCGTGAACTCCGCCAGCGCGAACGGGATCACGGTCGTGAACGGCGCGGACCCTCGGCACGCGACGGGCCTCTTTGCCAACGGCGCGGGCTGCGCCACTTCGGACTACCACATGGAGTTCAACGTGGCGTTCCAGTCCGCGCAAAGCCCGGACCCCGTCGCGCAACTCCAGGACACCTACGACGCGTGGCGGACCGGCCTGCTGGGCAGGCCGGATGCGGTGCGGTCGGCCGCTTCGTTGAGCACGGATCGACTTCCCCTCGGATCGACGGCCTCGATGACCATCGACGTGCGCGACTGGATGGACGCCCCCGTCGATCCGGGGCTTGCGGTCGTTGTCGAGCACGCGCCCGACTCGGCCGGGATCGCGACGGCGAGCGCGGCCACGGACAACGGGAACGGCACATACACGGTACACCTGGCGACCGGTGATGCGCCGCCGGGTTCGCGCGGCGTCGATCGCTATCTCGTGCTTCTGGACGACGGGCAAGGTACGCGCCCGGTGATCGTGATGCCGCGCCCGGAACTGCGGATCGTTCCGACGATCGCGGACTGGAACGGGGACGGCGTCGTGGACACGCGCGACCTGCTCGACTTCCTCTCCGACTACGCGGCGAAGGACCCGGAGGCGGACCTCAACGGAGACACCACCGTCGACTCCCGCGACGCCTTCATCTTCCTCAACGCCTGGGCCGGGAACTGAGGCTTCTTGCGGGCCTTGCGTGCTCGGAGTGTTGCGGGCTTGGTCACCCGGTTCAGCCGGCCTCGACGCACCGGCCCTTCGCCCATCGGCGGAGGGCTTCGACCTTTTCGCGCATGGTCACGGACAGGGGTGGCGAGGTCCGAACGGCGGCGAGGAGCGCCCCGGTATCGAGGCTCTTCTTGCGAGCGTGCGTGCTCGTAACGGCGGAGATGACGGCCTGCTCGATCTCCGCGCCCGAGAATCCCTCGCTCGCGCCGGCCAGAGCGTCGAGATCGAAGGCCGACGGATCGCGTCCGCGCTTCTTCAGGTGGATTTCGAAGATCATGCGGCGCGCGGGCGTGCCCGGCAGGTCGACGAAGAAGATCTCGTCGAATCGTCCCTTCCGGAGGAGTTCGGGGGGGAGGGCCTCGACGTCGTTGGCGGTGGCGACGAGGAAGACGGGGGCGCGGTGGTCCTGCATCCAGGTGAGGAGTGTGCCGAACATCCGTCGGCTGAGTCCGCCGTCGGTGGAGGTAGAGGCCGCGCCGGCGAAGCCCTTCTCGATCTCGTCGATCCAGAGGACCATGGGGCTCATGGCCTCGGCCTGCCTGAGTGCGTCGCGGAGGCGTCGCTCGCTCTCGCCGATGTAGCGGTCATAGAGGGCGCTGGGGTCCATGCGGAAGAGGGGCTGCCGCCATGCGGTTGCGATGGCCTTTGCGGAGAGGCTCTTGCCCGCGCCCTGGACGCCGAGGAGGAGGACGCCGCGCGGGGGCGTGAGGCCGTGGGAGGGCGCGTCCTCCTCGAACGCGATGCTCCGCTCCGAGAGCCATCGTTTGAGCACGCTCAGGCCGCCGATCTGGTTCATGTCGGTGGGGGCTTCGACGTACTCAAGCCCGCCGCCGGAGGAGAGGAGTTGTCGTTTGCGAGCGATGACGCCGTTGAGGTCGTCCTCGTTGAGTTTGCGGTCTTCGATGACGACATCTCTGAGGACGAAGGCGGCCTGTCGGCGTGTGAGGCCGCGGAGGTTCCGGACGATGGCGCGGAGCGCGCGCTTGCTCAGGTCGATCTCGATCGGCCGTTCCCTGTGCTCTTCGCGGACGACACGGCGGATGATGCGTTCGAGTTCGGCCTCGTCGGGGAGAGAGAGATCAAAGCGCGTGGCGGAGGCTTCGATCGCGCCGGGGAGGCGGTCGAGGTGGTCGATCATGACGAGGGTGCCGCCGTCGCGTTCCATGCAGGCGAGGAGCGCTCGCAGGGCGCGAAGGGTGCGTGCGTCTTCGAGGTGGTCGGCGAGATCGAGGGTGACGACGGTGAGCGGGCCGCGCTGCCCGGCGAGGTGGAAGAGCGCGGCAGCGGGGTGTTCGGTGTCAGGCTCGGGCTTGGCGCCGGAGATTCGGCCGTCGGTCAGGCCGTCGAGGACCGTCCATCGCCAGAGCGGCCGGTCGAGGGTGAGGGATGCGGCGACGACGAGGTGGAGGGCCTCCGACTCCTCGTTGGTGACGATGGTGACGCACGGGTGGCGTGCCCGCAGGTGGTGCTCGAGCCGATCGAGGTCGGAGACGGCCATGAAGGGCGAGCATAGCCGAGGACGGCATCCCTTACACAACACAAACCGGCATCTTCCCCAATTGCCCCTCGACCGGGGGTACGGAATGGACCCGATCGTGGTTGGCAACCGTACAGAAGCACGACACGCCGCCGCCGCGGTATCGCCTGCATGGTCCGCTCACGCGGTCGAGAGGAGGGTTCTCCTGCTTTCGCGTGTGAAGTGCTGGCATCCGGGGCGAGGGGGGTGTAAACATGAGGGGGACCTTGGCGCGCCGGTGCGCGTTTGCATCGTGTCTGTTCGGTATTCCATGCGGGCTGCTTTGGTGCGCCTGTGTCATGTCCGGCCCGTCGTAGCACGGAAGTCCGGATCGAAGAAGGAGGTCGGTGTCATGCGGTTCCGATTCGCCCCTCGCTCTGTGGTCGCGGCGTTGCTGCTTGCGGCCGCGCCCGCGGTCGCTCAGGTTGAACCTGCGCAGCCGCCTGCGCCATCGGTCGGCGACGACCTCGGCCTGCTGGACTTCACGGTGCAGTCGCTGGTGATCCCGGAGGCATCGGGCGAGTCGTTCAGTGTGACGCTGAAGCTCGGCGGCGAGGTGCGCACGCTGGTGCTGGACCCGTGGTCCTTCGCCGCGCCGAACGCGAGGGTGCAGATCGACGACGGATCGGGAGCGCTGAAGGACATCGACATGCCCGAGTCGCGCACCTACCGAGGCTACGACGCGAACGGTCCGAGTCTTGCGGCGGCCGGTTCGCTCCTGGACAACGGGCTTACGCTCACGATCATCGACCTGGCGACCGACGCGGCATGGCACGTGCAGCCTCTGCGGGAAGTGGTCCCCGGCGCGGATCGTGCGCTGCACGTCGTCTACGACGCCGCGGACGTGCTGGACCTCGGTCTGTACCAGTGCGGCGGGGCGATCCCGACCGGGCAGGGCGGGGTCGTCAACGTTCCAGCAGACGGGAACGGGGGGACGAGGCAGTTCCTCGTCTGCGAGATCGCGGTGGACGGCGATTACCAGTTCTTCCAGCAGAACGGGAGCAACGAGCAGAACACGATCAACGACATCAACAACGTGATGGCGGGTGTGGCGCTGTCGTACGAGACGTACCTGGGCGTGACCTATCAGATCACGCACTACATCATCCGAACCACGTCAGGCTCCAACCCCTACACGACCAACAACCCCTCCTCGCTGCTCTCGCAGTTCCAGAGCTGGTGGAACTCGAACGCGGGGAACGTGCACCGCGACGTCGCCCACCTCTTCACCGGCCGGAACCTCGACGGGAGCGTGATCGGGATCGCGTACCTGAGCGTGATCTGCAACAAGTCGCAGGGCTATGGGCTGTCGCAGTCGCGTTTCACCAGCAACATGAACAGCCGGATCGCCCTCACCGCGCACGAGATCGGGCACAACTTCAGCGCGCCGCACTGCGATTCCTCGCCGCCGTGCCACGTCATGTGCTCGGGTCTCGGCGGCTGCAACGGGCTTGGGAACCCGCCGAGGTTCGGGGCGGCGTCGATCAACAAGATCGTGCCGTACGCGCAGAGCCGTTCGTGCCTGGACGACGGCCAAGGCTCGAACCCGGCGCCTCCGATCCTGGAGCAGTTCCCGTCCACGACGCTGGACGCGAACCTGTGGGACTCGACGACGGGCGTGGTGAACGCTGACGGGGTGAACGAGCCGTCCGCGCCGTACTCGCTGAATCTCGACTCGACGGACACGGCCGAGACGAAGGACATCAACATGTCGGTCGCGTCGGACCAGCCGTACTTCACGGTTTTCGCGCAGCACCGGGGCGTGGAGTCGGGCAAGACGCTGCGGGTTCAGTACCGGGACTTCTTCCAGAACTGGACCGACCTCGTCGTCTTCACCTCCGACGGCGAGGACCGCGACTACTACTCGTGGAGCATCACGCCGATCCCGGTGCTCGGGTGGCACGAGACGTTCCGAGTCCGCATCTCCTCGCAGGGCGCGGACGTGACCGATGACTGGTACGTCGACGACATGTACCTCGGTGAGTTCCGGGGTCTGGAGGCGCCGTTCCTCGAATCGTTCCCCGGCGCCTCCATCCGAAACTACGTCTGGAAGACACTCTCCGACTCTTCCGCCTCCACCGACGGCGTCAACCCGCCCTCCGGACCTTACTCCATGAAGATCACCGGAACCGGCAGCGCGGAGACCCACCACTGGCTTCTCGCCACCGCACCCGCGACGACCCACGTCAGTTGCTACGTGCAGCACCGCGGCGTCGAGAACGGCAAGCAACTCGTCCTCGAGTACCGCGACCTCTTCCAGGCCTGGATCACGCTCGGGACCTTCACCTCCAACGGGACGGACCAGAACTCGTTCACGTTCTTCCAGGCTCCGCTCAGTTACTTCGGCGCGTACCACGACAACTTCGCCATCCGCTTCCGCGCCCTCGGGGCGGACGCCTCGGACGCCTGGTACGTTGACAACCTCTTCGTCGGGCCGGCCCTGACGCCGCCGGACGACGACTGCCCCGCCGACTTCAACGGCGACACGGTCGTGAACTCTCTGGACGTGCTCGCGTTCCTCAACGCATACACCGCCGGCGACCCGAGCGCCGACTTCAACGGCGACACGGTGATCAACTCGCTCGACGTGCTCGCGTTCCTCAACGCGTACACGGCGGGCTGCGACTGATCGTCGTCTCGACGTGTCCCTGCTTGCGATCGATCGGCCTCCGGGCGTTCAACCCGGGGGCCTTTTTCTTCGTTGGTGCGGGACTTCTCCTACGCTGTGCGGATGCCGCCCGCCGCAACCATCCGGGTGATCGCCGCCGACATCAAGTTGGCGCACTCGGTGTTCGCGCTGCCGTTCGGCGTGCTGGCGGTGTTCCTGGCACGCGATCAGGGCGAGCGGCCCGGAAGGCTCGCGCTCAAGTTGTCGCTGGTGGTGGCGTGCATGGTGGCGGCGAGGACGTGGGCGATGCTGGTCAATCGGATCGCGGACCGGGGGATCGATGGGATGAACGAACGGACGCGGGGGCGTGCGCTGCCGTCGGGCCGGCTGAGCACGCGGGCGGCGTGCGTGGCGGCCGGGCTGTCGGCGGCCGCGTTCGTGGGGCTTGCGGCGCTGTTCCTCGCGTTCGGCAATCCGTGGCCGGTCGCGCTGGCGGTTCCGGTGCTGGCGTGGATCGCGTTCTACTCGTTCACGAAGCGGTTCACGGCGGCGTGCCACCTGTTTCTGGGTGGCGCGCTGGCGGCGTCGCCGATCGCGGCGGCGATCGCGGTGAATCCCGGCTCGCTCGCGCAGACGCCCGCTCTCTGGTGGATTGCGGGGATGGTGCTGGCGTGGGTGGCGGGGTTCGACGTGATCTATGCGCTGCAGGACGAGGCGTTCGATCGGGAGCGCGGGCTGCACTCGATCCCGGCCTCTCTGGGGGCGAGGCGGGCGGCGTGGGCGGCGCGTGGGCTGCACGCGGTCGCGCTCGCGTGCCTCGTGGCGGCGGGGCTTGCGGATGCGCGGCTGGGCGTGCTGTACGGCGGGGCGGTCGCGCTCGTCGGCGGGCTGCTGGTGGCGGAGCACGTGGTGCTGGTGCGGCGCGGGCTGGCGGGGCTGGACCTGGCGTTCTTCACGCTCAACGGCGTGATCGGGATCGTGCTGGCGGCGGCGGCGATCGCGGACCTGCTCGTGTGACGGGGATTTCGGGAAGTCCTTGTGCGTTGGAAGAAGGGAAGGCAACGGAGCCGCCACGGAGTGGCGGGGTACACGGCGGTCGCCAACGGAAGGAGCGGGCATGGAGTGCGCTGCGTGGATGGACAGCCCGATCGGCGCGATCGTCGTCGTCGCGCGCGAGGGGGCGGTCGGGCGCGTGGCGTTTGCGGATGGCGACGCAGCGCGCGCGCCGGCGAACGCCGCCCGGACCGACGGCTCATCGCGCGAGGTGCGCGACGCCCTCGCGCAACTGCGCGCGTACTTCGCGGGCGAGTTGCGCGAGTTCGACCTGATGCTCACCCCGTGGGGGACGCCCTTCCAGGCGCGCGTGCTGGACGTGGTGCGGGCGATCCCCTTCGGGCGGACACAGACCTACGGCGAGGTGGCGCGTCGGGTCGGGCGCGAGGGGGCATCGCGGGCGGCGGGCGCGGCAAACGGCCGAAACCCGTGGGCGATCGTGGTGCCGTGCCATCGGGTGGTGGGCGCGGGCGGGCGGCTGACGGGGTACGGCGGCGGGATGTGGCGGAAGGAGTGGCTGTTGGGGCATGAGCAGGCGCGAGGGTTCCGATGGGACAGATAGGGCGGACGGGTGGTGATGGATGATGCGCAGGGATGGACGGAACTGGGATTGCATCGCGGGTGCAGAGCGGGATTGGATGTTCGCGAGTGAGTTCCTATGCTCCAGCCCCGGTCGGTGGCCGGGCTATCCATCGAGAACGATCGGGGCGTGTTCGGGGCCTTGTGGCTCCGGGTCGCTCTGGCAGGGCGGCCGCAGGCGTCTCCGGCGGCGGGAGGTTTGAGGATGCATGGTCTGATCGAGCCGCACGGCGGCACGCTGGTGAACTGCCTGGTGGATGAGGTTCGCGCGGGGGCGTTGCGGACGCAGGCGGAGGAACTGCCGAAGATTCTGCTGACCGCGAAGCAGTCGTGCGACCTCGAGTTGATCGCGAACGGGGGGTACAGCCCGCTGACGGGTTTCATGGGCGAGGCGGACTTCGAGAGCGTCTGCCGGCACATGAAACTGACGAGCGGGGAGACGTGGGCGATCCCGATCCTGCTGAGCGTGAAGAAGGAGGATGCACCGAGCGTCGGCAGCCGGGTCGCGCTCATCGCGCCCAACGGCGTCCTCCAGGGCGTGATGACCGTCAAGGAGGAGTTCGTCCACGACAAGAAACTGGAGATCCCCAGTGTCTTCCGCACCGAGGACGGGGCGCACCCCGGCGTGGCGCAGGTGATGGCCGAGGGCGACGTGTGCCTCTCCGGGCCTGTCGAGGCGCTCACGCTGTGCGTCGATCCCAAGGGTCCGGAGGCGTTCCTTGACCGCCGACTCACGCCGGCCCAGACACGCGCTGCCTTCGCGGAGCGCAAGTGGCAGACGGTCGTAGCGTTCCAGACCCGCAACCCGATCCACCGGGCGCACGAGTACGTGTGCAAGTGCGCGCAGGAAATCTGCGACGGGCTGCTGATCCACCCGCTGGTGGGCGAGACGAAGAAGGGCGACATCCGCGCGGACGTGCGGATGCAGGCCATCGACGCGCTCGTCCGGCGCTACTTCAACCCCGCGACGACGCTCGTCAGCGTCCTGCCCGCGGCCATGCGTTACGCCGGGCCGCGCGAGGCCATCCACCACGCGATCATGCGGAAGAACTACGGGTGCTCGCACTTCATCGTGGGGCGCGACCACGCGGGCGTGGGGACGTACTACGGGACGTACGACGCGCAGAAGATCTTCGACGAGATCGACCTGGCCGCGTTCGGCGTGACCCCGCTCAAGTTCGAGCACACCGGCTACAGCAAGTCCTACGGCGGGATGGTGTCGGGCAAGACGTTCCCGAAGATCGAGGGCGACATCATCAACCTGTCCGGGACGGCCGTGCGGGAACTGCTCTTCAAGGGCGAGCGTCCCCCCGCCGAGTTCAGCCGGCCTGAGGTCGCGGACGTGCTGATCGCCGCGGCGAAGGCGGGGACGCTGTTCGTGGAGTGAGGGCGAAGGGCGAAGGCCGGAGCGTGGGATGGCGTTCGCGTGCCCCGGAGGCCCGCGGACCGGGGGTTCCCTGCGCGTTTGGGGTCCGGGGCGGTGGTGATGGAACGCCGCGCCTAGCGTTTCGGTATCAGGGGTTCCCGGGGCGTGCGGGCGTGTCGCCCGCGAGGCATCCGGCGGAGCCGGGCCGGGCCGACGAGTTCGGCATCGGCGCAAGGAGCGAGTCATGAAACGTGGAATGGTCGCGATGGCGGCTGCGTTGGCGATGGCGGCCGGGATGCCGGCGATGGCGCAGGAGGGCGGCGTGTAGACGGCGCAGCCGGCGAAGGCGCGCGAGGTCGCGCCGGGCGTGAAGGTCGAGCGTATCGCGGACCTGCAGGTCGGGGATAAGGCGCCGGAGTTGAAGATCGCGGAGTGGGTGAAGGGCGACCCGGTGACGAGTTTCGAGAAGGGCCGGGTGTACGTCGTCGAGTTCTGGGCGACGTGGTGCGGCCCGTGCATCGCGGGGATGCCGCACCTGTCGGAACTCCAGAAGGAGTACAAGTCGAAGGACGTGCGGATCATCGGCGTGAACATCTGGGACGACACGACGAAGGTGGCGCCCTTCATGTCGGACAAGGGCGGCGACGAGAAGATGCAGTACACGGTGGCAATCGAGGAGAAGATCCCGGACACCGACGCGCGTCGCACGGGCTGGATGGCGAAGGAGTGGATGGAGGCGTCGGGTCAGCAGGGCATCCCGAGCGCGTTCATCGTGGACCAGAAGGGTTTCATCGCATGGATCGGGCACCCGATAACGATGGACGAGCCGCTGAAGGAGATCGTCGCGGGCGAGTGGGACATCGCGGCCGCGGCGAAGAAGTACGTCGATGAGAAGAGGACGGAGGTCAAGTTCAGCGAGTACATGACGGCGATCCGCTCGGGGGACACCGCCAAGGCGTACGGCGCGGCGAGGGAGTTGATCGCCGGCCCGACGTGGGACAACGCCCAGATGCTCAACTCGCTGGCGTGGTTCATCGTGGACCCGGACGCGAACCCCGAGCCGCGCGACGCGGAACTGGGGCTGAAGATCGCGGAGCGCGCCAGCGAACTGACCAAGCACGAGAACGCGATGATCCTGGACACCTACGCGTGGGCGCTCTGGTTCGCGGGACAGCAGGACAAGGCGCTCGAAGTGCAGGAGAAGGCCGTGAGCCTCGCGCCGGCGAACATGAAGGAGCAGTTGGCCGAGGCGCTCGAGCGGATGAAGAAGATGAAGAGCGGCGGGTGATGGCCGCGGGACATCGGTGAGACACGCACGCGCCGGGCGGGAACGCCCGGCGTTTTTTCGTTGGGGAGGCCGGAGGCCGAAGGAGGGAAGGCCGGAGGATTCGGCTACTTGCGGCGGTTCTTGCGCTGCTTTCGGTCGCGCTGCTTGCGGGCTTTGTTCCATTGCTGCTGCATTCGAGCGATCGGCTCGCCGGCGACAGCGGACAGGCCTCGGGCGTCTCCGCTGCCGGCGGCGCTCGTGGCGGGGCCGGCGCGGAGCAGGTGGGCGGGCGGACGTTTGCGCGGGGGGGGCGGGAGGCCGTGCATCTCGGCGCAAACGTCCTCCCAGTCGCCGCACACGAGCTCGTCGACGTGGCCGCCCTCGAAGGCGCGTCGGATGTCGTCGAGAGCGTCCGTGGCGCGGAGGTCGATGAAGGAGGCGATCACGAAGGCATTGAATGCCGGAGATTCCTCGTCGCAACGGTCGAGCATGCTTCGGAGGGCCGCGATCCAGAGGGACGTTCGTTCGGCGGACGGGGCGGCGTGGCGCATTGCCTCCTTGGGCGCACGAAGCGCGGCGATCCTCGCATAGAGCCGGTTGTTCCGGTCCGCGGCAAAGTGGAGGGCAGGATCAACCGCGTCCACACCCATCATGCCGATGACTTCGGGAATCTCCTCGAACCCCCAGTCATCGTCGAAGCGGTCGATCACATTGAGCATGTCCAGGAGCGGCGCGATCGCGGCCTTCGCTCGGAGTTGGCCGAGGGCGCGCCATGCGTGGACGGGCGCCCAGCACCCCGGCTCGCCGGCGTCCAGGAGCAGGGCCTCATCGGTCGCCATGCGGATCAGGTCGTCCGCGTGCTCTGGGCCGATGCCGAAGCGGGCGGCGTAGTCCCACCACGACTCGACCGTTCCTCCCATGCCATCACCCTGAGGGCGTGGGTCTCCGGCGTGGAGCATGGCGAGGAGTGGACCCGTGTACGGCTGAGGGTCCGCGGCGCCGATGTCGTCTGAGGCGATCTCCGTGTGTTGGATCGTGTCGTCGCTCATCCGCATCCCTCCGTGATAGCGAGCGAGAGTCGTGTCGGGAAGGGTACCGCACGGCTCGGCGGCCCGCAACCGTGTGTGCGGGAAGACGGTGAAGGGCCGATGCGCGGAGACGAAGCCGCCACGGAGTGGCGGGGTACCCGAGGGGCGAGGACTCCACACAATGCGTATCAGGCCTCTTCGAGGGCGTCGCGGTAGCGTTGCATGACGTCTGCGCGGGTGACGAGGGCGAGTGGTCGGCGTTCGTCGTTGTGGTTGACGACGACGAGGCTGGCGGCGTCGCAGGCGGCGAAGCGGTCGAGCGCGGCTTCGAGGGTCTCGTCGGGGAGGAGGGGGGGGATGTCGCCGCGCATGAGTTCAGCAACGAGGAGGAGGGGGATGGCCTCGCGGTCGATGAGGGCGGTGCGGACGTCGAGGCCGGTGACCATGCCTACGTAGCGGCCGCGCTCGTCCACAACGGGGAAATCGGGCGTGTCGTAGACGGCGTGCATGGCGACGAGTTTGGCGACGGGGTCGGACGGATAGACCGGCTCGGGGGGGAGCGCGGTCTGCTTCACGCTTCGGACGTGGACGCGGCGCAGGACGGTGAGGTCGCGCGATCGCCCGACGCGCAGGCCGGAGCGGCGCAGGCGGAAGGTGTAGATGGAGTCGCGGTCGAGGAGTTGGGCGACGACAGTGGCGAGCACCGCCGCGAGCATGACCGGGAGCATGACGTAGATGTTGCGGGTGAGTTCGAAGAGGAGAAGGATGGCGGTGAGCGGGGCGTGCGACGAGGCCGCGAGGACGGCGGCCATGCCGACGAGGGCGTAGGAGGCGGGGGTGGAGCCTTCGGGGATGAGGTGGAGGAGTTCGAGGGCGAGTCCGAGCGCGCCGCCGACGGTCGCGCCGAGGAAGAGGCTGGGCGCGAACACGCCGCCGGAGCCTCCCGAGGCGAGTGTCAAGGTCGTTGCGACGGCCTTGAAGAGCAGGAGGAGCAGGAGGAGGGCGAGAACGGCGAGGCGCGTGTCCGCGCCCTGTGCGCCGAGGTAGGTGTCGGGGGCCAACATGCGGTGGATGGTTTCGTAGCCGTTGGCAAAGAAGGCGGGCGCGGGGCCGCGGGTGAGCGAGCCAGTGCCGAGGGCGTGTTCGAGGGCGACATAGGCGAGTGCGAGGGCGCCGAGGGCGAGGCCGCCGGTGACGGGCTTGAGAAGGGGGTGGATGCGCCAGGCGTCGTAGAGGTCCTCGCCTTTGTGGAGGAGGCGCTGGAAAGCGACGGCGACCAGGCCGCAGATGCCGCCGAGGAGGACGTAGGATGGGAGTTCCTGCGGCGTGAACTCGAGCGCGTGGAGTGTCTCTTCGACGGTGAAGATGGCCTCGTTCTCGCCGAGGACGGCCTGGGTGGTGACGGCGGAGAAGACGGACGCGACGACGATGGGGGTGAAGGCGCGCAGCGAGAAGTCGCGCAGCAGGACTTCGAGAACGAAGATGACGCCGGCGATAGGGGCGTTGAAGATGGACGAGATGCCTGCGGCCGCGCCGCAGCCGACGAGGACGGACATCTGATCGCGTGAGACGCCGAGCCGCTGTCCGACGACGGAGCCGGCGGTGGCGCCGATCTGGACGATGGGGCCTTCGGTGCCGGCGGAGCCGCCGGAGCCGACGGTGAGGATGGAGGCGGCGACCTTGACGATGCCTGTGCGCCAAGGGAGGAACCCGCCGCGGGTAATGAGGGCGCGCATCACCTGCGGGACGCCGTGCCCCTTGGCTTCGGCGGCGAAGTAGTGGACGAGGACGCCGGTGACGGCGAGGCCGGCGGTCGGGAGGACGACGAGGCCGACGGGTCCGAGGCGGGCTTCGAGTGTGTGGGCGGAGTCGAAGGCGCGGTGGAGAAGCCAGTCGAAGGCGATGGCGGCCAGGCCCGTGAGCGTGCCGACGAGCGCGCCGATGATGATGAGATACCACTCCTCGCGGAAGCCGAGTCGCTTGAGGGCGCGGCGGATGGAAGCGGTGAGCGCGGCCATGCTCGCCCCGACTCTATCGGGCGGGACGGGCGAGGCGCGCCGAAGTCTCAAAGTGCAGCGAGTCGCGGCGGCGCGCTGGGGCGGTGGCGCTCAGGGCGCGCGCCGATCCTCCATCGGCTCGGCGATGGGGGGAGGGGTGGGCGTGGCGGCGTCCGCGGCCGCGGGCGAGTCGAAGCCGCGGATCACGCGAGGGGCCGGGCCATCGGGCGGCTTGGCGCGTCCGAAGCGCTTGTGCTCCTCGTCGGCCCACTGGTCGGCGATCTTCCACCAGAGGAGGATGAACGGAACGCCCAGAACGGCGATGACGACAGTGGTGACGATGATCTCGGTCATTGGCGGTGGGCGCAGGGCGTCGCGCCGGTGGCATCGTGGTTGCGGCTCGGGGATGCTAGCCGCGGCGGTCGGCGATACCGTTGACGCGCGGCGATCGTTCGGTTAGTGTTTGGGCATGAAGGAGCGATCCATGGCGCAGGGGTCGAGGATCGAGTGGACGCAGGCGACGTGGAACCCCGTGGCGGGGTGTACGCCGATCTCGCCGGGGTGTCTCAACTGCTACGCGGCCCGGATGGCATTGCGGCTGGAGCGGATGCCGAGCGGGACGGGCGAGAAGTATTCGGGCACGGCGAAGCGGGCGCGAGACGGGCGGCCCGTGTTCTCCGGACGGGTCAACCTTGATGAGGGTGCGCTTGACCTGCCGCGGTCGTGGAGGCTGGGCAGGATCATCTTCGTCAACTCGATGAGCGACCTGTTCCACGAGGGGGTGCCGCCGGAGTTCGTGCGTCGGGTCTTCCGCGTGATGGAGGAGTGCCCGCAGCACACGTTCCAGGTGCTGACGAAGCGGCCGGAGCGCGCGCTGGAACTCGCGCCGACGCTGCCGTGGCCGGCGAACGTGTGGATGGGGACGAGCGTCGAGACGAGCACGTACTACGAGCGAATCCGGCTGCTGAAGCGCATCCCGGCAAGGGTGCGGTTCCTCTCGTGCGAGCCGCTGCTCGGCCCGCTGAAGCGGCTGCCGCTGTCGGGGATTCACTGGGTGATCGTGGGCGGTGAGTCGGGGCCGGGTGCGCGGCCGATGGCGGGGTCATGGGTGATGGAGATCAAGGGGCAGTGCGAGGCACGGGAGGTGCCGTTCTTCTTCAAGCAGTGGGGAGGGGTGAGGAAGAAGCAGACAGGCAGAACTCTGGACGGCCAGACCTGGGATGAGATGCCCGCCTATGAGATGTGCCAATGAAGCCCAAGGATCGGTGGCCTGAACTCGTGCGGTGTGTAGACGATGACGATGGGCTACCAGTTCGCCCCTGCGGTGCGTGGACGGAGAAGAAGTTGTGGCGATGGAATCGGTATCTGGAGATCACAACAAGTGCGATGGCAGGCAAGCCTGAATGGGAGGCGGGTCTTGTGTATGTTGACCTCTTCGCAGGGCCGGGCATCTGCCAGATCAGGGAGTCCGGCAGGCGTTTACCCGGTTCACCGCTCATTGCCTGCCTGACACCGAAGGCGTTCCGCAAATTGGTGCTCGTCGAACTGGACCCTGCGAACGCGGACGCCTGTCATCGAAGGATCCAGCGCATTGCACCCCATGTTGATGCGGCGGTCATTGAGGGCGATTCCAACTCGTGCATTGGTCGTATCGCGGATCTGATTCCGCGTGGCTCACTCACGCTCGCGTTTGTCGATCCAGAAGGATTCGATCTTCAGATGGACACTCTCGAAACGCTCGCGAGAGACCGAAGAGTGGACTTCCTGCTCCTGTTCGCTGACGCAGTCGATCTCGTTCGAAACATCGATCGATATGAGCAGCAACCGGAGTCGAAACTGAGCAAGGCATTTGGATCGGACGCGGTCTGGCGACCTAGTTGGGAAGCCCTCTCCAACAGAAGCGGTGCGCAAATCCGGGAACTCTTTGCACGCCTGTTTGGCACGGAGATTCGACGCCGGTTGGGCTACGAGGGTGTTCGCGAAGAAATCATCCGTGGGCCGAAGGGCCCGTTGTACCGCCTCATATTCGCGTCAAAGCACGCCCGAGGTCTTGACTTCTGGGACAAGATATCGCTCCGCGACTTCGATGGACAGAATACCCTGTTCTGACGCATGAACCCACCAGGGCATCGTCGCCGCCACTGGTTCGTCGTCCGTTCGAGACGCTGCGTGAATCGGCTTGCCTGACGCGGTCTGAGGGCAACGGCTCTCAGTTCGTGGTGCTTGTGCTTTCGATCTCCATCCGCGAGAGCCAGTAGCAGGCGAGGGGAGCGGGGATGACGAGGGCCTGGGGGGCTTCGGGGGCGGGGCCGAGGGGGCGGAGGCTGAGGTCGCGCGCGTCTGCGCCGATGATGTAGGCGCGGTTCACGTCGCGGGCGGCGCAGAACTCGGCGAGCGTTCGGAGGTCGCGCGAGTCAATCGTGCCGCGGTATTTGACCTCGAAGGGGACGACGCGGCCGGCGATCTCGGCGATGACGTCGATCTCCGTGCCGCGGTCGCCGATCCAGTAGGAGAAGCCGATGCTGACGCTGTAGTAGTGGGCAAAGACGTGCTTGAAGAAGGCGGTTTCGACGGCGTGTCCGAGGCGCGTGGCGTCTTCGAGCAGCGCTCGGCCGCGCATGAGCACGCTCCCGGCGATGGCGGCATCGGCGAGATAGACCTTCTGGCGCCCCTTGAGAATCTGCTTCCCGTACCCGAACGGACGGAGGCGGTAGATGAGGTTCGAGTCCTCGAAGAGGTCGAGGTAGTTGGCGATCGTGCGTGAGTTGACGCCGACGTTGCTCGCCAGCGCCTGAACGTCGAGCATCCCCCCATCGTGCAGGCAGAGATAGATGAAGAGCCGCTCCAGTTCCGCGATGCGTCGCACGCCGAAGAGGGCGGTCATGTCGCGTTTGAGCACCTTGTCAACGATGTCCTCGCGGAGCAGCCGCTGGGCCGTATCGACGTCGTCGACGCTCGCGGTCTGGGGAAAGCCGCCGCGGAGTAGATACTCGTGGAAATGCGGGACGAGCGCCTCCGCACTCAGGGCGACCCTCCGCCGCTCGGCGTCCGACCATGCGAAGGGCTGCGTCAATGAAGCGACGCGCGGGACTTCCGGCATCGCGGTGTTTCTGATCTGAAGGTACTCATAGAATGACAGCGTCGGGAGTTTGATCGTGTGCCAGCGGCCCACGCCCGACTCCTGCCCTTCGCGCCGGATCGGGATTGCAGAGCCGGTGGCCGCGATGCGTCTGTGCTTCTCGAAGTCCACTCGATGCTTGAGCCACGTGCCCCAGTCGCTGACGTACTGGATCTCGTCGAGCAGAAGATGCTGCTCTCGCTCCGGGTCCGGGGCGTTGAGCTCGTTCCATACTCGCATCACCCCCTCAACGCCGATGATCTTCACGAGGGGATGATCGAAGGTGACGTACAGAATCTGTCGTGGTTCGATGCCGCGAGCGAGCAGAGATCGAGCGGCCTGCCGCAGGAGCGTCGTCTTGCCGACCTGACGTGCTCCGGTAACCAGGACAGCGCGAGGAGCAGGCGGATCGACGAGCCACCTGAGGAGTTCTGGGAAGGCGGCACGAGTCCACGTGGGCAGGTCGCGAAGGAGTTGCCCCTGCCACCAGGGATTCATCTGGCTGAGTACCGCGAAGAGTTCGTGTCTAGGCACGTTCTGCATGCGTACTGCTCTTCAATCGTGGATTCAGGTGTAGTATATTACACATAAATGGCACGATCAAGCGCACTATGCCGCAAGTATACCGAGCATTCTCCTTACAGTTCCACCATCTCCACCGCCGGCTCGTGGCGTGGGGCGGGGGCCGGGAGGGCGACCTCGGTGGCGAAGGCGGCCAGGGCGGGTGTGGCCAGCGCCATTTCGGCCCGGACTTGGGCGGCGTTGAAGAGGCGGGAGCGGGGCAGCACCACCTCCGTCGCCTGCGGCACCATGCCCGGCTGCTCGTCCACGACGACGACCCTGACCCGGCGGGATGACGCCAGGGGGTCGCCGTGCAGCACGCCCTGCAGGTCGAAGGCGATCTGGCCCTCGGAGCGGGCGAGATCGACGGGGGGGATGGCGGCTTCGAAGGCCTGGAGGAGGCCGCGGGCGTTCTCGAACGTGCCGGCCTTCTCGGCCCAGGTGCAGCCGGGCAGGACGACGTCCGCGCCGTCGATCAGCGGGCCGCCGAGGGTGTCGATGAGGACGACGAACTTGCCGTGTCTTCTGTCGGCGGCGTGGGCGAGGGGTTGCGGGGCCCAGTCGCCGTCGGTGTAGTTGCCGGTGAGGATGACCGCGCCGACCTCGTCGCCGGCGATGCGTTTGACGAAGGCGTCGTGGTCGAGGGTCTCCCCCCCCACCGCCGCGAGGACGCGACGGACGCCGCGTGCGTTCGGCGCCTTCTCGGCGTAGACCGTGAAGGCGCGAGGGTCATCGTCGGCGACGCCGGGTGGGAAGGTCTGGTCTTCGCCGCGGCGTGGGACTGGGCCGAGGCCGAGGATGGCGCGGGTGTCGATCTCGCGTGCGAGTGTGGCGAGGGTCCATGCGTCCTCGCAGGTGAGCATGGGGCTGAGGAGGAGTGCGAGCCGGCGTCCGCCCTCGGCGGCGCGTCGCATGCCGTCGATGGCGTCGGCGTAGCAGCGTTCGGAGTCGTCCTCGACGAGCGCGCCGTACTGTCGTCGCATGGTGGTGCGGAGTCGGCTGTCGCTGTGGATGTGCTTCCAGCCGTAGCGGACCTCGTCGGTGATCCACCACTTGTTGACGGCGTGGTTCTCGCGGGGCTTGAGGCGGTAGACGCGGCCCTCGTTGTGCTCGATCCAGATGTTGTCGCCGCCGGCGGTGATGCCGTCGATGGAGGGCGTCGAGCGGAGGAACCAGACGCGCTGGGCGAAGAGGAAGTCCTTGTCGAGGAGCGCGCCGACGGGGCAGAGGTCGATGACGTTCGCGCTGAGGGGGTTGTCGATGCCGTGGCCGGGGAAGACGTCGATCTCCTCCTTGTTGCCGCGGCCGTCGACGTACAACTCGGCTGTGCCCGAGACCTCGCGGGTGAACCGGACGCAGCGGGTGCACATGATGCAGCGGTCGGCGTAGAGGTAGACGTGCGGGCCGAGGTCCTTCTTGGGGTTCTTGACCTTCTGCTCCTGGAAGCGTGAGACGCCGCGGCCGTACTTGAAGGAGTAGTCCTGGAGGAGGCACTCGCCGGCCTGGTCGCAGACGGGGCAGTCCAGCGGGTGGTTGATGAGGAGGTACTCCATGACTGCCTTCTGGTTCTGGACGGCCTTGGGCGAGTCGGTGTGGACGACCATGCCGTCGGAGGCGGGGGTCTGGCAGGTGGGGAGGAGTTTGCCGCCCATGAAGGGTTCGAGCCGGTTCTCGTTGCGTGGGTTGGGGGCCCAGACCTCGCCGAGACAGATGCGGCAGGAGGCGACGATGGAGAGGCCGTCGTGGTAGCAGTAGAAGGGGATGTCCACGCCGGCGGCGTTGGCGGCCTGGAGGATGGTCTGGCCGGGCGTGAAGGGGCATTGGACGCCGTTGATCGTGACGGTGGGCATGGGACGGGAGTGTAGGGGAGAGGTCGGCGCGTGCCACGGGAGGCGTGGCGGCGGATAGCCTTGCGACATGTCCGACCCCAGGCCGAAGCCGAACGAGCCGATCCAAGGCCCCCGCGGGACGCGCGACCTGTACCCGGCCGAGGCGGTGCGGCGTCGGTGGATCACCGAGCGGTGGCGCGAGGTCGCCGTGCGCCACGGGTTCGAGGAGGTGGACGGGCCGACGTTCGAGGAGTCGGACCTGTACGCGGTCAAGAGCGGGGAGGGCATCCTCGGCGAGTTGTTCCAGGCGTACTCGGGGAAAAGCCCCGAGGAAGTGGAGCAGGTGAAGAGGACGGGGCGGGCCCCGTACGCGATGCGCCCGGAGTTCACGCCGACGCTGGCGCGGATGTACGCGGCGCGGGCGGCGGGGCTGCCCAAGCCGTGCAAGTGGTTCCAGATCGGGCCGTTTTTCAGGGCGGAGCGGCCGCAGCGGGGGCGGTTGCGGGAGTTTTTGCAGTGGAACTGCGATGTGATCGGGCTGGACGTGCCGGTGGAGAAATGGAACGCGGAGGACGCGGAGAGCCGCGCGGAGGTCGCGGAGGCGAAGGCGAGGATGGATGCGGAGTGCATTGCGTGCTGCGTTGAGTTCCTGCGGGCTTGTGGGTTGACGGCGGACGATTGCAAAGTCAGGTTCGGCGATCGTGCGTTTCTGGACTCATGCGCAGTGCGGGCAGGCGTCACGCCAGAGCAGTACGAAGTGCTGAGGTGGGCGGTGGATAGCCTCAACAAGGTTGATGACGCCAAACGCCAAGCAGAGTTTGATCGTGTTGGCATGACGTCGGAGGCGGTAGCCGCCTTCTTCGATTACCACAAAAGCCTCAACATCCTGTCGAGCACGAGTGTGCCCCTACAAGATAAAGTCGACGCGACCGGCGTCGATCATCGGCTAGTTCGGCGCAGCGCGGACTTCATGCTTCTCCTCGATGATTATGGCTTGCACGGGTGGTGGGAGTTTGATTCAGGAGTAGTTCGCGGCCTCGCCTACTACACCGGCACCGTCTTCGAGGTGATCGCCGAGGGGGAGCGTGCGGTCGCTGGGGGGGGGCGGTATGACAACCTGATCGAGTTGTTCGGCGGGCCTCCGACGCCGGCGGTCGGGTTTGCGATGGGGGACGTGGTGCTGGCGAACCTTCTCCAGGACAAGGGGCTGATGCCGAGCGATGCGGAGTTGATGGGGTTGGTCGGCCAGACGCCGGACGTGTTCGTGCTGAGCAACGGGGCGGAGGAAGCGGAGCGGCAGGTGCGGCCGCTGGTGGCCTCCCTGCGCCGCGGCTCCCGCGCGCCTCAGGACTCAGGACTCAGGACTCAGGACTCGCTCCACGTCCGCCACTCCTACAAGGCCACGAAGAACGTCGGGAAACTGCTGAAGGAGGCTGCGCAGCAGGGGGCGCGCTTCGCCGTCATCGTCGAGAGCGCAACGGAAGCCACGGTGAAGAACCTGCGCACGGGCGAGCAGTGGCCGGATCGCGTGCCGATCGGCGAGGTGGGGCGGCGCATCGCCGAGCGGTTGCGCGGGGGGTAGCGCGGAGGGCGTGCGCGGGCGGGGCGTCACTCGGGCGGTTCGTCGCGGTCCCGTTCTGTGTGGTTCGCGCGGTCGAAGAACGCGCCGAGCACGTTGGTGGTGTTGATCTCGGGGAGCGAGAGCGGGCGGTCGCGGCGGACGAGCGCGCTCCCCACGTCGCGAGCGAGGCGCGCGACCGTGCCGACACCCGACAGCACGGACGCTCTCGGGCGGTGCTCGTTGGGGCGGACGAGGAGGAGCGTCATGTCGTCGCCCGCATCGCGCCCGCCGGCGCGGTCGGCGAGCGCGTCGAGCAGGGCCTGGATGAGCGTTTCGGGGCGGGAGGCGTCGAGGCGGGCGAGCAGGTCGAGCAGGCCGGCCTGCCCGAGCAGGCGTCCTTCGGCGGTCGGCATCTCGGTGACGGCGTCGGTGTAGAAGAGCGCGAGGTCGCGCCTGCCCAGGTGCACGCGCACCTGCCCGAAGGTGGCGTCCTCGATGCCGAGCGGGATGTCCGACGCCGCGACGGCCGTATCGGGGGGCGGGGCGACGAACTCCCAGGTCCCTCGCGCGGCGCGGTAGAGCGCGGCGGGCGGGTGGCCGGCGGACGTGATCGCGAGGTCGGACGTGGGCGTCCAGACGGTGGCGACGGAGGCGGTGGCGAACTGGCCGATGCGGGCCAGGCCGACGAACTCGCGGTTCAGGTCCGCGACGAATCGGCGTTGATCGACGTAGTTGACGTAGCGGCGGAGGAGTTGGCGGAGGCGCTCGGCGGCGTCCGCGACGGCCGCGCCGTGCCCGCTCACGTCCGCGACGAGGAGGCGGATGACGCGGCCGGTGACGCAGGACGAGAGGTAGTGGATGTCGCCGCCCTCGGCGTCGCCTTCGACGGGGCGGCTGAAGACCCAGGCGTCCAGGCCGGGCATGTTGACGGCGTGATCGACGGCCCGGTTGCCGCCCCACACCTCGAGGCACTGCATGGTGCGCGGGCCTTGGGCGGTCGCGTCCGGCATGGCCACAGCGTAGCGTGGCGACCGGGGTGTCGAGCGGGCGTCGCGCCGCCGACCCGCGGCGGCGCGCGACATCGGCGGTTGCCGTATCCTGCGGCCCCCGGGAGCGTGCCATGCAGTTCGTGTTGATCCTGGTTCTTGCGCTGGCCCTCGGCGCGGTCGCGCTCGGCGCGGAGCGCCGGCACCGTCGGCTGCGGCGGCGCATCGCGCGGCTGGACCGGCGCGAGATGGAGATGCTGCACGCGGTCAAGCCGCTCTATGCGTTCCGGGCCGAGGAGCGGTTGCGGGCGGCGGGGCGGGCGGCTCGGATGCCGGTCGAGTTCCGGTCGCAGTTCGGTGAGGACCTGTTCCTCGACGAGTTGTTCGCCGGGCAGGCGGAGGGGTTCTTCGTCGAGGTCGGGGCGTACGACGGATACACCTACGCGGTGACGTACGCCTTCGAGGCGATGGGGTGGACGGGGCTGCTGGTCGAGGCCGTGCCCTCGCTGCACGCGCTGGCGGCGGCGCGCCGGCCGGGGTCGCGGGTGGTGAACGCCGCGCTCTCTCGCCGAGGATCGTCGGGGACGGCGTCGTTCACGCACCTGGTTGACTCGCGCTCGGCCGGGGGCGGAGGGGGGGGCTACGACGCGTCGTCCTATCTCGACGACCCGGCGGGGCGGGGCTTCACGAAGCGCCCGCCGCGGACGGCGGAGGAGCGGGTCGAGGTGCCGCTGACGACGATGGACGACCTGCTGGCGGAGCACGCGGGTGCGATCGACCTGGTGGTGATCGACGTGGAGGGGCACGAACTGGCGTTGCTGGACGGGTTTGATCTGGCGCGGTTCCGGCCGCGGGTGATCCTGGTCGAGGACCACGCGCTGGGGGCGGACCCGACGCTGGCGGAATACCTCGAGGCGCGCGGCTACGAGCACGTCTGCTGGCTGTCGTACAACCGGGTGCTGGTGCGCCGCGACGAGGGCACGCTGCTGGAGCGCGCGCGCCGGATCGCGCAGCACACGGCGACGGGGAAGACGGCGGGGTGAGGAATCGAGAGAGGTATACGGATCGTGTGAAGTCCTCGTGCCGGCGTAGCCCGCCACTCCGTGCCTGTTTCGCCGCTTCCCCTCCTCCCTCCGCTCGATCCGCGAAGTGGTCTCGCACAATCCACCGATGGCGGTTCGAGCGCGCGCGGGCAACTCGGTCGGGTTTCTGGCTCACGCCAACGGCGTGAATCAGCCCGAGGTAGGGGCAACACCCCTGGACCACGGCCCACCACCCCATAGCCCTGAAGGGGCGCGCCAATCCGGCGCGCCCGATCCACGCGTACCCGCTCGCCCGCCGCGATGCGGCTCTCGGATCACAACCCCGTGCACCCAGGGGCGTTGCCCCTGGCTCTGGCTAGGGCACGCCTTCGGCGTTGCGGGCAGCACACCAATCCGAGGAATCCCTGCACCTCCGATGTTCCGCCCTGCCGTCGCGGCTTCCGTCCTGCGCCCGAGGATGTTGCGCAACGGGATTCCGCGATCCGTTTGATCGCACCTCTACATGTGGATCGCCTTCCCCTCGCTGGCCAGAGCGGCTTCGCGGACGGCCTCGTGCATCGTCGGGTGGGCGTGGACGGTGACGATGATCTCCTCGGTGGTGGCTTCGAGGCGGCGGGCGAGGGTGAGTTCGGCGATGAGTTCGGTGGCCTGGTCGCCGAGGATGTGGGCGCCGAGGATTTCGCCGCGGGGCAGGCCGCGGATGATTTTGACGAAGCCGTCGGTGTGGAGGGCGGCGATGGCCTTGCCGTGGGCCTGGAGGGGGTAGGAGCCGACCTCGTAGTCTTCGCCCTTTTTGAGGCCGCGTTCCTTG
Organism: Phycisphaerales bacterium; assembly: GCA_035443945.1. Lineage (GTDB taxonomy): Bacteria > Planctomycetota > Phycisphaerae > Phycisphaerales > UBA1924 > CAADGN01. The sequence continues at coordinate 2,625 of DAOMNQ010000005.1, read as the reverse complement.
AGGGTGCGTTCGGTGAAGCCGACGGAGGCGACCTGCGGCTGGCAGTAGGTGCAGCCGGGGATGACGGAGTAGTCGATGGGGATGGGTTCGTGGTGCTTCTTGGGGTCGGTGCGCCAGGCGATGCGCTCGACGCAGATGATGGCCTCGTCGCTGGCGACGTGGGCGAGCCAGGGCGGGCCGATGACGTCGCCGACGGCGTAGACGCCGGGGACGCTGGTTTTGTAGTCGATGGGTTCGTTGACGGTCTTGCCGGGCTTGAAGTCGGTGACGATGTGGTCGCGTTCGGTCTTGAGGCCGAGCGAGTCGTCGAACAGCCCGTCGTAGCGGCCCTTGACGCCGATGGCGAGCAGGACGCGGTCGGCCTCGATGGTTTCCTTCTTCGACTCGTCGGGCTTGCCGTCCTTGACCGGGGCGATGGTGACCTTGACGCCGGACTTGGTCTTCTCGACGGCCGTGGTGAGGTGGCCGGTGCGGATGTCGAAGCCCTTCTTCTTGTAGAGGCGCTCGATGGCCTTGGAGACGTCCTCGTCCTCGACGGGGAGGAGGCGGTCGAGCATCTCGACGATGGTGACCTTCGTGCCGAAGGAGTGGTAGAAGTAGCCGAACTCCATGCCGATCGCGCCCGCGCCCACGACGACGAGGGACTTGGGCATCTCCTTGTTGAACATGGCCTCGCGGGCGCCCCAGATGCGGTCGTTGTCGAACTTCGCGAAGGGGAGGTCGCGGGCGACGGAGCCGGTGGCGACGAGGACGTTGGTGGCGGTGAGGGTCTCGCGGGGCTTGGCGGCGGGTTTGGCTGGAGCGTCGGTGCGCTCCTCCTGGACCTCGCAGTCGTAGACCTCGACGCGGCAGGGCTGGTTGCCCTTGGAGCCGGCGACGATCTTCGCGCTGCCGACGACGTGCTCGACCTTGTTCTTGCGGAAGAGGAACTCGATGCCCTTGTTGAGTTTGGAGGCGACGTCGCGCGAGCGCCCGATGACCTTCGACCAGTCGACGCCGACGTCGCCCTTGAGCGTGAGGCCCCAGGCGTCGCGTTCGTGGAGTTTCTCCATGAGTTCGGCGTTGGAGAGGAGGGCCTTGGAGGGGATGCATCCCCAGTTGAGACAGACGCCGCCGAGTTTGGCGCGTTCGACGCAGGCGACCTTCATGCCGAGTTGTGCGGCGCGGATCGCGCCGACGTAGCCGCCCGGGCCGCCGCCGATGACGATGAGGTCGAAGTGTCTCTCAGCCACGCGAAGGGCCTCTCTTTCGGGGTGTTTCCCGCGGTCGGTCCGCGGTGGGTTGGCAGTATAGGGAGGGGCACGCGGGGCTTCGGCACGGGGCGAATGGGCTTGGAGGGGACGGGGCGATCCTGTAGACTCGCGCGATCGGCGGGGCGCAAGCGCGCGCAGCGCACAGGGGACGGACATGGCGAGACGACGGGCATGGGCGGCGGCGCTGGCGGCGGGCTGGCTGGCGTGGTGCGGGGCATCGGCGTTCGGGCAGCGGGTGATGTCGCTGGCCGCGGATCGGCTGACGCTCGCGCCGGGCGAATCGGCGACTCTGCGGCTGGAGGCGCTCGGCGCGGAGGGCGCACGCGAGATCGCGTGGGGCGAGGCCGGCGTCGAGTGGGTGTTCGTGCGCGACAGCCACTCGCAGCGGAACCACCAGGCCGCGCCGGTCGGGGACGACGGAAGGACGGTGCGTGTCTCGCCGACGCGGGCGGGCGTGACGATGGTGGGCGTCGATCTGGCGCGGCGGGTGGAGGTGATGGAGGCTGAGGCGTTCGGGAGGCTGGTGGAGCGAGCGGGGAGGGAGTTGGAGGAGATGGAGACGGGGCCTGGAAAGGCCCCGCCCCAGGCGAGAGGCGGCGTGCGGGTTTTGCGGGTGGAGTCGGCGTGTGCGCTGGTGCGCGTGGGGGGCGCGGCGACGGACATCGCGGTGAGCAAGTCGGGGCTGGCAACCGAGATTCGCGCGCTGATGGACCCGACCGCGCTGCTGCTGCCGAGCGACATGGCCGTGCGGGTGTACGCCGACGGAAGCGGCGTGCCGGGCGCCACGGTGATCGCCACACACGCCGCGAGCGGCGCGGAGCGCCGGACGACGGCCGATGACAAGGGGATCGCGGCGGTGCACCTCGACCGGCCGGGCGCGTGGCGGGTTGAGTTCCACCACGTCGCGCCGGCGCGTGATGACACGGCGGACTGGGTCGTGTATTCGTGCGTGCTGACGTTCGAGGCCGGCGGCGGCGAGAGGGGGGCACGATGAGGCGGCTGCTGGCGATGGCGGCGTGCGCGGCGGCGGTGGCGGCCGCGCCAGCGCTGGGGCAGGCATGGGAGTCGCTCGGGCCGGCGCCGGCGAGCGTGTCGGGCGGGTCGGCGGGGCGGATCAGCGCGGTGGCGTGCAGCCGCGTGGACCCGGACCTGTACTTCGTCGGCGGCGCGGACGGGGGCGTGTGGCGCACCACCGACGGCGGGCAGACGTGGACGCCGCTGACGGACCACCTGCCGACGACCTCGATCGGCGCGGTCGCGCTCGACCAGGACGGCAATCTCGCGGCCGCCACGTCCACCGGCGGCATGACCGCGAAGCGCTACGGTCGCGTCGGCGACTCGCCCATCATCGGCGCCGGCACCTGGGCCGACG
>DAOMNQ010000004.1:73233-78043 GCA_035443945.1 Phycisphaerales bacterium | reverse complement strand
GACGACAGGCCCTAGCCTATCGATCGAGGGTGTCCACCGGAGGTGGGCAAGTTCAGTCCGTCTGTGAAGGCGGCAAGGGCTTCACGGGTCCGGTAGCGAAGCAGGAGGTTCCAAGCAGTAACGTTCGCTGGCGGTTGTGGGCGGTCGGCTCTCGCGGATACCAAGTGATTCGTCGAATCCGATTGCGGCTCTTCGAGGATCGGAGGTTCAGCGTGACCTTGCGCGTGCGATGATGCCGGGGGAGCGGTGGGAGCGGATGACGCAGGCCTCGTGTCCTCGGTTACTTCCTCTCTGTAGCTGAGGGTGCCCTGGCGGACATCGACTTCGAGTCCTCTGGTCTCGCTGCGGTAGCCCGGCATGCACCTTGGCAAAGTCATGATGGCTGCCGCCACCAGCGCGAGTACGATCAATATTGAGAGCACGTGCGCCATTGGGATTTCGTCGTGTCAAGGGCCTGCCGCTGGCTCATGCATGGGGTTACTCGGTGGCTGTGTCGATGTGGCGGGCTGGCTGCGGCGAGTCTGGTTGTAGATGTCGGTAAGTGTTGCGTTGATCCGAAAGATCACGATGAGAAGTTCGCATAAGACCCGCACGACGATCGGTCCGGCGATCAACAAGCCGGCCCCCTGAAGTACCATCATTCGACCGTTGATGGGGTCGTCCATCCCTTGAAGGATTATGACTACTCCGCCCAGTATCGCCAATGCACAGCCGCCCCAGAAGATGATCTGGATGATCAGCGGGGTAACCATGCGGCGAAACACGAGAAAATCACGCATCGGACCTCCTCGCTGGGAATATCGCGATCGAGCGACGTTCTCATGAACCCAGAGCCTGCCGAGCATCCCCGTTCGCAGGGTAGCGGGTCGAGCCTCCCACTGCAAGTCCGGGGCTGGTGGGATGCTGGGGCTGCCCTGGTCTCGAGGCGTTGGAGCAGCCCGGTGGGGCTTGGGGTGGTGGAGGGGCGGGCACCCCCGGGCGGTGCCCTGGGCTGGGGGACCGGGGCGACAGTGGACAATGGACAGGGGACATGGAGACGGGGAGGGGCGGGGGTTCAGGGTGCGCGGCGGAAGTGGGTGGTGGTGACGCCGAGTTTGACGATGAAGAGGGTCGGTTCGCCGCGGGCGGTTGAGCGGAAGGCGGTCGCGCGGCGTGGTCCCGCCGGGGCGAGGACGTTCCCGGGCTGGCGGCGGGTCGGTTGGTGAGGTCGTTCCCGTCGAACTTGATCGGGGACCGCGTCTCCTTTGCCCCGCAGCGTGGGGAGACGGTGGGCAGTGGATGGTGGAGATGGGGGGAAGTCCGCTCCCTGACGGTCGCGGCTCGGTGGGGATGGGTGTGCGGGTGGTTGAGGGCCGCGGCGGAGGCTGGGAATGGGCACTCGCTTAGGCTTCGTGCTCTGTTGCGCTTCGTGCCCCGGTGTGTTTCGCGTGCTGTTAGGGTACGTTGGATGGGGCCGCGGGGAGCGGTTTGGCGGTGCCCGGGATTTTTCTTTGGCGGGGGGTGGCGGGGGGGGTGGGAGGGGGCGTGGCCGAGCCGGTCCGCTGGGGGTCGGCTGGAGAGAGCGATTCACACAGTTCGAAGGAGAGACAAGCATGAGAGGCCTCATTGCCTTTGGCGTGGTGGCGTCGGTCTGCGCCGCCGCGTCCTCGCAGGTGGCGTACGTGAGCATGACCGGCGGTGAGCCGTGGGGCATGCCCGGGAACGTGAACGCGATGAACGACGTGTTTGGTGTCGGGGGCTGGGACCGGTTGGACTTCCCGACCGCGGTCAGCAAGGGCGTATTCTCGAACTACGACTGCGTCATCATGGACGGCGGCGACGGCGCGGACGCGGAGTTCAACGCGTTCGTCAACGCGAACCGCGCGGCGATGGAGGCGTTCGTGGCCGGCGGCGGGAACATGCTGATCAACGCGGCGCGCTGGGGCTCGAGCCCGATGGTGCTCGACGTGGGATTCGGCGTCTTCCTGGACAACAACTTCCCGCACGACTTCGGCAACGCGGTGGACACGAGCCACCCGATCTACCAGGGGCCGTACGGCGTCACCGGCGGGTTCTTCGACGGCGATTCTCTGGCCCACGATATCGTGTACGGGAGCGGGCTGACGAGCCTGATGTTCGGCACGAACGGGCCGGACGTGATCCTGGCCGAGAAGTCGTACGGCAGCGGGCACGTGGTGTTCGGCGGGCTGACGCTGCCGTTCTTCGGCGAGCACCCGCTGTGGACCGACAACACGGACGAGTTCCACCGGAACCTGTACTACTACGTCTGCAAGGTTCCCACTCCCGGCACGCTGGCCCTGTTCGCGCTCGGCGTTCCCGCCGCGCTGCGTCGGCGCCGCTGACGGCAGGCGGTGGTCGAGACTTCACGCGTACAACGAGAGCGGCGGTCCGCGACCTGCGGGCCGCCGCTTTACTCTTTGGTCGAGGGTGGGCGCGGGGTGGGCAGGGGGAGGGGAACCGCTCCCCGACGGTCGCGGCTCGTTCGGAGCGAGGGGCGGCTCGTCGGGACGGTAGAGTGGGGCGCAATGAGACTCGGGAGGCGCGTGATGCGGATGATGCATGGTGCGGCGTTGGCGGCGGTCGTGGTCGGTGCGGCGGTCGGAGCACGGGGACAGGATGGCGAGGCGTTCGCGGCCGCCTACGACCTGCCCTGGTGGCCGGCGGCGCAGCGCGAGGCGTACGCGGCATACGAGCAGCGGCTCAACGCGATCCCGGATGCGCGAAGGTTGTGGGACTGGCACGATGCGCTCGCGTCGCAGCCGCACATCGCGGGGATGGAGGGGGACCGGGAGACGATCGAGGCACTGGCCGCGGCGTTCGGCGGGATGGGGCTGGAGGTCGAGGTGCACCGGTTCTGGGCGTACCTGTCGAGGCCGATCGCGGCGGAGGTGGAGGTCATCGGGGGGGGGCTGCTGCCCCTCGGTGAGACGCCGCTGGCGGAAGACCCGGACACGGCCGCGGACCCGATCGGCTTCGGGTGGAACGCGTACTCGGGCAGCGGCGAGGCGACGGGCGAGGTCGTCTACGCGAACTACGGGCGCAAGGAGGACTTTGAGCGCCTGACCGCGCTCGGCGTTGACTGCACGGGCAAGGTCGTCATCGCGCGGTACGGGGGGAACTACCGCGGGTTCAAGGCGAAGTTCGCCGAGGCGGCGGGGGCCGCAGCGCTGCTGATCTACAGCGACCCCGCTGACGACGGGTACGTCAAGGGGCTGATGTACCCGGAGGGCGGATACCTGAACGACTCGTGCATCCAGCGCGGGTCGATCGTGACGCTGGCGTCTCCGGGCGATCCGCTCACGCCGGGGGTCGAGGCGACGCGGGATGCGGCGCGGCTGGACCCTGATGAGGTCGCCCTGCCGCGGATCCCCGTGCAGCCGATCGGGTGGGGGGCGGCGCACACGATCATGCGGCGGATGGGCGGGGAGTTCGTGCCGCAGGGATGGCAGGGGGGGCTGCCGCTCCCGTACCGGGTAACGGGCGGCGAAGGGCTGCGGGTGCGCGTGAAAGTTGAGCAGGAGCGGCGGATCGTCGAGTCGGCGAACGTCTTGGCGACGCTGCGCGGCCGCGAGGAGCCGGAGCGGTTCGTGGTGATCGGCTGCCATCACGACGCATGGGGGCACGGGGCGGCCGACGCGATGTGCGGGATGATCTCGCTGATGGAGGCGGCGCGGGCGTTCACGGAGCGAGCGGCCGCAGGTGAGCGGCCGCGGCGGAGCATCGTCTTCGCGGCGTGGGGCGCGGAGGAGCACGGGCTGATCGGCTCGACGGAGTGGGTCGAGGGGAACCGCGAGCGGCTGGAGGGCGTGAGTGGGGGGGGGGCCATCGCGTACATCAACCTCGACATGGCGTCGATGGGGCCGAACTTCGGCGCGGCGGCGACGCCGAGCCTGCGGCGCGTGATCGCCGGGGCGGCGAAGGCGGTGCCGCAGGCGCGCGAGCCGGAGCGGTCGGTGTTCGATGCCTGGGCAGGCGGACGCGAGCCGTCGATGGGCGAACTCGGCGGCGGGAGCGACCACCTGCCGTTCGTGGCGCACGCGGGCGTGGCGGGGGCGGCCTTCAGCGGCGGGGGGAGCGACGGCGTGAACTACCACACCGCGTACGACACGCTGCGGTGGTACCGGCAGGTGGTGGGGGAGGACTACGAGCCTGCGCTGATGATCGCACGGATGACCGTGGCGACGGCAGCGCGGCTCGCGGAGGTGCCGCTCCTGCCGCTGGACCCCGCGGCGGGCGTGTCGAGCCTGCGCCGGCACCTGCGGGAGATCACGAAGCGGGGAGTGGAGACGGGCGTGTTCGAGAGGCCGGAGGCGGAAGGAGGAGAGGCCGAAGGGGGGGGCGGCGGCCTGGGGCCGGTGGCGAAGGAGTTGGCCGCGCTGGACGCCGCCGCGGCGCAGTGCGAGGCGGCGGCGGTGCGGGCGCGCGACGCGCTGGAGGCCGCACTCGCGGAGGGTCGGCTGACGGGCGATGAACTCGCGCGGGCGAACGCCGCGCTCTTCGCCGCGCAGCGCGCGTGGAGCGACGAGGCGGGCCTGGCCGACCGGCCCTGGTACAAGAGCCTCTACATCGCGACCGAGCCGGGCCTGCGGCGCGCGGTGGAGGACGGGGATGCGGAGGCGGTGCGGCGGGAGGTGGGGAGGCTGTCAGCCGTGATCGATAGGGTCGTTGGCGTGTCCGCTCTGCTTCGTTCAGGTGAGTGACTCGATCGATGTCACGCGGTTTGCTCTCGCCTACGTCCGTGATCGACGCCCGCGGGCAACGCGTGCGGCTGATCGGCCGCTCGGCGACGACGGCGGAGCAGCAGTGGCGG
>DAOMNQ010000004.1:0-73223 GCA_035443945.1 Phycisphaerales bacterium | reverse complement strand
CGCCGCGGGCCGGGCGCGCGGGGTGGATCGCGCTCGCGTTCGCGCTGCCGGTGTTCGCGCTGCCCGCGCTCCTGGTGCCCCGCCTGACGCCCGCCCTCCTCGGCGCGACGCCGCCGTTCGAGGCGTGGCGGATCGCGCTGGTGGTCGTCGGGAGCGCGGCGGCGGGCGCGGCCGGCCCGCTGGCGATGATCCTGGTCGCGCGCAGGATGCTCGCCGCGGAGATCGCGCGGTTCATCGTCGGCGCCGGGGCGTGCGCCTCGTGCGACTACCCGCTCGAGGGCGTGCCGGAGTCGGAGGACGGGTGCACGGTCTGCCCCGAGTGCGGGGCCGCGTGGCGGCGAGAGGAGGAGCTCATCGAGCCGCAGTAGGGGATCGGAGAGGTGTTTTTCGGGCAGAACGGGGGCTTGATCGCGTTGCTTCACGGTGGCGTGGGTGGTACCTTGAGACGGGCGTCACGCGGCAGCGAACGAGCAGGAGCGTGCGATGAGCGGAGCACGAGGGTTGATGGCGACGCTTGGAGTGGCGATGTCGGTGCACGCGGCGGCGGCCCAGACGGCATCGCTGTCCTTCGTTGACCGATCGACAGGGCTTCACCTGCCCGGCATGGAGGGCGGCCGCACGGAGTTCGAGTTCGCCGACGTCAACGGCGACGGACATCTCGACCTTGTGTCGGTCGGCGACCACGGCAGCCCGTTCGTCAACAGCAGCCAGACCGGCATCATGGTCTGGTTCGGCGACGGCCTCGGCGCGTGGTCGCACTTCCAGACCGGCCACTTCGGGTACGGCGGCGTTGCGCTCGCGGACATGAACAACGACGGCCTCATGGACGCCGCCTACGGCGTGCACCACGACTGGTCCTCCAACGACTTCGGCAACCAGGTGCTCGAGGTCGCGCTCGGCGACGGCACCGGCCGGAACTGGACGCCGTGGGACGACGGGCTTGGACAGAACGGCCAGTCGTGGGCGATGTTCTCGACCGATCTCGCGGACGTCGACAACGACGGGTGGCTCGACGTCGGGTCGGTCGCGTTCGGCTGCTGCGACGGCGTCCACGTCCACCGAAACAACGGCGACGGGACTTGGCCGCGCACGTTCGGCTTTCTCGGCGGCAACTCGTCGATGGAGTTTTCCTTCGGCGACTTCAACGGCGACGGAAACGCCGACTTCGCCGCGTCCCATGGGGGCGGGACCGTCTACCTCGGCGACGGAACGGGCGCGTTCTCGCTCGCCGACGGGAATCTCGGCGGCGGGCCGTGGCGGTCGGGGCTGTCGATCGGAGACGTGGACGGCGACGGGCGAGAGGAGATCGCGTGGACGACCTCGGGCGCGCTGCACGTGTGGAAGATGATCGCGCCGGGGCAGTGGCAGAACATCTCCGGCAATCTCTCGTCGATCGGCGTGTCGTATCACCGCACACAGATCGCGGACATGAACCTGGACGGCCTCGGCGAGATCATCGCCTTCAGACCGGGGCAGGTGGACGTCTACGCCCAGGACGGGGGCGGCGGATGGACGCTGATCGCGACCATCGTGACGCCGGAGGGGTGCGGGACGGCGGCCGCGCTGCGGACCGGGGCGGATGCCGACCACAACGGGTACCCGGACGTCGTGACGGTGGCGGAGGAGAACTGCCACTGGTGGACCGGAGGCACGAACCGCCCGCGGTTTTACGCCAACGCTCTCGTGCCCGAGCAGGCGTGGGTGCACCCGGTGTATCCGCGCGGCGGGCAGACCTTCATCGCAGGGCAGACACGGTTCGTGCGCTGGCACGCGGCGATCCCGGAGGACGATCGCGTCGGCGGGATGCCGACCATGACGATCGAACTCTCGACTGCGGGTCCGAACGGCCCGTGGAGCCAGGTCGCGGCGGGCGTGCCCAGCAACGGGCGGTTCCAGTGGCTGCTGCCCGCGTCGCTCCCCTCGACGACGAACGCTCACCTGCGTTTCACGCTGGGCACGGATCCGCCCGTCTCGGCGGTGACGCCTGGCGCGTTCACCATTGTCGGCGTCGATTGCCCGTCGCCCGACTGCCCCGCCGACTGGAACTGCGACGGCGAGGTGAACACGCTCGACGTGCTGGGCTTCCTTAACGCGTGGGTTGACGGGGATGAGCGGGCGGACCTCAACGAGGACGGGGAGGTGAACACCCTCGACGTGCTCGCGTTCCTGAACTCGTGGACCGCGGGCTGCGACGGCTGACGCTCAGGCGACCCAGCGACCGCCATCGACGCGGAGGATCTCGCCGGTGACGTAGTGGGCGTCGAGGGCGAGCCAGCGCACGGCCTCGGCGGCGTCGCGCGGCGTGCCGGCGCGAGCGAGCGGGACGCGCTTGAGGTACGCCTTCTGAGCCTCCGGGTCGGCCTCGGGGCCGGACTCCGGCCACGCGACGACGCCCGGGGCGACGCCGTTGACACGGACGCGCGGGGCGAGCTCGCGTGCGAGGCTCTGGACCATCTCCGCGAGTGCGGCCTTTGACATGGAGTAGGCGGCGTAGCCGCGGCGGGGGCGGCCGAGTGCGTGGATGTCGAGCATGGCGACGATGGAGCCTCCGCCAGGGCGGGGCGACTCGGCGAGCCGGCCGGCGAGGCGCGAGGAGAGCAGGAGGGGGGAGAGTGCGTTGACGCGGAAGTGGCGCGAGATCGCCTCGGAGGTAATGCGGGCGAGGGGCGTGGGGCCATAGACGGAGGCGTTGTGGACGATGGCGTCGAGGCGTTTGAGTTCGACGGCGAGCATCTCGCCCAGCGCGGCGACAGAGGCGAGGTCTTCGAGGTCGAGGCGTTCGAGGCGGACCTGCGCGCCGGTCTTGTGCAGTTGGGCGGCGGCTTTGCGGGCGGTCTCTGCGTCGGTTCGCCAGGTGAGGATCAGGTCGCATCCGGCTTCGGCGAGGGCGTTCGCCGCCGCGAGTCCGACTCGCCGCACGCCGCCGGTGACGAGGGCGACGGGGCGCTCCGCGAGCGAACTGACCGGGTCGCCTGCGGTGTCGGAGTCGGAGCGTGGCATCGTCGGTCCTCTGGGGCGGGTCAGTCGGAGCCGGGTTCGGTCGCGGGGCCTTCTTCGAGGGGCATCCGGCGGCCTGCCTCGGCCCAGGCGTCCACGAGAGGCCCGTCGGGGGGGGGCGGGGCATGTGCGCGAGCAAGTCGGCGGCGGCGCGAAACAACCAGCGCGACCGCGCCGAGCGCGACGATCACCAGCAGTGCGGCGACAAGCACAACCGCCAGCGCGACGATGGCGACGGCCTCGCTCTGCGCCGGAGCGGGTGTCTGGGTCGCGGCACCAATGGCGATGGATCCCGGCGAGTACGGCACCGGGGACGATAGCCGCGGGCGGCTCACCCGGTCGGCGCGGCGGGCAGCGCGCCCGGGTCGCCGCCGGGCGGTGGCGGGGGCAGAGATGCGGAGCGAGCGATCGGGGCGATGGTGACGCGATCGGGCGTGCGGATAACGCCGGCGGGGAGGCCCGCCTGCGACAGGGCATCCGCGAGGGCGCGATCGTCAAGGGATTCGGCACGCGAGGGGCCGACGACGATCGCGGTTCGTTGGAGGATGCCGGGATCGGAGGGCACAAACTCAATTCGGGAGCCGCGGGCGTCAAGCGGATTGAGCGATCCTGTCGTGTCCTGCAATCCATGATGAACAGTCGGCAGGGGCACGTGCGCCGGATGGTGCCGCGTGAGCATGGCCCCTGCTGCGATCGCGAGGACCAACGGGAGCGAAGCAAGCGCGGCGCGGGCGGTAACGCGGCGACGCACGCGGGCACGCAGGGCGCGCTGCGCGAGCGACAGGATATCGTCGCGGCGTTCGAGGCCCGCGGGGCTGAGGGGGGGGCTGCCGGTTGGGTCAGTGGTCACCGGGGTTTCTCCGTCGCGGCGTGGCGCAGGCGGTTGATGATGCGTCGCAGGCGGCCGTGGGCGGCGTCGCCGGAGATGGCGGCTTCCTCACCGGCGTCGCGGAGGGTGCGGGCGCGTCCGAACCGGGCGTCGAGGAGGGCGCGATCGTCGGCGGGCAGTTCGGTCAGCGTGATGCGGAGCCGGTCGATGCGCTCGATCAGTTCGGTGAGTTCGTCGGGGCGAGCGGGAGACGTCGCGGGCGAGCGCGAGCGTTCGCGGAGCAAGCGGCGCTTCTCGCGGCGGAGTTGGTCAAGGGCGGCCGAGCGCACGACGCGGGCGAGCCATCGTTCGAGCGAGCGTTCGTCGGGGAGCGTCGGCATGCGGCTTGCGACGCGGAGCATCGCGTCCTGCACGACGTCGAGGCAGAACGACTCGTCGCGCCCCGTGAGCGAGCGGGCGGCGGCGAGGGCACGATCGAACCATGCCTCGTAGAAGCGGGCGAAGGCTGCGGCTTCGCCGCGGGAGATGGCCGCGGTCAGGTCGCGCGTGGCGTCGCCGCGCTCGTTGAGGTTGAGCGCGGCTGGCGCGGGAGGCGGCATAGATGGCGTGGTGTCCACGCGGGTGGGCGGGGCGGCCGGGATGGCGGCGACGGCTGTCAGCGTGTCCCCCCGTCCCGGGGGCGGAGCCGGGCGAGTTCTTCGCGCATGGCCTTGAGTTCGGCTTCGAGCGAGGCGACTCGCTCGCGCAGCGCGGCGTTCTCCGCGGTCAGGCGGGCGGCGGGATCGGTCGGGGCACCGGCGGAGGCTGTCTTCGCGGTTTCGAGCATCGCCTGCATCGCGTTCATGCGGCGGGCGGCACGCTCGCGCTCGACTTCGGCGGCGCGCATCATGGAGACCGCTTCGGCGAGCCGCTCCTCGCTTGCTCGGAGTTCGGAGGGCGGAATCGCGGACTGCTCGACCAGTTTTCTGCGTTCGTTGAGTTCCTGCTCGGCGATGGTGAAGCGCTGCTTCGCCCTCTCAATCCCGATCGATTGCAGTTCGACGTTGGCACGCGCGTCCGCGAGTTCGATCTCGAGTTTCGCGGCGTCCGCCATCGAGCGCGTTGACTGCAACTTGGCGAGTTCGCGCCGGCGGGCGAGGTCCGAACTGATGGCGTTGATCGCATTCTGGGCGGCCAAGAGCGCGGGCTGCGGGGCGTTCAGGATGACCAGGCCGGTGTCCTCGTGGAAGCGAACCGTCGGCTCCGAATCGGCCGCGGCGGTCGTGAGGGCAGCCTCGACCGCGGTCAACACCGACTCGCGCGACATCGCAGAGTTGGCCGGATCGCCGGGAAGCGGTGTGATCAGGTCACGGATCGAGACCACGAGCGTTTCCGCAGGCATCAGCCGACCGGTCGGCGTTGTCCTTCTGCCCGTATCACGACGGACCTCGATCAGGTAGATCGGCTCGCCCGGTCCTGCAAAGGGATCGGGGAGCGCCCCCTTGATCGACAGATCCGCTCGCACGGCCAGGTCGTCGATTGCGTAGTTGCCCGTGACGAGTTCGAGCGCTGACCGTATGGACACCCGTTCGAGGAACACCTGTGGCAGGCGCACATCGCCGGCCTCGCCTCGGATCACGACGTTGACCGGGTTGTCCTGGGATGCCAGTTTGACGGCCTGCACGTACTCGGGCAGCGAGCCACCCGGGAATCGGAGCGTGATGAGAGCAGACGTGTCCCGCGTCCGGGCAGGGGCGATCTGTTCTCCGGTCGGCCTCGCCCCTGCCGGGGCGGGCTCGGGCTGGGCGGTCAGGGCGGGCGCGGCGAAGGTCAGGGCGGCGATCGCGAGGGCGATCGGGCATGTGCGGACGAGAGTCTTCGGCATGGCGGTCTCCTTGTCGAGCGGCGGGGGCTGCTCGCGGAGCCTGAACGCCGCCGGGGCGGATGTTCGGCGCGGCCTCACAAGAATATCGGCCGGGTCGCGCGGGGTTGCCGGGGTGGGCGAAGCGGCGGGGCGGTCGGCCTAGAGTCCTGCTCGAACAGGAGCCGCCATGCACTTCGACGCCCACCAGCCCGTGATCGACGACCTTGAGGCGCGGATCGTAACCATCCGCGACTCTCTTTAACTACGAGTTCAAGCGGCGGAGGCTGTCGGAACTCGAGTCGATGATGGGGGAGACGGGCTTTTGGGACGCCCCGGAGGCCGCGAAGGCCACGGTGGCGGAACTGAAACTGCTCAAGGCCCAGACGGACCCGCTCAAGTCCATCATGGAGGACTTCGAGAACGCGCGCCTCGCGTACGAGATGGCGAAGGAGTCCGGGGACAAGGACCTGCTCGCCGAGGCGGACGAGTCGCTGTACGGGCTGGTCGGCCGGATGGAGAAGGTCGAGTTGCAGTCGCTGCTCTCGGGCAAGCACGACCACCGGAACTGCTACCTGACGATCTCGGCGGGCGACGGCGGCACCGAGGCCAACGACTGGGCCGAGATGCTGCTGCGGATGTACATCTACTACTGCGAGCGGATGGGGTGGAAACTGGAGGAGATCTCCAAGACGTTCGGCACGGAGGTGGGCATCGACCACGTGACGCTGCACGTCAAGGGGCCGTACGCCTTCGGGTACCTGAGTTGCGAACGCGGCACGCACCGGCTGGCGCGCGTGTCGCCGTTCAACTCGCAGGGGAAGCGGCAGACGAGTTTCGCCAGCGTGGATGTCACGCCGGAGTTCGAGGACGTCGCGCTGGAGATCCCGGACAAGGAACTGGAGATCACGTACTTCGCGCGTTCGAGCGGGCCTGGTGGGCAGAACGTGAACAAGGTGGCGTCGGCGTGCCGGATCGTCCACAAGCCGACCGGCATCATGGTGGTGGCGAGCACCTACCGCGACCAGCCGCAGAACAAGCACCAGGCGATGACGCTGCTGACGGCGAAACTCGAGCAGTTGGAGGAGGAGAAGCGCGAGCGCGAACTGGCCGAGGCCAAGGGGGCCGAGATGGGCCGCGGCTGGGGGACGCAGATCCGCAGTTACGTCTTCTACGACAACCGCGTGAAGGACCACCGCACCGGGTACGAAGAGAGCAACTACGAGAAGGTGCTACAGGGGTACCTGGAGCCGTTCGTCGACTCGGAACTGAAGCGCCGACGCGCGGAGAAGGAGAGGACTGGGGTGGGGGCGTAGGCGGCGACAGCGGCCGGCTACCGCAGGCTGCGCGGCGGGCGCGGGCCGGGGCAGCAGCCGATGGGGCGGCCTTCGTCTTCCTTCCTGCGCTGCGGGGGAGGGAAGTGGCCCTCGGCCTTCGCGGTCAGGAGCGAGCCGACAACGATGGCCGCGAAGGCCACCAGCGGCACGACCGGCGGCAGGTGGACGCCGAAGCCGGGCAGCACGACGAAGCAGACGAAGCCGAGTGTGATCACGAGAGCGAAGGCGACGATGAGGCGGAGCACCAGCCGGCGTCCTTCGCGGCGGTTGTGCTCCTCGTCCCCCGCGGCGGAGTAGGCCCGCGGGTCGGCGCAGCACGGCTCATCGGAGAGCCGAGCGGGATCGACGCCGGGCCCGATGATGAAGATGCTGTCCCGTTGATCGGGTTCGCGGCTCATGCGCGGGAATGATAGGGCGAGCAGGCAGCCGACGCGCCGCTCACGCAAGCACTCGGGACAGGTACCGCCCGGTGTAGCTGCGCCGGACTCGGGCGACCTGTTCGGGCGTGCCCGCGGCCACGATGGTGCCGCCGGCGTCGCCGCCCTCGGGGCCGAGGTCGATGATCCAGTCGGCGCATTTGACGACGTCGAGGTTGTGCTCGATGACGACGAGGGTGTTGCCGGCGTCGGCGAGGCGGTTCATCACGGCGACGAGTTTGCGGACGTCCTCGAAGTGCAGGCCCGTGGTCGGCTCGTCCAGGACGTAGAGCGTGCGCTCGCCCGTGCCCGTGCCGTCGGGGCGGACGCCCTTGCCGAGTTCGGAGGCGAGTTTGATGCGCTGGGCCTCGCCGCCGGAGAGCGTCGTCGAAGGCTGGCCGAGCGTGAGGTAGTCCAGCCCGACGTCGTGCAGCGAGCAGACAAAGCGGTGGATTTTCGGGTGGTTCTCGAAGAAGGTGCGGGCCTCTTCGATGGTCATGTCCAGCACGTCGGCGATGCTCTTGCCTCGATAGGTGACTTCGAGAGTCTCGCGGTTGTAGCGTCGGCCGCGGCAGACTTCGCACTCGACGTAGACGTCGGGGAGGAAGTGCATCTCGATTTTCTTGAGGCCCTGACCCTGGCAGGCCTCGCACCGGCCACCGCCGTTCTGGGCGGAGACGTTGAAACTGAAGCGTCCGGGCTTGTAGCCGCGGATGCGGGCCTCCTTGGTCTGCGCGAAGATGCGCCGCACGTCGTCGAAGAAGCCGGTGTAGGTGGCGGGGTTCGAGCGTGGCGTGCGGCCGATCGGCGACTGATCGACCTCGATGACGCGGTCGATGCGGTTGAGGCCGGTGACGCGGGCGTGGTCGCCGGGCGTTTCGCGCGCGCCGAGCAGGTGCTTGCGGGCGGCTTTGAGAAGCACGTCGTTGACAAGCGTGCTCTTGCCGGAGCCGGAGACGCCGGTGACGCAGACAATGCCGCCGAGCGGGAACGAGGCGTCGATGCCCTTGAGGTTGTTCTGCTTCGCGCCCTTCACGGCGATCGCGTTTCGGTTGGGGTCGAGAGGACGGCGGCGTGCGGGAGTTTCGATGGCCCGACGGCCGGAGAGATAGTCGCCGGTGATCGAGCCGGGCGTCTCGCAGACCTGCTGAACGGTGCCCTGCGCGACGACGGTCCCGCCGTGGACGCCCGGCCCGGGGCCGACGTCGATGAGGTGGTCGGCAGCGCGGATCATCTCTTCGTCATGCTCGACGACGATGACGGTGTTCCCGATGTCGGCGAGATGACGGAGCGTGCGAACGAGCCGCCCGTTGTCGCGCTGGTGCAGGCCGATCGTCGGTTCATCCAGCACATAGCACGCGCCGACGAGGCCGGAGCCGACCTGCGTGGCGAGGCGGATGCGCTGGGCCTCGCCGCCCGAGAGCGTGCTGGTGCGCCGGTAGAGGGTGAGGTATTCGAGGCCGACGCTGGTGAGGAACCGCATGCGGCTGCCGACTTCCTTCAGGATTGGCTCGGCGATGGTGCGTTGCTCGTTCGTGAGGCGAAGGCCTTCGACGAAGGCGATCGCGTCGTTGATGGTGAGGCGGGAGAGTTCGGCGATGTTGAGCATCGTACCGTCGTTTGCGGGGCGGCCGATGACGGAGCCGGAGGCGGCCCGGGCGGCGTCCGCGCGATGCTCGCTCGTCAGCAGCACATGCAGGGCCTCGATGCGCAGGCGGTCGCCGCGGCACTCCGGGCACGGCCGCTGCGAAAAAAACCCGCTCAGCCACTCCTTGACGCCCGGGTTCTCCGTCGATTCCCACCACGCCGCGACGTTGGGGATGACTCCCTCGAACTGGCGGGCGCGCGGAGCGTCCTTACCCGTGCCGTGGAGGAGCGCGCGCCGGGCGTCCGGCGGGAACTCGCGGACGGGCTGATGGAACGAGACGCCGAACGCCTTGCAGAACCGGCGGAGTTTGCGGTTATACCAGGCGCGGACGGGGCCGTTCTTGTTCCACGCCGCGATCGCGCCGTCGGCGAGGCTCTTCGCGTCATCGGGCAGCACCAGGTTCTCGTCGAACTCGGCAAGGTTGCCAAGGCCGTGGCAGCGCGGGCACGCGCCGAAGGGAGAGTTGAAACTGAAGAGACGCGGGCTGATCTCTTCCAGGGCGTACTCGGGTCGCTCGGGGTCGGCGAAGCGGGTCGAGAAGGCGTGGTCGGTCCAGGAGTCCTGAGTCCTGAGTCTTGAGTCCTGCGCGGAAGAAGCCCGCTCGACGGCGATGATGACGGAGCCTTCGGCGAGGCGGAGCGCAGCCTCGACGGACTCGGCGAGGCGCTGGCGGGAGTCGGCGTCGAGCGTCAGGCGATCGACGACCGCCTCGATGGTGTGCTTCTCGTAGCGGCCGAGGCCCAGCGGGTTCTCCCCGCCGCGTGAGAGGACATCGCGCAGGTCAACGATCGTGCCATCGACGCGCGCTCTCGACCAGCCCTGCCGATGGAGTTGCTCGGCCACGTCCTTGTGGAAGCCCTTGAGGCCGCGGACGACGGGTGCGAGCACCATGAGCCTGCTGGCCGAGGCGGGCCAGCCCATGATGGTGTCCACGATCTGTGTCGCGCTGGTTGCGGAGATCGGCACGCCCGCTCGCTCGACCACAGCGCCGTCCTTGCGTGTCTTCGTCGGCGCCCACGAATACGGCGTGCCGCAGCGGGCGTAGAGCAGGCGGAGGTAGTCGTAGATCTCGGTGGTGGTGGCGACGGTGGAGCGGGGGTTGCCGGAGGCGGACCGCTGCTCGATGGCGATGGTGGGGGGGATGCCCTCGATCTCCTCCACGTCGGGCTTCTTCAGTTGTTCGAGGAACTGCCGCGCGTAGGCGGAGAGCGACTCCATGTACTTGCGCTGGCCCTCGGCGAAGATGGTGTCGAAGGCGAGCGACGACTTGCCGGAGCCGGACAGGCCCGTGACGACCACGAGCCGGTCGCGCGGGATGTCCACATCGATGTTCTTCAGATTGTGCTCGCGCGCCCCGCGGACACGGATGAACCGGTCCGGCGGCGGCTGGCGTCGCGGCTCGGGCGCGTCGGTCGGCGAGAACCGGGGCGCGGCCTTCGGCGTTGGTTTCGGGCGGCTCTTCCGTGGCTCTGTCGCGGCGCGGGGCATCCGTCTCCCTCCGTGGATGCGATCGTAGGTCGTCCGCGTTACGGGCTGGTCTCTGCGGGGGTGGGTGGCTGAGGCTGGGGCGATGTCGCGGCCTTCTTGGCACGCTGGATCAACCCCAGCATGAGGAGGCCGATCGCCACGCCGAGCAGGTACAGACCGAGGCGGCGCGGGAACTCGGCCTTGCGTCGAGGGGGCGGAGTTCGCGGTGCGACGGGGTTCACGGTCGATGGTAGGTGCGGGTCAGCGGGGCTTGCGGCGCGTGCGGCGTTCCTTCGCGCGCGGGTGCACGCCGGCCATGCCGGGCTTGCGCCGTCGCGTGCCGCCCTTCGCCCGCAGGGCTTCCTCGACCTCGGCGCGTCGGAGCAGAAGCGGTTCGTCCGGTCCGTCGCCGGTCGGCAGTCCCGGGGCGTGCCCGCCGTGCTCCTCGATGAGTCGTCGCACGGTGGCGGCCTGGTCGCGCAGTTCGGCGGCGCGCTCGAAGTTCAGCGACTCGGCCGCTTCGCGCATCTCGCCTTCGATCTCGGCGAGCAGCGTGGCGGCGTCGAGGGGCCGCTCGCTGGTGAGGGCGGCCTCGCGGGCCGTGCGCCTCGCCTTGAGTTCGCTCTCCAGCCCGCGGCGGATGGCCTTGCGGATGGTGGTCGGAGTGACGCCGTGTTCGCGGTTGAAGGCGATCTGCCTGGCGCGGCGGCGTTCGGTCTCGTCGATGGCGGCCTGCATGGCGGGTGTAACGGAGTCGGCGTACATAACGACCTTCGCGTTCACGTTGCGGGCGGCGCGGCCCATCTGCTGGATGAGGCTCGTGGCTGAGCGGAGGAAGCCCTCCTTGTCGGCGTCAAGGATGCACACGAGCGAGACCTCGGGCAGGTCCAAGCCCTCGCGCAGCAGGTTCACGCCGACGAGCACGTCGAACTCGCCCAGCCGCAGGTCGGTGAGGATGCCCACACGCTCGAGCGTGTCGATCTCGCTGTGCAGGTAGCGCACGCGCAGGCCCTGCTGGTCGAGGTAGCCCGTGAGGTCCTCGCAGAGGCGCTTGGTGAGGGCGGTGATGAGCACACGCTCCCCCGAGGCGGCACGCTCGCGGCAGCGTCCGAGCAGGTCCTGCACCTGGTTCGAGGCGGGGCGGACCTCGATCTCGGGGTCGAGCAGGCCGGTCGGGCGGATGACCTGCTCGTGCACCGCGCCGCCGGTCAGGCCGAGTTCGTACGGCCCCGGCGTCGCGCTGACGAACACGACCTGGGGAATCATCGACTCGAACTCCTCGAACCGCAGCGGACGGTTGTCGAGGGCGGCGGGAAGGCGGAAACCGTGCTCGACGAGCACTTCCTTGCGGGCGCGGTCGCCATTGAACATCGCCCGCACCTGCGGGACGGTAACGTGCGATTCGTCGATGATGAGGAGCCAGTCGCTTGAAGCAGAAGTGGCAGAGTGGCAGGGTGGCAGAGTGGCGGAGTGGGGCTCGGCGGCGATGTTCGCGGTATCGCTTTGCCACTCTGCCGCTTTGCCACTTCGCCACTCTCCATCCCGCCGCGGTGCCCGCTCGAAGTAGTCGAGCAGCGTGAACGGGCGCTCGCCGGGGGCGCGGCCGTCGAAGTAGCGGGAGTAGTTCTCGATGCCGGAGCAATAGCCGACCTCCTCGATCATCTCGAGGTCGTACTTGGTGCGGGCGAGCAGGCGCTGGGCTTCGAGGAGTCTGCCCTGCGAACGCAGTTCGAGCACGCGGTCGTCGAGGTCGGCCCGGATCGAGTCGAGGATGGGCTTGATCTCCTCCTCGGGCATCACATAGTGAACGGCGGGATACAGGAAGAACTGCCGCTCCTGGGCGAGCAGTTCGCCGCCGGTCGGGTCGATCAGGTCCACGCGGTCGATCTCGTCGCCGAAGAGTTCGACGCGGACGGCGAAGCGCTCGTAGGCGGGCCAGACCTCGACGGCGTCGCCTCGGACGCGGTACGAGCCGCGTTTGAACTCGACGTCGACGCGCTGGTACTGCATGGCGTTGAGGGCGAGGAAGAAGTCGCGCCGGTTGATGCGGCTGCCGCGGGTGATCGTCAGCACCCGCTGCGCGTACGCCTCGGGCGACCCAAGGCCGAAGATGCAGGAGACCGACGCGACGACGATGGTGTCGCGCCGGCTGAGGATGCTGCTGGTGGCGGCCAGGCGCAGCATGTCGAGGTCGTCGTTGCGGCTGGCGTCCTTCTCGATGTAGATGTCGCGGGCGGGGATGTAGGCCTCGGGCTGGTAGAAGTCGTAGTACGAGACGAAATAGTTTACGCTGTTGCGGGGGAAAAACTGGCGCAGTTCCTCGTACAACTGCGCCGCGAGGGTCTTGTTGTGGCTGATGATGAGCGTGGGTCGTTGAAGCGCAGCGATGACGTTCGCCATGGTGAAGGTCTTGCCGGTGCCGGTCGCGCCGAGCAGGCAGACGTGGCGCGAGCCGGCGCGGAGGTCGCGGCAGACGCCCTCGATCGCGCCGGGCTGATCGCCCGTCGGCGCGAAATCGCTGACGAGTTCGAAGCCGGCGGGCGCGGTCATGCGACATTCTACGCGGGGGGATGCCTGCGCTGCCCCGGCTCGGTCGGCGCCTGCCAGGTTGCGCCGCAGGCGATGCAGACGCGGTAGCCCTCTGGGTCCGGGGGTCGGAGTTCGCCGAGGCATGCTGCGCAGAGGCCGCGTTCTGTGGTCGCGGCCCCGAACCGTCGCGGTGTGATGCCGAGTTCGCCGGTCAGGGTGCTGAACGTGCCGAGACCGAGCGCGAGCGACAGTGCGACGATGCCAACGACCGCGATGATCCAGTCAGCGCCTTCGAGACTCCCGATCCTGGTGAACTGGAACAAAGCCGAGAGCGTCGATGCGCCGAGTACTGCGGTGAGGGGCCAGCGGATCCAACGCCCTTCGACCCGCAGTGCGTGCCGGAGTGACCGAATGCGATCCTCCCCGAGCGATTGTCGACGCGACCTTCCGACGCCGATCAACCAGGTATCGGTCCGCCGAACGAGGACTCCGCGGTCGTCGTTGACGATCGGCGGATTGAGCAGCAACACCCGGAGGACAACCGGCGGTTTCTCCGTCAGGGGTGGCTGTGTGCCTTCCCAGTGAGGGCGGGTAACACGGGAGACAGACCACGCCGTGCCGCACTCGGAGCAGATGGCTGTGCCGTCGGCCTGCCGTTCAAGCCCCCGGAGTGTGTAGCCGCACCGTGCGCAGAAACCGTGCGCCGAGAGCGTTGCCCCGATCCCCCGCTGGATTCTGCGCATGGCCAGCGATCGTTCGATTTGCTGCGTCACAGCGAACGCGACCAGCGCGGCGAGCACGCCGCCGATCAAACCGACACGACCACCGAACAACCAGAGCAGCGTAGGGAAGACAACCACCAGAACGACGAGCGTGGCGGGTGCCGCGAGCAGGAATCGATGCATCGACCATCGGCGCGAGGCTTCGTCGCGCACTCGCTTCAAATCCCGTTGCAGGTTGCGTGCCGCATCGCGCTCCGCCTGCGAATCGGCCCGGAGGGCAAGTTCCGCCAGGGCGACCGGCTGGTACGGCACGCCGCGATCGTCAACCGGTGAGCGTGGCATCATAAGGCAGCATACCCGCCCGTGGTTGCTGCATCAGCCACGCACCGCGGCCAGCAACTCCCGAGGCCGTTGCCGGTTCAGGCGTGTGATCGACGGCGCGGCAGCCCCGAGGCACATCACCAGCACGAACCCCCACCCTGCGGCGATGGGCAGGAGGGGCGGGCGGGGCGTGAGCGAAAGGCCGAGGAGCAGGGCGTTCAGGCGTGTGCCGCCCCACGCGCCCTGCATGCCCATGAGGGTTCCGAGCATGCACGCGGCGAGAGCGATGAGGAGTGCCTCCCCGACGATGAGTCGGAGCAGAAGGCCGCGCTGCGCGCCGACGGCCCGCAGCACGCCGAACTCGAACTGGCGAGCCTCCACGCCCGCGACGATCACGTTCGCCACGCCGAAGCAGGCGATGAACATGCTGAGGACCGCGAGCACGCTCACGGCGAGCAGCGTGCCGCGGATGAACTCCTCGATCTCGCGGCGGATCATCCGCCCGCTGCCCGCGTCGAGGATGCCCGCAGCGAAGAGTTCGCGCCGGATGGTGCGGATGGCCTCGGCGTCGTCGGCGTTGTCGGCCAGGTCGATCTGGATCATGTTGATCGCGTCGGAGCCGAAGCGATCGCGCAGGTCGCGCCGGCTGCCGAACACCGCGTGCACAGCCTGCTGGAGGTACTCGTCGCCGACGTTGAAGAACTTGCTGACGACGTCGAGTCCGGGGCTGGTGACGACGCCGACGATCTCGAACTCGTGCTGGACGCCGTTGTCCTCGCAGCGAAAGAGGTCGCCGACGCCCATGCCCTGGGCGACCTTGAACTCGCGGGCGACGATCACCGCGCCGCCTTCTTCGAGGCGTCGTTGGGCCGTGGCGGGGTCGCCCTCGACCCAGGTGAGGTTGGACATGCGGAAGAACGGCTCAGGCTCGAAGGCGATGAAGGTGGTGCGGTAGCGTTGCAGGGCACGCACGCCGAAGGCGTCGGTGTCGACGGGGTGGAGTGTGATGGCGCAGGTGTTGGTGACGAAGGGGAGAGCGTCGAGGGCGCGGACGCTCTCGTCGGTGAGGGCGAGGCCGGTCACGAAGGCGTCGGGGAACCTGAGTTTGCCGAACCAGTCGCGGAGGACCGCGCCGCCCTGCGTCCACAGCGCGACCATCAGGGCGAGGCCGGCCATCATCGCACCCGCTGTGAAGCCGTAGCGGAAAGGTGTGGCGCGCACAGTCCGCCCCAGGAGCCGGCGCGGCAGACCCAGCGCGCCGGAGACCGCGGGGCCACACGCGGCCGACACGAGCAGCACCGCCGAGACACCGAGGAGGAAGTAGCCCGTGAGCATGGCGGGCAGACCGAGCGTGACATACAGCCAAAAGGCGGTCTGGCCGTCGTCAGGCGTGCCGATCACGACGGCATGCGTGGCGACGCCGATCAGCCCGGCGATCGTGACGGCCACGACGGATCGCCGTGTGGGTTGGCGCGCGCGCGCGGCGAGGGCGCGGAGCGGGCTGGTGCGCGAGGCTCGCCATGCGGGGGCGAGCGCGCCTGCCACGCCGCTCGCCAACGCCCCGGTGAAAGCGAGCCATACACCGAGCGGCTGCACGCGCGGGCCGGCGGGCACCTGCTCGGGGAACGCGGCGACAAGCGAGCCCGCGACCAGCAGCCCAAGCGGGACGCCGATCAGTCCGCCGAGGCCGCCGACGATCACCCCGACGAGCAACTGCGCCCCGCCGAGCTGACCCCGCGAGGCGCCTATGCAGCGCAGAACGGCGAGTTCTCGTTCGCGTTCGACGGCGTCGGTCATCATGCCGGTGAAAGTGATGAACGTCGCGGTGAGGAACGCGAGGAACGTGGCGAGGGCGAGGCCGAGTTGCGTGGAGGCGACGCTGCGCTCGACGCCGGAGGTGACTCGGGCGCTGGTCTGGAGGACGAGGCCGCGCGGCATCTCGGAACGGCGTGCCTCGACGATCTCTTCCGCGCGGTCCGGCTCGCGCAGCACGGCGTCGATCTCGCCCAGCCTGCCCGCGCTGCCGGTGATGGAGGCGAGGCCGTCGAGCGTCATGTAGGCCTGCGGTCGCCCGCCGAGCGGCGGCTGGGCGGCGATGCCGACGACGGTGAGGCGGACAGGTCGGCGCAGCAGACGCACGATCTCGACCTCGTCGCCGATGCGCACGCCTACGCGCCGGTTGATCTCCTCCGCCTCTCGCGCGTCGCCCGCGCGATCGGGGACTACGGGCGCAGGCACCTCCCACACCCCGGGACCTGCCACCAGTGCGAATCCGCCCAGCGAGGCTTCGGCATCCCGCGCGGCCAGCCAGGACAGCCGCTCCGCGAGCGCGGCGTCGATGACGATCTCGCCGGAGTGACGCGGCTCTCGCCCCGCGAGGATGGTGACCGGGCGGACCGGCCGCTCGTCCTCGAACGATACGCCCAGGGCGAGGGCGGAGGCTCTGAGCGTGAGCGTCGCTGCTGCGTGTCCGTCGTTCGCACTCGCCAGGAACGGCGTCGCAAAGACGATCGAGACCGTGTCCTGCAAGCGCCCGGCTGCCGCCTTCGTCTCCGGCCACGAGCGCACCGCATCCAGGAGCGCGGCATCGAAGGTCTGGCCCGTCCCGGTAGGTCGAATCTGAAGGTCGGCGCGCCCCACGGCTGCGTCGAGGCGCATGCGCACCGACTCGTTGATCGAGGCCATCGCGCAGGAAACCGCGGCGATGAGCGCGGCCGAGAGGGCGACGGCGGCGACAAGGAGCGCCGTACGCCTACGCCGCCCGGACAAACTGCTGGTAGCGAGCCGCCACGCCGGACGCATCGAGTCCCTCCGTATCGATCTCCCCCTCGACCCGCCCGTCGCGGAGAACGTACACACGCCGGCAGTGCGTCGCCGCGGCCGGCTCGTGGGTCACCATCACGACCGTCATCGACCGCTGAGACGCGAGCGAGGCGAGCAGCCCCCAGAGCCGGTCTGCGTTGGCGGAGTCGAGCGCACCGGTCGGCTCGTCCGCCAGCAGCACGGGCGGTGAGAAGAGCAGCGCCCGGGCGATCGCAACACGCTGCTGCTCACCGCCGGAGATGGCATCGGGGCGGCGCTCGGCAAGGTGCGCCACGCCCAGTTCAGCGAGCAGTTCCGTGCTGCGCCGCGCGAGTGACCGCGCCGGCTCCCCCGCCAGCAAGCCGGGCAACTCGACGTTCTCGCGGGCCGTCAGCGTCGGGATGAGGTTGAACTGCTGGAAGACGATGCCGATGCCCCGCCGCCGGAACTCCGTCGCGGCCCGTTCGCCGAGGGTGTGCAGCGCTCGCTCGCCGTGCCAGACCTCCCCGGCATCGGGCCGGTCGAGCGCGCCCAGGAGATGGAGGAGCGTGCTCTTGCCGCTGCCGGACTGCCCCATGATGGCGTAGAAGCCGGGTTCGGGGACGTGCAGATCGACGCCGCGCAGGGCCTCGACGCGCTGCGTCCCGGTCTGGTACGCCTTGTGGACGCCGACGCACCGGATCATGCGGGCACCGCCCGTGTCCCGCGCCGTTCGATGCTGGGAGTTCGTCGGCTCACGTGCCGTACTTGGCGTCGTAGGCGGCCGCGTCCATCAGCCCGTCCAGCCCCGCCGCGTCCTTGATCGTGATCTTCACGAGCCAGCCCGCGCCGTAGGGGTCGCTGTTGAGCAGGCTCGGGTCTTCGGCGACAGCCGGGTTGGCCTCGAGCACCTCGCCCGCGCACGCGCAATACACATCGCTCGTCGTCTTCACGCTCTCGACCTCGCCCACCGAGTCGCCGGCGCGGAACGCGAAACCGGGCTTCTTCATCTCGACGTAGGTGACGTCCGTGAGTTGATCGACGGCGAACCGCGTCAGCCCGAGCGTGAGCGTTTCGCCTTCGATCTTGTGCCATTCGTGCGAGTCGGAGTAGCGGCGGTCGGACGGGCTGGCCATGGGCATTCCTTCGGAAGAGGGTGCTGACAGGTTCGGCCTTGTCGCTTCATTCGATGGCCTGAGCCATCCAGAGCGGGCGGAATGGTATGAGCCTGTTCCTCAAGTGGAAACCCCAAGTCTGCCCCCCTTGCCAAAGGCGGCTTGACATGGCTTGAACGATTCCGCTATTGTGGCCACTTCTCACCTGTCTCTCCCCTCCGGACGGTCGGTGCCTCACGGCCCGACCGTCTTTCTTTGTCGTACCCTGCCTGTCCGGCTTTCCGTGGCGGCTCAGGGGTTGCACGGGTAGAGTCTGCTGGCCGGAGGGGTATCCACGGACATGCTGCTGACGCTCACAGTGACCGATGCGCGACCCTTCCTTGCCACACGGCGTTCATCCGGCAAGCCGGACCTGCACGCCCTGCCGGCGATCGTTGGCGGCGATCTGGGACTGCACGGATTGAACCTCTCCACCGGCCTCCTTGTTGGCGCTGAGGCCCGCGACCTCGAGCGTCTTCGCGACAGCGCGGACAAGGCCCGCTGCTCGTGCCTGGTGTTGATCGAACCCCGTCCCCTGGCCTTCGCAAGCCTCAACGAGGATGAGGGGGAGAAAGTCGTGGAACGGGCGAAGCGGGTGCTCCAGGCGGGCGCGTTCCTCGGCTGCAACGCCGTTTCCGTCTGCATCCAGTCGGACGCGTCGGAAGAGAGCGAGGAGGTCGTGGCCGAGCGGCTTCGGCCTGTCGTCGAGCGAGCGGAGAAACTCGAGATCAACCTGGCGCTCGCCCCCGCTCCCGGCCTGACGGCCGAGCCTGTTCGCCTCACCGAACTCATCAAGTCGGTCGGGGGCTTCCGGATCGGCACCATGCCCGATTTCCAGACGGCCGTCGCGTCCGGCGACGCGGTTTCCTACCTGCGTCGCCTCACGCCGTATGCCGCGGCCGTCTCCGCCTCGACGGTGACGTTTGCTGTGCCGACCGCCTCCAAGCCCCGCAAGAATGCCCAGCCGGAGCCAGATATCCCGGAGGAGCCTCCACCGCCCGAGCACACCGCGTACGCGCTGGAGCCGATGGTTCGGGCTGTGCTGTCGGTGGGGTTCGACGGCAATCTGGCGGTGGAGTACCGTGGCGGAGGAGACGCTACACTGGGCGTGAAGATGAGCCGAGCGGCGTTGGTGGATGCGATCCGCCGGGCCGTCGAGGCGTAACGCCTGTGCGGCCGGGGGTTGGGCCGAGCGATGGAATCACGCGGCGCAACGATCCCTACCCGGCCTCGTCCCCAGATCGTCGTGCCTCCCGACCTGCCCATCATCATCACGATCGACGGCCCCGCCGGAACGGGCAAGTCTTCCGTCGCGCGCGCCCTCGCGGCGCGGCTGGGACTGGACTTTCTCGACACGGGAGCGATGTACCGGGCCGCCGCGGCCATCGTCATCGACCACGGCATCTCTCACGACGACCACAGAGCCATCGTCGAAAAAGTCCGCAGCGCGGACCTGCACTTCGACTGGTCGAGCGACCCACCCGCGATGCTCGCCTGGGACCGGCCCATCAACGGCCGCATCCGGGAGCCGGACGTGACGGCGATCGTCTCGCCCATCTCCGCGATCCCGGAACTTCGGGCCCACATGGTGCAGAAGCAGCGCATCATCTGGCACCAGCATCCGAGGCTTGTTTCCGAGGGGCGGGACCAGGGGTCGGTGGTCTTCCCGGACGCCGCCGTGAAGTTCTACCTCGACGCCGACCCCGCCGAGCGTGCCCGACGCCGGGCCGACCAACTGCGTGCGGCCGGCCTGCCTGCGGATGAAGCCCGCTTGCTTCGTGACATCGTCGAACGAGACCGCTCGGACTCGACCCGGCCGGTTGGGCCGCTGGTCTGCCCGCCGGATGCCGTCCGCGTGGACACGACCCGATTGTTGTTTGAAGAGGTTGTGGATCGGCTGGAGGACGCGGTCCGGACGAGGATCGCCGCCCTGCTCTGACGGCGTTGCTGAGGCGCGGGAAACGCCCGGACGGTACCCTCCGCTCATGTTCGCACGGCTGCGGGCCAGACGCCCGGGAACCACACTCGGCAACCTGCTCGTCTACGAGGGGATGCGGCGGCTCCTCTCGCTCATCGTCCGTGTGCTGTACCGGCCTGTCGTGCAGGAACTTGGGCGCGTGCCGCTGACAGGGCCGGTTCTGCTCGCCGCCAATCATCAGTCATTCCTCGACCCCCCGGTGATCGGGTTTGCCGTCACAAAGAGGCATCTGGATTATGTCGCCAGGGCAGGGCTGTTCGCGTCCCCCGTCTTCGGCGGCCTGATCCGGGCCTTGAACTCGATCCCCATCAGCGAGGAGGGGGCCGACGCGGCCGCGATCCGCGAGATTCTCCGTCGCCTCGAAGCGGGGCGGGGGGTGCTCATCTTCCCGGAAGGCTCACGCACGTCGGACGGGGCGTTGCAGGAGTTCAAGCGCGGCGTCGCCGTACTGGTCCGCCGGTCATCGTGCCCGGTCATGCCGGTGGCGATCGAGGGGGTGTTCGACGCCTGGCCCCGTTCCGCCAAGTGGCCTCGTCTCTTCGGATGCCGCGTCGCAGTCCGCTACGGCGAGCCGATCCCGCACGACGAACTGCTCCGCGACGGGCCGGACGCTGCGCTCGACAGGCTGCGGCGGGAGATCGACACGATGCGGCTTGAACTGCGAGCGGAACTGCGCCGTCGCACGGCTGGGCGATTCCCTCCCCCGGGGCCGGGGGATTCTCCCGCGAGCGGCGGCTGACCCGCATCTACCGAGCGGCCGACTGCCCGACGAGGCCGCAGAGCCGGTAGAGGACTCTGGCACCGACATTGGCGTCCCATTGGTCGCCTTCCGGGCCGGGCGCGACTTCGACGAGATCGAACCCGACGAACTGCCTGCCCGACGCCGCGAGCGTGCCCAGCAGGAGGGAGACCTCACGCCAGGAGAGGCCGCCGGGGACGGGTGTCCCGGTGTGCGGGCAGAGGCCGGGGTCGAGGCCGTCGATGTCGAAGGTGACGTAGACACGCTCGGGCAGGGCCTCGACGATGCGTCGGCAGCGTTTGGCGAAGGAGCGGCCGGCGGCGAGGCGGTCGAAGAGGTCGTCGTCATAGTGGACGATGACGCGGCGTTCGTCCCCGGCTCGTCGGTTCGCGTACTCCTCCTCCCGTTCGCCGAAGTCGCGGATGCCGACCTGCACCACGCGCTTCACGCGCTGTTCGTCCTCCAGCACGTTGAACATGACGGAGGCGTGCGACCACCGGAAGCCCTCGAAGCGGTCGCGCAGGTCCATGTGGGCGTCGATTTGGAGGACGCCGATGTCGCCCCAGCGTTCGGCGCACGCGCGGATCGCGCCGTACGAGACGCTGTGCTCCCCGCCGATGACGCCGGGCACCCGACCCTCGTCCAAGGCGGCGAACACCCGCTCGGCGACAAGAGCGTTCATTTGCGAGCCGGCCGTGTCCACCTTGCCGACGGCTTCCTCATCGCCCGGCCCCGCGCCGCCGCGCTCGATGATGCGGCGTGCGTGCTCACGGGCCTCGCGTCCCCACAGGCGGAACCGGGCGTCCTCGTCCTCCATGAAGATGCCCTGGCGCCAGACGGGTCCGAATCGGCGGTCGTGGAGGTCGACCTGGGCGGAGGCGGCGCGGATCGCCTCCGGGCCGCGCTCGGTGCCGCCGCCGTAGGAGGTCGTCGCTTCGAAGGGTACGGGGATGAGGACGATGCGGGCGTCTTCGCGTGCGGTAGGCAGGCCGAACACGCCTGCGCCCGGCGCGACCGCCGCGTCTGGGTCGAAGGTCATCTCGTCGCTCCTCTTCGCGCGGGCCTGCGCCCGGCGGGGCACGATAGCCGAACGGCTATCCTCTGGTATCCCAACAACGGATGGGAGCCTCCATGAGTGACGCCAGCGAATCGAGCAAGGCCAGGCCCGACGAGTCGGGACCGATCCCGCTTGGTCCCGAGCCTGAGCGGCCGAAGCCCGTGCCGTTCAAGGAGGGGCTGCTGGACGAGTTCGATGAGGACGCGGACCTGCTGAGCGATCCCGAGGTCGAGGCGGCGATCAAGGGCAGGCCGAAGACGGCGAAGGCGAGACCGGAGGACGAAAAGCCGAAGGAACGGCTGGACTTCGTGCTGCCGATGCCCGGAGGGTGGAAACTGCCGGCGATTCTGGGCGCGGTTGCGCTGGTGGCCGCGCTGGTCTTCAACGGCCTGAACACGCCGTTCCGTCCAACTGCCCTGTCGGTCGTCAAGACGCTGTACGAGACGCTCATGCACACGGGGACCGGAGTGGCGGCCGTCATGGTCGCCTCGCTCCTGACCGAGCGTCGGTTTTCTCGGTTCGAGCAGGCCGCGGGGCGGATGTTCCTGGCGGTGTCGGCGTTCGCGCTGGTGGTGAACCTGAACGTCCCGATCCCGGGGCGCATCGACGAGTTCGCGCTGGCGGCCGTGGCGTACGCGGGCGTCGTGTGGTCGTTCTTCCGTCTGCCGCCGCGCGAGACGCTGATCCTGATGGCGTGCCACTTCGGGCTGTGGCTGGCGGTGGCGGCGGGGGGGCTGCTGAGCGGGGCGCTGAGGCCCGTGGCGGGGTGAAGGCGGTTCAGCGAGCGTCCGGCGCTTCCGCTTCCGCCATCGACGAGGCATCGTCCGGCGGCAGGCCCTGGATGAACGTCTTGCCGCGGTAGAAGAACTTCGCGAAGACGACGTACACGACGGAGGTGGCGGCCATCATCGCCGCGAAGAACCAGTAGTAGTCCACTGGTCCGAGCCTGGAACCCGCTGCAGTGATCACATCGTTGGTCGCCGAGTCGCGGACTTCGGGAATCTCAATGATCTTGTTGACCGCAGCCGTCACAAGATTGCCGAGCGAGACGCCGAGGAAGTAGATGCCCATGATGAACGACTTCATGCGGGCGGGCGCCTGGGTGTAGGCGAACTCAAGACAGACGATCGAGACCATGACCTCGGCGGAAGTGAGCACGATGTAGGCGAGGAACTGCCAGCCGATGTTCGGCATGTCGCCCATGTACTGTTGAACGCGGTTGTCGTGCCAGCCCGCCTCGGCCGCGGCGCGCAGCGCGGCGTTCACGTCGCCGGCGCCCGCGATCCCGGCCTCGTTCAGCGCGGCCCAGAGCGCGGCGGCGGCCTCGGGCGCCCGCTCCTGGATGCCCATCTCGATCCACGCCGAGATGACGAACGAGAACGCTGTGAGGGCAAGCCCGATGCCGATCTTGCGGAGAGGAGTCGGCTCGAAGAACCTGCCCATCAGCGGATACACGCCGTAGGTGAAGGTCGGGATGAGGATGAGAATGAGGATCGGATTGACGGCCTGCACCTGAGACTCGAGCCAGGTCACGCCGAAGAACTTGAGGTCCATCGCCCTTGCCTGGAGAACCCACGCCGAGCCGGTCTGGTCGAAGATGCACCAGAACATGGGGACGAAGACGAGGAAGAGCGGCGCAAGATTGGAGATGGCGCGCCGTCCGTCAGGACTGAACGTCTCCTCTCGGAACCGTACCCACCCCGCGGGCGCGATGTGAACGAACCGCTTGCGTCCGAGCCAGAAGACGAAGGTCGCGATGCCCATCAGCACGCCCGGGACGCCGAAGGCGAGCCACGGTCCGCCGAACGTGCGCAGCACTTCGCCGGTCGCGGGGTCCCTCTCCAGCGGGATGCCCGCGAGAAAGACGGGAGTCAGCAGGGAACTCGCGGTCGCGCCGAGGTTGATCGAGAAGTAGAACCAGTTGTAGACCTGGGTGAGCAGCCGCTTGTTGCCCTTGCCGAACTGGTCGCCGACGTGGGCGGAAACGCAGGGTTTGATGCCGCCCGCGCCGATGGCGATGAGGATGAGGCCCGCGAAAAGGAGAGGCTTCATGTCCCATGCGCCGGTGATCGGTCCCAGGTCCATGAGGGCGAGGCACCCGTGCCCAACGCAGTACATCAGCGAGATGAGCAGGATGGTGCGGTACTTGCCCCAAAGGATGTCCGAGACGATCGCACCGAGGATCGGGAAGAAGTACGCCGCCGCGCTGAAGAGGTGATACCACTGCTTCGCCTGCTCGTCGGACATGAAGGCGGGCTGTCCGGCAGAGTCGAGCAGGTGCTTGGTCATGAAGACCGTCAGGATCGTCTTCATGCCGTAGAACGAAAACCGCTCGGCGAGTTCGTTGCCGATGATGTAGGGGACACCGGGGGGCATCGTCGTGCGGGTCTGGTCGGGCGACGAGCGGTACTTGGCGGAGGCCATCGGTTTCCCTTCCGGCTTCGGGTGCGGCGGCGGGGAGGATAGCGGATCGTCTTCCGGCACGCCGCGACTTGTGACGGGCGGCGGGAGGGCGTACCTTGACTGCCCGTCCCGAGCCGCAGGAGGAACCCGATGTCCGACGCCGCCGCCGACCGCCGCAAGGGCCTGCTCGACCTCATCGAGTGGGTCGGCAACAAACTGCCCGACCCGGCCTTCATTTTCGTCTTCGGGGCCGTGCTGGTTATGGCCCTGTCGGCCGTCGGGCACTACGCCGGGTGGGCGGTGCAGCCGAAGATGCTGCGGCCCGTGGTCGAGACGGTGCTCGACGACGAGGGCAGGCCGGTGCTGGACGTGGAGACGGGGCGGCCGGTGACGCGGGCTGCGCTCGACGAGCAGAGCCGGCCGGTGCTGGAACTCGTTGATGACCTGAGCCGCAACGACGGCCAGCCCTTCCGCACGCGCAACCTGCTCTCGGCGGACGGGCTGTACTACGCGATCTCGAGCATGGTCGACAACTTCGTGAACTTCCCGCCGCTGGGGGTGGTACTGGTGGGGATGCTGGGGATCGGGCTTTCGGAGCGGTCGGGGTTCATCGGCGCGGCGTTGAAGGCCATGATGGTCGTGGTCCCGAAGCAACTGCTCACGCCCACGATGATCTTCCTCGGCATCATGTCGTCGCTGGGAACGGACGCGGGCTACGTGGTCCTGCCGCCGGTCGCCGCGGCGCTGTACAAGTCGGTCGGCCGCTCGCCGCTCGCCGGCATCGCGGCGGTCTTCGCGGGCGTGTCGGCGGGGTTCAACGCCAACCTGCTGGTGACGAGCCTGGACCCGCTGCTGGCGGGATTCAGCACGGCCGGGGCGCAGGTCATCGATCCTGGCTACAACGTGGCCCCGACCTGCAACTGGTGGTTCATGATCGCGTCCACCATCGTCATCACGGGCGTCGGCTGGATCACCAGCGACTTCCTGGTCGAGCCCCGCTACGCCGGAAAGGCGGCGGCGGAGGGCGGGCCTTCGCCGGTGACCGCGGAGGACGCGGCGGCGCAGCGTCTTCGCCCCGAGGAGATCCGCGGCCTGTTCTGGGCGTTCGGCGTGCTGGCCGCGGCGACGCTGCTGTTCGTGTGCTTCAAACTGATCCCCGGCTGGCCGTTCGACGACGCTCGCGGACGCATGGGGGCGATCCCCGGGCTGAACCGCGCGGGGGACCACTTCGACCGCTGGGTCGAGGCGATCGTGCCGCTGCTGTTCATCCTGTTCCTGCTGCCGGGGGTCGTGTACGGGGTGGTCGTCAAGACGGTCCGAAACAGCACCGACGCGGCTCGCCTGATGGTCGAGTCCATGGCGGGCATGGCGCCGATCATCGTGCTCGCGTTCTTCGCGGCCCAGTTCATCGAGTACTTCAAGTACTCGAACCTGGACAAGATGCTCGCCTACACGGGCGGCGAGTTCCTTGCGGGGGCGAATCTCAGTCCCGCGGTGCTCATGGTCGCGTTCGTGCTGCTGACGGCGGTGTTCAACCTGTTCGTCGGCTCGATGAGCGCGAAGTACGCGATGTTCGCGCCGATCTTCGTGCCGATGTTCATGATCATCGGGATCAGCCCGGAACTGACGCAGGCGGCGTACCGGATCGGAGACTCGACGACGAACATCATCACGCCGCTGAACGCCTATCTGGTCATCATCCTGGTGGTGATGCAGAAGTACGCGCCGAGAGCCGGGATGGGGTCGCTGATCTCAATGATGCTTCCGTACACGATCACGTTCACGATCGTGTGGCTCGCCATGCTGCTGCTGTGGATGGGCGTTGGGTTCAACCTCGGGCCGGGCGGGCCGCTGGTGTACACGGCCGGGCACTGAGTGGTCAGGCGCGTTGGTGGACGATCTTTCCCGCCGCGAGGGTGGCGGTGATCCAGCGGTCGTCCCAGGCGTAGAGCAGCCGGGCGAGCGGATCGGGCGCGTCGCGCCACGGCACGTCGGGCGCGGCGACGACGAGATCGGCCCACGCCGTCGGCGCGATGCGGCCGGTGTCCCCCCACCCGAGGGCATCCGCGTTGCCCGTCGTGATCTGCCGCCAGCAGTCCGCGGCGGTGGGAGGGGTGTCGCCGCGTG
This sequence comes from Phycisphaerales bacterium, assembly GCA_035443945.1. GTDB lineage: Bacteria > Planctomycetota > Phycisphaerae > Phycisphaerales > UBA1924 > CAADGN01. The sequence continues at coordinate 46,878 of DAOMNQ010000004.1, read as the reverse complement.
CTTTCGCGGTTTCGATCATAGCGCGGGCCACGCGAACCATGGAGCGGTCCGGTCCGCCCGCAACGTCGCTGCCGAGGGCGAGGCGCACGCCGTCGCGCCGCAGTGCGGCGCGGTCCATGCTGCCCGCGCGGAGGAAGGTGTTGGCGGTGGGGCAGTGGGCGATGACGCTTCGGGTGCGCGCCAGCGTGGCGCGCTGCGCCGCATCGAGCCAGATGCCGTGGCCGAGGATCGTCCGCTCGCCGAGCAGGCCGGCTCGCTCGTAGATGTCGGTGTAGGGCGTGCCGTTGAAGAGTTCCTCGACCCGTCTGCACTCGGCCTCGGTTTCCGCGAGGTGCGTCTGGACGGGGGCGCCCTTCCGCCTCGCCAGCGCGCCAGCGCCCGCCAGCAGTTCGGGTGTGCAGGCGACCGCGAAGCGTGGCGTCACGGCACCTTGGATGCGCGGGTTCCCGCGGAGCGAGTCGAGGAAAGCCTCCGTCTCGGCCAGGAGTTGCAGCGGCGGGCGGGTGAGTTCCTGCGGGGCCTCGCGGTCGGTGAGCGTCTGGCCGAGGATCGACCGCAGCCCGAAGGACTCGACAGCGCGGGCGGCCGCAAGCGAGCCTTCGTGATGCACGGTCAGATACGCGGCGATGCCGGTCGTGCCGAAAGAGGCCAACTGTCGGCAGGCCCGCTGCGACATCGCGCCGGCGAAGTCCGGATCGGCCCACCGGGCCTCGGCGGGGTAGATCACGCGGTCGAGCCACCGGAGCAGGTCCATGCCGTCCGCGCCGATCGAATCGAACTGCGGCAGATGCAGGTGGGCGTCGATGAAGCCGGGCAGAATGAGGGCGTCGTCGCCGCCGAGATCCGGTTTGTCGGCCGAGACGCCCTCGCGCACGGCCACGATGAGGCCGTCTCGGACGAGCACGGTGCCGGTTGCCAGGCGGACGCCCGACCCACCCACGCGATCGTCAGGCAGCAGCAGCGTTCCTGCAATGAGCATCGGGCCGTTCTCGCGTCCGCCACTTCCGCGGGGTACAGTGCGGCGGCCCAACGGTAGCACTCGCCTCGGGGACGCCTCCATTCATGACGGCCGAGCCGGACAACACGCTCCCACCGCACGCACGCTCGACCATCGGCCGGTTCAACGATCGGTCCGCGACGGTCGCCGTCGTGGGGCTTGGGTACGTCGGACTGCCGCTCGTGCGGGCGATGCACGACGCGGGCTTTCGCGTCGTCGGGTTCGACGTGGATGCGGCCAAGATCGCCATGCTGCGGCGGGGGGAGGCGTATCTGAAGCACCTCGGCGAGGGCTTCGTGCGCGACCTGGCTGTGTCGGAGCGTTTCGAGGCGACCGATGACGCGGCCGTTATTGCGGGGGTGGATGCGATCGTGCTGTGCGTGCCCACGCCGCTCGGGCCGGGGCGGGAGCCGGACCTGTCGTTCGTAGAGCGGTCAACGGAGTTGGCGGCGACGTGCGTTCGGGCTGGGACGCTGGTGAGCCTCGAATCGACGAGTTACCCCGGCACGACGCGCGAGGTCTGCCTGCCGATCATCGAGCGGACGGCGAAGCAACGAGGCCTCGAGTGCGGGTGGGACTGGTTCCTCACCTTCAGCCCCGAACGCGAAGACCCGGGAAGCGCGACGCACTCGACGCGGACGATTCCCCGGCTTGTCGGTGGCGTCGATCCGGTTTCGACGGCCGTGGGGGTCGCGCTCTACTCGGTCGCGCTGGAGCGGGTCATTCCCGTGGAGTCCGCCGAGGTAGCCGAGGCCGCGAAACTGCTGGAAAACGTCTACCGCGCCGTCAACATCGCCCTCGTGAACGAACTCAAGCCCGTTCTGGCGGCGATGGGGATCGACGTGTGGCAGGTCGTTCGCGCCGCGGCCACCAAGCCCTTCGGCTTCCAGCCGTTCTACCCGGGTCCGGGGCTGGGAGGGCACTGCATCCCGATCGACCCGTTCTACCTCGCGTGGAAGGCGCGGCAGGTCGGCGAGCGCACGCGATTCATCGAACTTGCGGGCGAGGTCAACAGCCGGATGCCGGAGCGCGTCGTCGAGCACACCGAGGCCGCCTTGCGCGACGATGGACGGGAGTTGCGCGGCGCGGACGTGCTCGTGCTCGGCCTCGCATACAAGCCGAATGTGGACGACGTACGCGAGACGCCAGCGGCAGAGATCATCAGGCTGCTGTCGGACCGGGGCGCCCGCGTGTCCTACCACGACCCGCACGTGCCGGTGTTCCCGCGGATGCGGCGGTACCGGTTCGAGATGGCGTCGGAGCCGCTGACGCCGGAGCGGCTCGCCCGCGCCGACTGCGTGCTCGTGGTCACGCACCACGACGCAATCGACTGGCAGATGGTGGCCGATCACGCGCGCCTGGTGGTGGACACCCGCGACGCCATGTCGCGGGCGCGTCCGTCCCGGGCGCGGATCGTGAAGGCCTGAGCCTGGCTACGAACCGGATTCCGCGTGCGGATCGTCGGCCTCGACCGGACCGGACGAAGGCGCCCTGTCCGCTGATCGTCCCGGCCATTTCTGGCCCAGCCACGATTCGTACACGGCGACCTGGAGGTCCGTCGGCTCCTTGACACGCGTGAGCGTGTACCCGCTCGGCTTCGGCGCCGCGGCCTTGAAGCGCGTCTCCCGGAGTTCGTCGCGGCGGATAAAGGTGACAAGCACGTCCTGCCCCGGATCAATCCGGCGCAGCCGTCGGTCGAGATCGGCGGCACGCAGACGCATTCCGTCGAGCGCGACGATCTGGTCTCCCGCGATCAGCCCGGCGGCGTAGCCCGGCCCGTCGGCGCGGGCCGCGGCGACCACGGCGAAGTCGCCCTCCTGGCGCAGGTCAAGCCCGAGGTACGACCTCGGGTCATCCTCGCGCGGCTTGCGTGGTTCGAGTGTCAGGCCCGCGACGGCGTAAGCGGCCTCGAGGTCGAGCGGCTCGACCCCCGAGACGTACCGCTCGAAGAACTCGTCGAAACTCGTCCCCGTGTGCCGTTCGAGCGAGGCGAGCATGTCCCCGGTCGTGAAACCGCCGGACTCGACGGTGTGGCGCCGGTACAGGTCGGCCATCACGCCGTCGAGCGAGGCCGCGTTGTTCGTCAACCGCCGGACCTCCATGTCGAGCATCAGGCTGACGAGCGACCCCTTCGAGTAGAACGAGACCGTCGCGTTCACCGAGTCCGGCGTCGAGCGGTTGAACTTGATCCACGCGTCGAAGGACGACTCGGCCAGGCTCTGGACGCCGATCCCGGGGCGTGCCCGCTCGCTCGCCGCGCGCCCGGCCATGTCGCGCAGGTAGTCGTCCGGCTTGACCAAGCCCGCACGAACAAGCGTCACGTCGGTGTAGTAGACCGTCGTTCCCTCGGCGACCCAGAGCAGGTCCGTGTAGTTCTCGCGCAGGTAGTCGTAGGGCACCAGGCCGGCGGGCCGGAGCCGCTTCACGTTCCAGGTGTGGAAGAACTCGTGCGACGCCAGGCCCAGCAGCCGACGGTACGAATCACCTCCCTCCACGGCCGCGGGCGTCGTCTGCATGATGGTCGAGTTCAGGTGCTCGGTGCCGCCGCTGCCGCCGGGGTAGGCGTGGATGAGGAACACGTAGCGGCCGTAGGGCAGGTCCCCGAAGATGTCGCGCTGCGTGGCGACGATCTTCGCGAAGTCGTCGCGGAGTTTGTCGGTCGCGGGTTCGCACCGGCCCCAGATGACGATCTCGTGCGGCACGCCGTCCACGTCAAACTCGACCATGTGGTGCAGGCCGACTTCGATCGGCGAGTCCACGAGCACGTCGTAGTCGCGGGCGATCCACGAGCGGTCGAGGTGTGGGTCGGGGTCGAGGCCGGTGGCGACGCGCCAGCCGTCCGGCGCGTCGATGGTCACGCGAACCGGCTCCGCACGCCGCTCCTCCGCGTACATGAAGACCGACGACCCGCTCAGAAAGGCGTGGGTGTCGTCGGCGTGGCGCGTGCGGTCGGCGAGCGAGTTGGCGTACAGGTCGTAGTGAACACGGACGGTCTCTGCCCCGGCGGTCCTCACTCGCCATGTCGACTTCGCGGTCTTCTCGATCTCGAGCGGGCGATTCCGGCTGTCCTCCGCCCGCACGCGGCGCACCGTTCCGGCATGGTCGTTGACCGCGTAGCGACCCGGCCGCCAGACGGGCAGGTGGAGGTCGAGCGTCGGGGAGTCAACGCGGTCGAGGATGACCGTGATCTCCACCGACTGGGCATGGGCTTGGGCGAGCGAAACGACGTACTCCGTGCGCACGCGCTCGGCCCATGCTCCGGCATCGTCGGCCCCGATCGGCTGGGCGGTGGCGCACCCCGCGAGCCACAAACTCGTGTGCAGGAGCACGGCCATCATCATCGTCGGCCCATGTCGCATCACGTTCCTCCGGGTTACGCGGTCGAGGCGGAGAACTCCGGCACGCGTGTCCGGATCGCCTCGATGCACGTCTGATAGTGGGTTGATTCGTCGAATCCCTCGGGCAGAAGAGGGCTGAGCTCCTCGAAGCCGATGCGGACGTCGTCGCGGTTGACGGCGGCGGCGAAGGCTCTGTCCTTCAGTTTCTTGCGGACGCTCCTGGGCTCCAGGCTGGCGAAGCCGTCCGGCCTCACCTTCGCGCACGCCACGAGGAATCCTGCCAGTTCGTCAACGGCAAAGAGGGCACGAGCCATGGGGGTCCGCCTCGGCACGCCCGAGTACTCGGCATGCCCGAGGATCGCGTCGCGGACCTCCCCATCGACGCCGAGCGATTCGAGGTGTCGCACGCCGACGAACGGATGCTCCTCCTTCGTCGGGTGGCGTTCGTAGTCGAAGTCGTGCAGCAGGCCCGTGACGGTCCATCGTTCCTCGTCGCGGGGGTCGAGCAGGCGGGCGTACGCGGCCATGCACGCTGCGACGCACTCCATGTGGGTGCGGAGCGAAGGGGACTGCGTCCACTCATGCAGCAGGGCGCGGGCCTCGGCGGGCGTCATGGAGGGAGTGTAACACGCGAAGGGCTGCATAGACTTCCCGCACGCTCGCGGGGCGTCCATCGGAGGGACCGGGGATGGCAAACGGCTGGTGGCCGCTGCGGCCGAAGGCGCTCATCGGGATGGTCCACGTCGGCGCGCTGCCGGGGACGCCGTTCAACGAGACTTCGGTCGAGATGCTGGCGGTGCAGGCGGCGGGCGAGGCAAGTCTGCTCGCGGAGGCCGGGTTCGACGGCATCATCATCGAGAACATGCACGACCGCCCGTACGTGCACGGTCGGCATGGACCGGAGGTCACGGCCGCGATGACCCGCATCGCCCTCGAGGTCGCGGACGCCACGGACCTGCCGCTCGGCGTGCAGGTGCTCTCGGGTGGCGAACGCGAGGCGCTGGCGGTCGCACTCGCGGCGGGGGCGCGGTTCATCCGCTGCGAGAACTTCGTCTTTGCGCACGTTGCAGACGAGGGCCTGCTTCCGGAGGCGGCGGCAGGGCCGCTGCTTCGGTACAGGCGTTCGATCGGCGCGGAGGCGATCGCTGTCATGTGCGACGTGAAGAAGAAGCACGCATCCCACGCCATCACGGCGGATGTGTCGCTGGCGGAGGCATGCCACACGACGGAGTTTTTCGGGGCGGATGGGTTGGTCGTCACGGGTCGGTTCACGGGCGAGGCGGTCGCGCCGGGCGACCTTGCCGAGGCCAGGGGCGCGACGCGGCTTCCGGTGTGGGTGGGGTCCGGCGCGACGCCCGAGTCGCTCGCCGCGCTGTACCAGCACGCGGGCGCCGTGATCGTCGGCTCGTGGATCAAGCGCGAGGGCATCTGGTCGAATCCGCCCGATGCGGACCGGTGCCGGGCGATGGTCGAGGCGGCGCGCCGTGCCCGCGCGGAGTAGGCCGCGACGCCCGACGCTACAGTTCGCCCCATGCCCGCCGACTCTCTCGACCTGTTGCGCCGATGGTCCGTTCGTCACGACCCCGACGATGCCGGCCTACGGGAGCGATGGTGGGAAGTGCCGCCGCGCGAGGGCTGGGTCTCGACCAGAACGGACGAACCCTGGCAGGTCGCGCTCGGTGAGGCCACGACCGGCGTCGCGTGGTACCGCCGACGTGCGCGACTGCCGGCGCGATGGCTCGCGCCCGGTCGGCGCGTGCGGCTGCGGTTCGAGGCCGTCGCCACGGACTGCCGCGTCTGGCTGAACGGCGTCGAGGTCGGCTCGCACTCGGGGGACTATCTGCCCTTCCAGTTCGACATCACCGATGCCCTCGGGGGGAGCGAGCGGGTCGAGATCGTCTGCCGCGTGGATCAAGTGGTCGGCAGTCGGCCAGAGCGGGTCGGGGAGCAGCCGTGGATCGGCCACATCACCAAGGGCTTCCACGACGTCATCAGCCTCCAGCACGGGGGCATCTGGGGTGGCGTGTCGGTCCGGCAGACAGGGCCGCCCGCGATCCGGCCGGACGGGCTGGCGGTGTTCGCGGATCCGGCGTCCGGTGAGGTCCGGCTGCGTGTCGATCTCGAACCGGGGCACGATAGGGGACGGGTGGTGTTCCGGGTACGTGCGCCGGGCACGGGCGAGGCCATCGAGAGGGAGGTCCGGTTCGACCCGGAGCAGGAGACGGTTGAGGCGAGCGTGCGCGTGGCTCGCGTTGTTCGATGGTCGCCCGCCGATCCCCAACTCGGCGAGGCCGTCGCGCTTGTTCGGGGACGGACACCCGGCCCGCCGGACCTTGACCGCGTTCGGTTCGCCTTTCGCGAAATCGAGACGGGCGGACCGGGCAATACGCGAGTTCTCCTCAACGGCCACCCGCTGCTGATCCGCGGCGTGCTCGACTGGGGGCATGAGCCGAAGCACCTCACGCCCGCACCGGATCCCGACGAGGTGCGCGAGCGTTTCGCGCGGCTGCGCGAGATGGGCTTCAACGCCGTGTGCATGTGCATGTGGTACGCCCCGCGCTTGTTCTACGACATCGCGGACGAGACGGGGATGATGCTCTGGCAGATCCACCCGGTCTGGAAGGCCGACATGCACGAGCGGCTGCTCCCGGAGTACCGCCGGCTGCTCGCGGCCTTCATGCGGCGGGACCGGCGCCACCCGTCGGTCGTGATCGTGAGCGCGACCTGCGAGCACGAGCGGTTTCATCCCGCTCTTGCGGCGTGGTGGTGGGAGACGGCCCGCGCCGAACTGCCCGGGCGGTTGCTCCAGGTACAAACCGGATTCCTCAACTGGAGCGACGGATCGCTGACCGACCTGCACGACGAGCACACCTACGACAATCCCGGCCGCTGGGGCGCGTACTTCGACGACCTGCGCGCCGCGCTCGGCCAGATGCAGCCGAGGCCGTTTGTGATGGGCGAGACGATCATCGGCACGTCGTGGCCGGATACGGCGGGGCTGCTGGCGGAGGTCGGGGCGTCACGCCCATGGTGGTTGCCGAAACAACTCGACCGCTTCGCCGAGTTCGAGCGGCGCACGAGCCAGCGGTTCGGCATCGACGCGGCCGCCGTGCTGCGGCGCACCGGCGACCGCTTCAATCTGCTGCTCCGCAAGTGGCAGTCGGAGGTCTTCCGCGAGGATCCGTCGCACGCGGGCTGGGTGATGAACCACCTGCGCGACGTGCCGGTCTGCCAGTGCGGTTTCGAGGACGACCTCGGACGCTGGCGGTTCGCGCCGGGACAGACGCGACCCTGGCTCGAGGACGCCGCGCTGCTGCTGCGCACGCCCGACCGGATGACGGGGGTGACTTCCGGCGCGACGCTGCGGCTCGAGGCGGGCATCAGCAACTTCTCCGACCGCGATCTGGATTCGGACCTCCGGATCACCTCCCTCGACGAGGATCATGAAGAGCAGGCGGTCTCCACGGTGCGGATGCGGGTCGCACGGGCCGAGGTGGCGTTCGCGTCGGTCGATGTGCCTGTGCCGACGGTCGACAAGCCGACGCGGCTCTCGATCCGCGCCGAGTCCGAGGGCATGGAGTCGAACGGATGGGATCTGTGGGTGATTCCGGAGTCGCCGCCATTGCCGCGCGGCGTGGCCCGGCTCCACGGGCTGCCGTTCACCGATGCCGAGCGAGAGCCGGCGTTCGAGGAGCGGGCGTACAGCAGCGGGTGGGCGCTCCCGTGCCGGTCGTGGCGGCCCGCGCTGCCGGACACGGCGGCCCTCTTGCCCGATGCCGAGCCTGTCGCGCCGGCTCGGGTCGGCTCGGGTGGGTGGAGCGTGCTGGTCGCACATCGGCTCACGCCGGAGGTCGTTCGCGCGATGGAGTCCGGCGGGCGTGTGCTCTTGCTCGTCTCGAAGGCCGCCGGCTCGCCGCCGAACGAGCCGGTCAATCTCTACGGCCAGATCCCGCTCGTCATCGATAGTCGGCCGGGCGGACTCCTCGCGCCGGGCGACGGCGAGTGGATCTCGGACTGTTTGCTCCACGACCTGAATCGCCGGGTCTGCCGCGCCGTGCCGACGGCGCGCCTTGGCCTGGACGAGAGTGTCGAGCCGATCGTCCGTCTGGTGTTCACGCACGATCGTGGCGGGCCGGAGCCGTTCGACCAGGTCCTCGCCGCGAGAGTTGGGGCAGGCCTCTTGGTGGTGTCCACGCTCGACCACGCCGGCCCGGCGGGGATGTACCTGCTTCATCGGACGATCGCATGGCTTGCTGCCGACGGCGCGCCGGCGTCGGTGCGCGGGTCGATCGAGGCCGGCACGGTCTCGGCATGGGCGAACACGCCCAACCAGACGCAACCGTAAGGGAGCGGCTTCGTGCGCCGCTCGCTCGGATTCTCTCAGTCCGCTTTCGATCCTCGATCGACCCGTGGCAGTCCCTTGGCCGCCCTGTCGCGGTCGATGACGTCATGCACGGACTTGGCGGCGCGTGCCAGCGCGTCCTCCGCCGAGGGCTGCGTCGGGTGCCGCAGAATGTCGTGCAGAAGCGCGGTGATCTCGTTCTCCAGCGCCCGCTGGTAGAGCGACACCGGGATGAAGGCCGGCGCATCTCCGGATTCGCCCCGCGGCGTCATGCCGTAGCGCAGCCACTCGGCGTAGCGGGCAAACTCATCCTCGCGCATCGGCGGCACGAGGTAACGCCCCGGCTCGCGATCGGAGGCGATGCCGGAGGTTCGCCTGAACGCATCCGAGTTGACAACGGCGAGGTTCGCAGGCGGCGCGACGCGGAGCGTGTCCCAGTACCGCAGCGCCTGCGGCTCATCCACCAGCCACCGGATCATCCGCCAGGCGTCGCGCTTGTGCTTGGCGTGGACGGAGATGCCCCACAGGCACGCCCCGGCGCACACCGCCTCGACGCGGCCGCGCGGCACGGGCGCGACCGCGAAGTCCAGCGAGGGGTTGCGCAACTGGAAACTCGGCGCCATCCATGAGCCGTCCAGGAACATAGCGGTGCGCCCCTCGGCGAAGCGCGAGTGCGGCCCGGTCGCCTGCTGCTCGCCGAACGCGGGCATGAACGAACCGTCCTCGAACACCATGCCCCGAAAGAGCGCGATCGCCTCCACGCCGGCCGGTGAGTCGATCAGTGTGGTCAGCCCGTCGTCGCTCCAGAGCGTGCCGCCCGCCTGCGCGAAGAAGTTCATGAAGGGCCACTGCCAGATGAACATGTCGAAGCCGTAGACCTCGACGCGCCCGCCGTCGCGCCGCGCGAGTTTGCGGGCGGTGTCTCGCAGGTCGTCCCAGGTCCATCCCTCGCGCGGGTACTCCACGGGATCGCCGGGGTTGGCTGCGTTCCATGCGTCGAAGATGGCGCGGTTGTAGTAGAGGCCGATCTGGGCCATGTCCTGCGGCAGGGCGTACAGGCTGCCGCCGACACGGAGGGCGTCGAGCATCTCGGGTGGGATTGCGGCGATGGCGGCCTCGCTCATGCCGTCCGCGGGATCGTCGATGTAGGCGTCGAGCGGCTCCAACATGCCGCGTTCGACCATCTGGTGGTAATCAGTGACCTGAACTCGCATGACCTCCGCGCCGATGCCGCGCGCGTGCCAGGCCGTGTACTTCGCGGTCACATCTGGAAAACGACGGTATTCGACGCGAACGCCCGGCTCCTCGGCCTCGAAGCCGCGTGCGTAGCCGTCCTCGAACAGGCGGTCCTCGAAGGGCATGCCCCAGACGGTGAACAGTATCTCGCGCGAGCGCGCCGTCCCGCCGCCGTCGTGCGTGAGCAGGGCGACCGGGGCGACGACGGCCGCCGTGCCCGCCGCGATGCCGAAGAGCACGACAGCCGATGAACGCACGCCCGCCTCCTCGGTGACTATTCCTTCATGCCGGTCAAGGCGACGCCACGCACAAAGGCCCGCTGCAGCACGAGATAGACGACCACCATCGGCACGACCATGATTGTCGCCGCCGCCATCTGCACCGGCCATGAGTCTACGTACAGCCCGGCGGAGAGGTCGGCAAGGGCGAGGGGGAGGGTCTTCGCGCGTTCCGAGTCGACGACGATCAGCGGCCAGAAGAAGTTGTTCCAACTGAAGACGAAGGTGAAGATGCCCAGGGCGCTCATGGCGGGCCAGACTGTGGGGCGCACGACGTGCCAGAAGAGATCGAACTCGGACATGCCGTCGAGCCGGCCGGCTTCGAGCAGGGAGTCGGGGACGGCGAGCGTTGCCTGGCGCATGTAGAAGATGCCGAAGCCGGACGCGAGGAAAGGGACCACCAGAGCCTGCACGCTGTCCACGTACCCCAGCCAGGTGCAGAGCAGGTACATGAAGATGAAGTAGACCTGCACGGGCGCCATCATGGTCGCCAGCGCGAGGCCGAGCAGCACGCGGCGGCCCCGGAACCGGAGTTTCGCAAAGGCGTACCCGGCCAGGGCGTTGTGGGCGACGGCGAGCACGGTCGTCAGCACCGCGGCGAGCGTCGAGTTCAGGTAGTACCGCTCGAGGCGCGCGGACTCGAAGGCGCGGGCGTAGTTCGCCCACTGCGGCGCATCGGGCAGCAGGGTGGCGAACGTCGGCGAAGTCCCGGCCTCGGCCTCGGTCTTGAGCGACGTGAGGACCATCCAGAGGAGCGGGAGCGCCATCATGGCCACCCCCGCGTAGACCAACGCGTGCACGAGCAGCACGATCGCCAGCGGCGGCCTGCGGTGGCGTCCGATCGCGCCCACGCTACACCCCCCTCTTTCGCACGCCGTACCACGCGAGTTGCGCGAGCGTCGCCAGGAGGGTGATGGTGAAGATGACGACGCCGATGGCGGAGGCGTAGCCGAGTTGCCCGTAACTGAACTGGCGGTAGACGTACAGGTTCAGCACGTTGGTGCGGTCGCTCTCGACCTGGCCGGTCATGACGAACACGATGTCAAAGACCTGCAACGCGCCGATGACGCCCGTGATGAGCAGGAACGCAGTCGTCGGCGCGACCTGCGGCCAGGTCACGTGACGAACGACCGCCCAACCGCTCGCGCCGTCCACCTCGGCGGCCTCGTAGAGCGACCGGCTGATGGACCCCAGCGAGGCGAGATAAAGCACCATGCAGAAGCCGACGCCGCGCCAGACCGAGACCAGCACGATCGACGCCATCGGCCACCAGCCGTCGTTCAGCCAGTCCGGCGGCCGCTCCACGCCGAAGCCGCGCAAGGCCCAGTTCACCAGCCCGGCCTCGGAGTCGAGCAGCCACCGCCAGACGAAGCCGATCGCGACGATAGAGAGGATCGTGGGCAGGAAGAACGCCGTGCGCGCCGCCGTCCTGCCGACGAACCAGCGCGCATGCACGGCGATGGCGAGCAGGAAGCCGATGACGACGGTCGGCGGCACGCTCAACGCGACGAAGAGCAGCGTGTTCCGGATCGCGGGGCGGAACTTCGCGTCCGCCCACAGGTCCGCGAAGTTGCTCAATCCGACGAACCGCGGCACGCCCCCGCCGTCCCAGGCGAACAGGCTCAGCCCAAGCCCGGCGATGGTCGGCGCCAGCGTGAACAGGAACAGCGCGGCCAACGGGAAGGCAATGAAGCCGTAGGCGGGAAGCGTCTGTCCACGATGCATCGCGCACAGCATACGGGTCGGCCGGGGCCTGCGTGTCGGCAGACCCCGGCCCTTGAGCCGGGCGGCAGGTCCGTGTCACCGTCCGCGTCGGCGCCGCGCCGCCACCAGCCCGGCCGTGCCCAGGAGCGTGAGCGATCCGGGAGTCGGCACGGGCACGAACGCCCAGTTGCCCTTGTCGGGGACCGCGGGCTTGGTGAAGTCGTAGTAGTACCGCCAGGTCTCGCCCTCGTCGTCCGTGTCCAGCACGTCGTATTGCACGAACGTCGACTTGTCCGCGAGGGGGCTGTGCGCCCCCATCTGGATCGAGAAAGTGAAGGTTCCCGACACGTTGCTGTCGCTCTGCCACTCGTACTGCCCGCTGTCGCCGGGCGTGTTCTTGCCCGTCCACTTCCAGCCCTTCGGCTCCACGGTCTTGATGATCTCCGCAGCGTACGGCCCCTTGATGTGAAGGCTCGAGATCGGATCGTCCACGGGGACAACGACGGTCCAGGTTATGACGGGGAACTTGTCATTGCCGTCGTGCTCGGTTGAGAGCGTCGGTTGCGCGTGCGCCGCACACGCCATGGCGATGCACGCGGAAGTCGCCAGCGAGGCCTCACGGATGTTCGTCCTCACGGTCGTTCTCCTTGTGGCTGAGCTCGCATGGAACCCGCCAAGGGAGAAACGAGAGCCGGCCTCGTCGCTCACTCACGAAATCACAAAAAGTGTCGGGCTTGTCCCGGCGCGCCTCACCGCGGCAGCCGCTCGTCCAGCCCCGCCAGAGGCGGCACGCCCGCCGCAGGGGACTGATACCAGAACGCGGTCGAAGCGATGTCGTCGGTCAGCGGCTGGTACCGTCCGCTCGGCCACCACCCCAGCGCCTGCACCGTCACGCGAAGATCGCGCTCGAACCGCACCGGGTCCGGGACGTGCCAGCGGTAGAGGGCGTGCGCGGGCGGGCGCGGCCCAACGCGCGGCGTCGCTTCGTACACCGCCTGCGGGTAGCCGAGGAACGCCGTCGAGTAGGTCGTCGGGCGCAGGTCCGCGGCGTGGTCCATCACGAACCCCCATGCGCCCCCGAAGTAGTCCTCCGTGCCGGTGCCGCAGACGGTCGGGCCGTCAGCGGCGTCGCCGTCGATGAAGAACTTGACTTCGCCCTCGCCCCACCAGCCGGTCGAGAGTTGGTTCCACACGAGGTACGTGCCGACGTAGTGCCCGCGCCCGCGCACGCCGTCAAGGATCACGTGCTCGGGCCGCTCGCGCGTCGTCATGCTCCGGCGCCAGCAGGCGTGCAGACACGCGGCGTCGTCCGGAACATCCTCGAGCGTGTAGTCAATCTGGTAGAAGAACTCGCTGATGCGTTCGCGCCCGTCGTTCGTCACCTCGACGCGCACGCTCTTGCGAAAGGGCATCGGCCAGTAGCAGTTCATCCCGCCCTTGGGGTTGACGGCGACCGGCAGCGAGTTGACAAGCGCTGCGCCGTCGAGGCCGTTGGCGAAGAAGTCGCCGAGCGGCACATCAATGGAGGGCCGGTCGCTCCCGTCGTAGTACACCCGCAGCCGCACCCAACGGTGTACGGCGTGCAGCACGGTGCACCAGACGTGCCGGATGACTCCCGGCCCCTCGATCTCGGCGAGCGTGAGCGTCTGTCCCGGCTCAAAGTTTCGCATGCAGGGCCTGATCTTCCAGCCGCGACCGAGGTCGCGCCCGGCGTCCGAGCAGTGGGGATCGTCGCCCGGGGACGTCTGCGCCCCCGCCCCCTTTGCCCCCGTCGGGTTCTCGGCTGAGATCGACCGGCTCCTGGCCGACGAGAGGCGGGCCAGGTCCAGCCCGCCGAACCACGCTGCGTTCATCCGTTCGCCTCCGGTCGCGGTCGATGCCGCGGGCCGATTCTGACGCCGCCGGAAGGATTCCGCAACCGCTCACCGGAACCAGAGCAGCCTGAGCGAGTTGAGGACGACGAGCAGGGTGCCGCCCTCGTGGGCGAGGACGCCAACCGAGAGGGGAACCTGGAGTCCGGTTCGGGAACCGATCAGCGTGACCAGGCCCATGACCACAATGACGGAGAGCGCGAACGCGATGTTCGCCTTCACGGTCGCCCGCGTGCGCTGCGCCAGGCGGATCGCCCAGGGCACCCGTTCGAGGTCCTCGCCCAGGAGCACGATGTCCGCCGATTCCATCGCCGCGTCCGAGCCGATCGACCCGATGGCGATCGATACGTCGGCGGCGGCGAGCGCGGGGGCGTCGTTCACGCCGTCCCCGATGACCGCAACGGCTTGTTCGCTCTTCCCTCTTCGCCTTTCGCTCTTCATCTCCTCCACCGCGGCCACCTTGTCCTCCGGCAGCAGCGAGGCGTCCCATCGGTCGAGGCCCAGTTCGTTGGCCACTCGCTCAGCGACGATCCGGTCGTCGCCCGTGAGCATCCGCACAGGGCGGATGCCCAGCGCGTGAAGTCGATCGACCAATCCCTTGGCGCCCGGCCGAACCTCGTCGCGCAGCAGGATGACCGCCGCGCGGCTTCCCACGGCCACGACCACACCGAGCATCCCCGCGGTTCGCGCCTCGTCGAGGATCGAACGGACGTGCGCCGCGTCGCCCGGCGAGAGCAGGCCCTCCATGTGCGCGAGACTTCCGACGCGGGCTTCGTGCCCGTTGACTTGCCCGGTCATGCCGCGCCCGATGACCGCCCTCGGCTCGTCCACACGGGGGAGCGCGATGCCTTCTGCCTGTGCCGCGGACACGATCGCCGCGGCCGTCGGATGGGTCGAGTCCGCTTCGAGCGCCGCGGCTGATCCGAGGGCGCTCTCGTGGTCCAACCCGTCGAGGGTGATGACCTCGGTCACCGTGGGGCGCCCACGCGTCAGTGTACCAGTCTTGTCGAAGCAGACCGCACCCGTGCGGCTCAGCCGATCGATCGACTCTCCTCCCTTGAAGAGCACCCCTGCCCGCGCGCCGCGTGCGATCGCCGCGAGCGTGGCGGTCGGCGTCGAGATCACGAGCGCGCAGGGCGACGCCACGATGAGCAGCGTGATGGCGACGTAGGCGGCGCGGGCAGGCTCATCGCCGAAGCCGAGCCACCACACCACGAAAACGGCAAGGCTCGACGTGATGACGCCGAGGGTGTACGGCTGTCCGATGCGATCGATCGCCCGCTGGAGCGGCTCGCGCTGCTCGCGGGCGACGGTGACCAGTTCCAGCACGCGGCGCAGGCTCGACTCGGAGACCGGTCGCTCAACCTCGGCGACCAGCACGCCCTCGCCGTTGATCGTTCCGGTGAACACCTCATCGCCCACGCCGACCGAGCGGGGCACGCTCTCGCCGGTGAGCAGCGATTCATCGACAGCCGACGACCCCTCGACGATGCGAGCGTCGGCAGGCACGCGGTCGCCGGGCCGTACACGAACACGATCGCCCGCCCGGAGTGCCTCCGGCTCGCACGCCTGCCATGCGCCGTCGCGCCACACGAGGGCTTCGGTCGGCATGAGCGCGTGAAGCGCCTCGATCTCACGCCGAGTGCGCTGCATGGCCAGTTTTTCCAGCGCGCCGGCGAGCACGAACAGGAAGAGCAGCAGCGCCCCTTCCTCGGGGTGGCCGATGCCCGCTGCCAGCCCCGCCCCGAGCACCATGAGCACGTCGATGTCCACACGCCGATCGGAGAGCGCGATCATCGCCGCCCGCACGCCGTAGACCATTCCAATCGCGAGGCTCATCCACGCCAGGACCACGGCATCCGCAAAGCCGGCGAGGTGCTCACCGCCCACGGCCGCGCCCAGCAGCATCCCGGCCACGATCGACGCCCACAGTTCCACGCGCGGCGTCCAAGGCCAGGTCGGCGCGGCAGCCCTCGGAGCAGAGACGCCGCCTTCCACGCCCTTGATGGCTGTTGCCTCGGGTGGCATCGCAGGGACGATACCTTGTCGGCCATCAAAGTCGATTGATACCAAATCTCAGTTACGGACTATGATACCGCCGATCGACGGATCGTCGGTATCGTGGACGTTGGCCCTGCTCGAAGGAGGATCGCCGTGCAGATTCGATCCATGGTTGTGGCTGCTCTCGCGGCCGTCGTTCTCGTTCCCGTCGGTCTGGCGAGCGCACAGACCGGTGGCTCTCAGCGTCAGCAGCCCGCGCAGCAGGCGAACGCCCCCGATCCCGGTCCCGCTGCGTGGCGTGATCGAAGCGACGCGCCATCACGCCGCCACTGGGACACGCTCGAAGGCAGGCCCGCCTCCGCCCTCGACGGCCTGACCACTTGGATCAACACCGACGCTCGATCATGGGCCGACCTGCGCGGCAAGGTCGTGCTCCTCGACTACTGGGCGACCTGGTGCGGGCCGTGCCGGGCCGCGCTGCCCAAACTCCGTGAGATGCACGCCAAGTACGAGGATCGAGGCCTGGTCATCCTCGGCGTTCACTCCGCCCGCGGCTGGGAGCAGATGGACGCCTTCGTCCAGAAGGAGCAACTCCCGTGGGCGTTCGCCGCGGACCCGCAGCGGAAACTCTCCGCGCAACTGGACGTCAAGTTCATCCCCAGTTACTTCGTGATCGACCGCAACGGCGTGATGAGGGTCGCGGGCGCGGACCGGAATAAACTGGAGGAGATTGTCAACGCACTGCTCTCCGAGCCGTACGACGCGCCCGGGGCGCGGACGCTCGAAGGCGGCTGGCCCGCGCCCGTCGAGAAGAAGTTGTACGGCCAGGACTTCCGTGGAAAGCCCGCGCCGGACTTCGTCGTCGAGGAGTGGCTGACCAACCAGCCCGACACCAAGGAGAAGGTGGTCATCATCGACTTCTGGGCGACGTGGTGCGGCCCGTGCAGGAAGGCGATCCCCGAACTGAACGAGATTCAGGCGAAGTTCCGTCACGACGTGGTCGTTATCGGCGTCAGCGACGAGCCTGCGGAGAAGGTCCGCGAGTTCATGGCCGCCAACGACATGTACTACCCGCAGGCGATCGACACGCAGAAGCGGATGTCGAAGGCGATCGGCGTCGAGGGCATCCCGCACGTGCTGGTCATCAGCAGCGACGGGGTTGTGCGTTGGCAGGGCTACCCGCTCGACACGGGAGACCCGTTGACGCCCGAAGTCGTCGAGCGGATCGTGAACGCCGACCCTGGCGTGCAGGCGCGGCGGTCCCGACGGTCTGGCGGAGGATGATCCGGCGGGGAATGCCGGCCGCCCGCCGGGGGAGCGAGCGACCGGCCGAGAGTGACGGGAAACGCCCCGGCCGGCCTTTCGACCTGCCGGGGGAGGGTGCGTCCGGCGTTGCGATCACACGCAGCCGGCGGTGTACAGGTTCAGGAACGCGAGCACGTCGAGGGAGTTGATGATCGTGTCGCCATTGATGTCGGCCGACGGGTCGCCGCTCGTGTAGGCGTTCAGGAAGGCGAGCACGTCCAGCGAGTTGACCACCGTGTCGCCGTTGAAGTCCGCGGGACAGGGCGGAGCAGCCGCGTTCAGCAGGACAGTGACGGAGTTGCTGTCACGGTTGGAGACGGCGATGTCCGGCGTGCCGTTGCCGGTGAGGTCTCGCACGGCGACGTGCTGGGGCGTCGCGCCGACGGCGAGTTGCATCAACGCGCCGAACGAGCCCGCGCCGTTGTTGGCGAGCAGTGAAACATTGGCGGAGTCCTGGTTGACGGTCACCAGGTCGGCGTCGCCGTCGCCGTCGAAATCGCCCGCGGCGATGGAGATGGGGTTGGCCCCGCCCACGGCGTAGTTGGTCGGGCCGGTCAGGCCGCCGGCTGTGTTGACGAACACGCTGGCGAAGTTCAGGCCGTTGCCCGAGGTCGCGGCGGCGAGATCGGCGTGGCCATCGCCCGTGAGGTCGGTCGCGAGGAGGCCGTCGGGACGGAGTTGCGCGCCGACGGAGAGCGTGGCCGCGAGTGTGAAGCCGCCGGCGCCGTTGTTCGCGAGGATGCTGATGGTGCGGTCGTCGTGGTTCGTGACGGCGATGTCCGGGTGTCCGTCGCGGTCGAAGTCCCCGATGGCGGCGGATCGCGGGTCCGCGCCGACCGCCACGGTTGACGTGGTGAAGGAGCCTGTCCCGTCGTTGAGCAGCACGCTCACAGAGTTGGAGCCCCGGTTGACGACCACCATGTCGAGGTCGCCGTCGCCGTCGAGGTCGCCGGTGGCGATCCATCGAGGCTCGTCGCCCACTGTCGTGCTGCTGCCGGCAGCGAACGCGCCCGCGTTGTTGACGTAGACGCGGACGACACCGATGTTCTTGAGGGCAACCACCACGTCGAGGTCGCCGTCGCCGTCGATGTCACCCGCCGCCACGAAGCCGGGCCCGGTGCCCCCGCCGGTGAGCACGTTGACCGGAGCGGCGAACGTGCCGTTGCCGTTGTTGAAGAGAAACGACACCTTGTTCGGGTTCTCGGTGGCGACGGCGAGATCGGCAAACCCGTCGCCGTTGAAGTCGGCCGCGGCCACGCCGTCGGGGCGATCGGGGGCCGGGTAGCCGACACCGGCGTTGAAACTGAACTGGGCCATCGCGCCCTGCACGAGCGCACCGACAACCGCCGCGCCGAGCGCGGACCTTCGAGCATTCATCTGGAACCTCCTGCCATTCGGTGTATGAGTCGCGGCCACGATGCCGCCACCGACTCGCTATGCAGCGCGCGTGCCAGCCGTTGAATGCCGCTTTCCATGCACGCGGGCGGGCTTCACAGGCGCGTTGATGCGGATTGGCCAGGTCTGGCGACCGTCGCGGCCAGTGCGGCGCGTTCGGTCAGCCCTGGACCCACTCGTTCAGGAACGCGATGAAGTCCAGCGTGTTCACGACCTGATTGAGGTCGAAGTCCGCCGCGGGATCGCCCGCGACCCACGCGTTGAGGAACGCGATGAAGTCCAGGGTGTTGACGGCGCCGTTGCCGTCGAAGTCGGCGGGCTTGCCGTACACCCGGAAATCGTCGAGGTTGACGACGGTGTCGCCGTTGAGATCGAACAGGCTGAAGTTCGGGCCAGGATCCACGACCACAACCCGCCCGTTGATGGCGCCGTCGGCATCCTGCTCGCCCCCGTCAAGGTCGTAGACCGCTTGGCGCAACAGTCCCTTGTCCGCCGCGGTCGCGTACCCGTTCGCGTTCAGGTCGCCGTGGCACTCTCCCATGCCCGAGTCGGTCCACACGAAGATCGCGTCCGGCTGCTGCTCCGCGTAGGGCATCCCGAAGAGCGCCGTCACTTCCCAGTCGGTCGGGTCGAGGTAGTCGAACGGGTTGCGCCCTCTCCAGCCCTTGATGAGTTCCCAGGCAGGCTCGCTCAAGCCGCCGGCGTCCGCGCCGTCGATGACGTCGGACAGCGCCTCGACGATGCTGGCGTGGTCGCCGACGTTGTAGTTGATCGGCTGCTCCGGCTGCCCCGCGAGCATGGCTGCGCCGGTCATGTCGAGCGCAAAGACCAGCGTGACGGCCGTTTCATTGGTGTCTATGTCGTGCGAAAACCTCACGTTGACGTGCGGGTCGTAGGTTCCGAACCCGCTCCCGCCCCACGCGGAACTCGCCTCCTGGTAGCCGTTGGTGCGCTGAAACAGCCTGCCTCGCACGATCCACGTCTCACCCTCGTCGAACACGCCGTTCCCGTTGCCCCCTTCGCTGACGACCGTGAGTCCCCAGCACCCGCAGAAGACCAGCGCGAAGTCCGCGCCCGTCCGTTCGTACTGCGGCGGCGTGCCGAAGTTCCAGTCGTAGTCGAACGCGGACGTGGCGACTCGCTCGGAGATCGAGCCGTAGGGGAGCCTCCCGAATCGAGCGACGTTCGCGAGGTACCGCGATCGGGCTGCGGAGCCGAGTTCGCCCCCCGTGTTCTTTGAGTCCACGTCGATGTCGAGGTAGCCGATGACGGGGCTGGGGCCGTGCCGGAAGGGGTCGTAGGGCTGCCCGTAAAACCCCAGCGGTCCGGGCGGATTTACGACGCCCGCGAAGACCACGTCGAGCCTGAACAAGTGCGCGTCGTCCGGATCGATCGACGTGCCGGTGTACGGATCGGCGACCGGGTCGGTGGGCTGCCAGGCGCAGAGACTGACCCGGACCACGTCGGGCAGGGTCGCGCCGGGCATGATCGGGCCGTCATTGCCGGGATCGGTGCGGCGGATCACGGCGTCGCCGCGCGGGTCGACCCAGGAGACGCAGTCTCCGCTGAGCGCGAATGCGACGGCGGGAAGCCCGCTCACGACGGCCAGCAGGCACGTACTCCAGGTGCAGCGCCTCATCGCGTCAACTCCTGCACGAACTCGTGGAGGTTGTAGCGTTCGATCCGGTAGCGCAGGCTGCTCCGCTGCATGGAGATGAGTCTCGCCGCACGCGAGACGTTGCCCCGCGTGCGCGCCAGCGCCTGAATGATGAGTTGCTTTTCGACTTCTTCGGCCGTGTGGACGCCCTGATCGAAGTCAAAGACCAGTCCATCGGGCTTCGGAGCCGGCGCCTGCGAGGGGATGGGCCTCGCCTTGATCGGGCCGGTGCGCACACCCGCAAGGCCGAGTACGCCCGGGCCGATCTCCTCTCCGTCGCACAGCAGCGCTGCCCGCTGCAGGGCGTTGATCAGTTCCCTCACGTTCCCGGGCCAGCCATGCCCGCGCACCGCGGCCTCGGCCTCCGGAGAGAGCCGCAGTCCTACGCGACCGAACTGCTTCCCGAACCGCGCCGCCATCTCGCGCCCGATCAGCACCGCGTCATCGTTGCGATCACGCAGCGCGGGAATCGTCACGGTAAAGGCGTTGAGCCGGTAGAACAGGTCCCGTCGGAACTCGCCACGCTCCACGCGCTCGGCGAGATTGAGGTTCGTCGCCGCGATCACACGGGCCTTCACCCGGCGCGGCTTCGACCCGCCGACCCGTCGGAACGCCCCCTCCTCCAGCACCGTCAGCAGTTTCGCCTGCAAGTCCGCCGGCATGTCGCCGATCTCGTCGAGGAAGATCGTGCCGCCGTCGGCCATTTCGAAGAGGCCCTCGCGGGCCGTCTTGGCATCGTTGAACGCCCCGCGCTCGTGCCCGAACAACTCCGACTCCACGAGGTTGGCAGGCAGCGCAGTGCAGTTGACGTGGACAAACGGCGCATCCGGCGACTCCGACGAGCGGTGCACGTGCCGCGCGAGCAGGCCCTTGCCCGTCCCCGTCTCGCCGAGCAGAAGCACCGTCGGCAACGACACGCCCTCGGCCTTCGGAAGCGGCAACTTCGCGAGCCTCTCGGCAAGCCTCACCGTCTCGCGCCACGCGGGGCTTTCGCCGAGCAGTTCTCGCTGCGAATCGCGGGCGGACTCCAGCCGCTGGTAGAGCCGGAGACGGGTCCGTGCCCGACGCTCCTCAAGCAGGCGCTCCAGAAGCAGGCCCAGTTCCTCCAGGCTCACGGGCTTGAGCAGGTAGTCGTCCGCACCCTGTTTCATCGCGGACACCGCGCCCTCGACACTGCCGTACCCGGTCACAACAACGATCGCGCCCTCGAACCCACGCTCACGGACCTGCTGGACGACCGACAGCCCATCCGACCCGGCTCCGAGGTTCACATCCGTGATGAGAGCGTCGAACACGCCCTCCTCCGCGGCGGACAGGCCTTCCGACGCGGTGGCCGATTCCTCGACCTGGTGCCCGGCCCGCTCGAGCGCACGGCGCATCGAAAACCTCAGGTTCTCCTCGTCCTCAATGATCAGCACTCTCGCCATGGCGTGGTCCTGTCTGGCCACCACTGGCCGTACCTGCCGCCACTCCCAGCGGCAGCCTGAGCGTGAACACGGCCCCCGGCCCGGTCCAGCCCGCCGCGCCCGACCCGTCGGAGCGGTTTTCGACCCAGACGCGCCCGCCGTGCTGTCCAACGACACGCCTCACACTGGCAAGACCTATGCCAGAGCCTTCGGGCTTCGTGGTGAAGTATGGGGCGAATACTCGCTCTCGCAACTCTTCCGGCACTCCACCCCCCTCGTCCTCCACCACAACGCCCCACCACGAGTCGTCCGAGAACGCCCGGACCTGCACCCGCCCGCCGGCCCTCGAGGCCTCGATCGCGTTGGTCAGCAGAGCGACCACGGCCTGTTCCAAGTGCCGGCGATCAAAGACCGCGCCTCCCGGGGCCGCGCCCGCGTCGAGTTCCAGGCGGACGCCGCGCGACTGGGCCGAAGCGCGATGCGTCTCCACGATGCCTTCCAGCCATGCCGCGACCTCGCCTTCAACGGGGTGCAGTTCGAGGGGCGTCGTCGCGTGAAGAAGCCCGTTCAGCCAGGCGGTGAAGCGATCCACGGTACGGACGATCCTCGCCTGATTCTCACGGATGGGAGAGTCGGGCGGCAGTTCGTCGGCGGAGAGTTCGGCGAGAGCGCGGATGCCGCCCAGCGGGTTGCGGATGTTGTGCGCCACGCTCTGCGCCATCTCGCCCACGGCCGCCAGCCGCTCCCGCTCGATCCGTTCAGACTGCATTCGGGAGATCGTCTGCGCCATGTCGTTGACCTCGCGGCTCAACAGGCCAAGTTCATCGCGGGCCAGTTCGGGCACGCGATGCTCGAAGTTCCCGCGCGCGATCTCGTCCGCTGCGACGCGCAGCAGCCCGACCGGCCGCAGCACCCATCGCCGGAAGAGCACCACCGCAAGCCACGCGGAGAGGACAACCACAACGAGCGAAGCCCCGAGCACGAACGACAGCCTTCGCCGCAGGTCCGCCCCGTACTCGGCCGCAATCCGCGCATCCGCGAGCAACCTGCCCTCGATGCGTTCGATCAACTCGTGCAGTTCGTACAGGTTCCTTCTGGCTCGCCCTCTCGCGTCGTCGTCGCGTTGTCCGAGCCACTTGGCAACCTCGTCGGCGGTCAGTTCGATCCGCGCTCGCAGGTTCCTCGTGGTGCTGATGCCCGAGCGCACCACGTACGAACCGCCGGATTCAAGAAGGTCGATCTCGCGCTGCACGCGGTCAATGGACGCCTCGAAGCGTTGCAGTGTGCCGTTGGGGTCCGGGGCGGCGTTCTCGTCCTCCGACTCGCGCCCTTCCAGCACCGGCAGGTCGAGCATCTCGGCCTGATCCCAGAGGGATCGCTTCAGGCGGCTCATTCCGCTCAGCACGCGCGTCAGCCCCTCGATCGGCTCACGCTGCTCGCGGTCGAGCATGTTCACGACCCAGACCGCCGCGCCGAGATTCGCCGCCACCGTCAGCCCCAGCAGCACGAGCAGCACCGCGAACTTTCGTTGCAGCGTCATGGCTGGGCGCGGCTAGCGGACAGGCTGGTAGCCCCAGCGCCAGCCGTCCTCGTCCAGCGGAACTCGCGACGACTCCACCCTCCCGTCCATGAACGCGAAGTTGGCCGATCCGTTGTGCCGAAGGCCGGGGAACCAGTACGCGTCGCCGGCGTACGGGCCTTGGCTGTCGAGCGATGGCGCGGAATACACCGGCTCGACCCCTTTCTGTGCCGCGAGCGCGCCGTCCACGTCCCACGCCAGCGGCACGTCGGTCTGCGAAAGGATGTCCTGCGTCAGCATCACGTACACCGCTTTCACCTTGCCGTCGCCGCTCACGACTTCTGCCCGGTGCAACCGCGCGTTGAAGCCGAACGACACGTTCTCGGGAGGAGAGATCGCACCGGGCTTGCCGCAGGGCAGGTCCCTGCGGAGCGTCAGCGGCCCCTTGACCTCCGAGCAACGCATCGGGTCGTAGCGAGATTCGTCGGGCACCGTGTGGGAATCTTCGCCATCCCAGCGCCAGAACTCGTCGATGCCGTACTGGCTTTCCTGGAACGTGCTCAGCCGGAAGCGGTTGCCCCACGCCGCGTCGTCGCCGCGGTCGCCGTGCAGTGTGTCGTCGGCGAAGACAGCAAAGTCGAACGCGACGCTGCGCAGCGACATCTGGCACCGAAACCCTCGCGCAGACTTCATCGACATCGCCAGCCCGGGAACGACCAGCCCGAGCAGCACCGCCACGATCGCAATGCTGACGAGGAGTTCCAGCAGCGTGAAGGCACGCGGTGTGCGCAGGGCAACGCCCGCGCCGACGCGACGCCCGCCCACGCGATGGCCTCTGGGATGCATCACGAACGCCCAGCCCGATCGGGCCACTCCTCGCCCGGCCCCGAAATCCGGACCTCGCCAGTATAGCATTCCCACCCCACCGCACAAGCCCCTTCCAACGACCACGTGGCCCCGCCCGGATTCGAACCGGGGACCGAGCGATTATGAGTCGCCTGCTCTGACCGCTGAGCTACAGGGCCTTCGGGGCATCATACCGGAAGCCGGAGACCCGTTTCGCGCCCTCCCGCGGACGGAGCGGCCGGAGCGGACGAGTGGCTGGGACATCGTCTGTCATGCGTCTCATCGGATCGCCAGCATCTCCCGGTACTTGGGGAGAGTCCAAAGATCGTCCGCAACGTGCATCTCCAGTTCGTCGCCCAACTCACGCAAGTCAGCCATCGCCGGCCGAACCGCACGCTTGACGTGCTCCGCGTGCTTGTCCGGGTTTGACGACTCGTGCCGGAGCGCAGCCTCGACGCGACCGAGCGCCGCTCGGAAACGCGTCACCAGATCAACGAACTCCTCCAGCGCGGCCCGAGCGTCGCCGGCATCCACGTCTGCCGCCTCGGTCGCCGCGATCGTCTCGGCGATCTCAGCCTGCTGGCGCAGGGCCGCGGGCAGGATGATCGTGCGTGCCATCGACGCGATCGTCTCGGCCTCGATCGTCACCTGCTTGATGTACTTCTCCACAAAGATGTACGCCCGGCTCTCCAGTTCCGGCTTGCTCAGCACCTTGTGCCGCTTGAAAAGGTCCGTCGCCTTCTTCGACTTCAGCACCGGCAGCGCATCCACCGTGTCCCGCAGGTTCGGCAAGCCGCGCTTCTCGGCCTCCGCGTGCCACGCGGCGTCGTACCCGTCGCCGTTGAAGATCACGCGGCGGTGCTCCTTGACCACGCCCTGCAGCACCTTCCATACCGAGGTTTCCAGTTTCTGAGGGGTCGGGTTCGCGCCGGCGGCCTTCTCGAGTTCGTCCGCCAGGTGATGCAGGGAATCGGTGACGATCGTGTTCAGCACCGTCGTCGGCCAGGCGACGCTCGCCGACGAGCCCACCGCTCGAAACTCAAACTTGTTGCCCGTGAACGCGAACGGCGAGGTCCGGTTCCGGTCCCCCGTGTGCCGGGGGATCTGCGGCAGCGTCGCCGCCCCGAGGTCGAGTTTCCCGCCGCGCATGGTCTTCTTTGGCGCGCCCGCGGCCAACTGCTCGATGATGTCCGTCAGCATGTCGCCCAGAAAGATCGAGATGATCGCGGGCGGCGCCTCGTTGGCGCCCAGGCGGTGGTCGTTCCCCGCGCTCGCCACCGAAGCCCGCAGCAGGTCCGCGTTCAGGTCCACGGCACGTATCACGGCGCACAGGAACGTCAGGAACTCCATGTTCGAGTGCGTGTCGTCCTGCGGGTCGAGCAGGTTCTCGCCCGTGTCGGTCGCCATCGACCAGTTCAGGTGCTTGCCAGAGCCGTTGATGCCCGCGAAGGGCTTCTCCGAGAGGACGCAGCGCAGGCCGTAGCGGGGCGCGACGCGCTTGAGCGTCTCCATCACGATCATCTGGTGGTCGCACGCCACGTTCGCCGTCTCGTAGTGCGCGGCCAGTTCGAACTGCCCGGGCGCGACCTCGTTGTGCCTCGTCTTGACCGGCACGCCCAGCCGGTACAACTCACGCTCGCACTCGGCCATGAACGCCAGCACCCGCGGCGGGATCGAGCCGAAGTAGTGGTCCTCCAACTGCTGCCCTTTCGGCGGACGGGCGCCGAACAGCGTCCGGTCGCACGTCGAGAGGTCGGGACGCGAGTAGAACAGCGACTGGTCGATCAGGAAGTACTCCTGCTCCGCGCCGACCGTCGCGTACACCCGGCGCACGCCCGTGTCGCTCCCGAAGATGCGCAGCACCCGCAGCGCGGCGGCGGACAGCGCGTCCATCGACCGCAGCAGCGGGGTCTTCTTGTCCAGCGCCTCGCCGTTCCACGACACGAACGCCGTCGGGATGCACAGTGTGGCGTAGTTCGGACCGCGCATCAGGAACACCGGGCTGGTCGCGTCCCACGCCGTGTATCCACGCGCCTCGAACGTCGCCCGCAGCCCACCGGACGGGAAACTCGAAGCGTCCGGCTCGCCCTGCACCAGCATCGACCCCGTGAACTCGCTGATCACCCCGCCGTGCCCGTCAGGCGTCAGGAACGTGTCGTGCTTCTCGGCGGTCAGGCCGGTGAGGGGCTGGAACCAGTGCGTGTAGTGCGTCGCGCCGTTCTCGACCGCCCAGTCCTTCATGGCGGCGGCGATCACGTCCGCGACCTCGATCTCGAGCGGGTCGCCGTGGTGAATGGTGCGAAGCAGGCGCCGGAACACGTCCTTCGGCAGGCGCTGCTGCATCACGCGCTCGGTGAACACGTCGCACGAGAAGGTCGCTTCCACGTCCTCCCACCGTGTCATGGCGGTGTCCTCCGTGCCGTTGCGCTCCGTCGTGCCGACGTACGCGGTGCGCGCACCATTGCCGTTCAGCTCTCGCCGGACCATGCTTGCCTGCTCCTCGCAACCCTGGGCGGCGAGTCTCCGACGTGCCGCCGTGCGGAGTCGGACCCGCGCCGGACCCGACGCCGAGATTGTTGCATCCCCGGCGGAGTTCGCAAGGCCGCGCGGCGATCCCCCACAATATTTTGTGCTGCCACCCTCCCGAGCCTCAACCCGGCGGGCCGGCAAGCCCCGTCGCCAGTTCGCGGGTGAAGGCCTCAGCCGCTTCAACCGGATCTCCGCCCGACTCGATCGCCCGATCGAGCCGCCGAACCACCGCGCTCCCCACAATGGCTGCGTCGGCGTGAGCAACCACCGCCCGTACGTGCTCAGGGGTTGAGACGCCGAAGCCGCACGCGATCGGAAGGTCGGTCGATCGACGGAGGCCGGCGACGCGCTCCGCCACGTCCGGGGCGTCCGTCCTTTCACCCGTAATCCCGGTGCGTGCAAGCAGGTACACGAACCCCGTGGAGCCTTTCGCGAGAGACGTGGCGCGGTCACGGGGGGTTGTCGGAGCCACGAGGTGGGAGAACGTCATGCCGATCTCCGAGCAGCGCTCTCGGTACGCTCCACTGTCCTCCAACGGCAAATCGGGGATGATCAGGCCGTCGAACCCGACTTCCGAGGCCCGTTCGATGAAGCCCTCTCGACCTCCGAGGCGATGGACGATCGTCACACTGACCATGGCCACCATGCCGATCCCGATCGTGTCCCTAACAGCACCGACCTCTTCGAAGATGCTCTCGGGCGTTGTACCTGCCTCGATCGCCCTGTGCATCGCACCGGCGATGACGGGTCCGTCCGCGATTGGATCGGAAAACGGGATGCCGACTTCGACGATGGACGCGCCTCCCCGTTCCAAGGCCGCCAAGAGCGGCCCCGTCAGTCCGGGCCTGGGGAATCCACCGCAGATGAAGGGCATCAGCAGGCGCCGCTGAGACCTGCGAGCCTCCTCAAAAGCACGATCGACTCGGTTCATGGCCGCAGAGCGTAGTGCCTCGCAGGAGCCTCGGTCGACCGAGGACCGATCCCCTCGACTCTTGACGGGGGATGCCCTTTGAAGTACTTTCAAAAAAATGTGGCCCCGGAAAGGGGGCATTTGCGGATACTCTTGGGGGTTTCGGTGCCGGTGCCGCCATGCTCAAGAGGCGCGGTTCGCGCTTTGGCGTTGCCGGATGGGCCGTCGGAGAGAACGCCGGGCGGAAGTCCCGCCCGGACGGGCACATGCGAAGAAAGGAACGAGGCATGAAGTGGGCACGCGATCGGATCGCACTCTGTCTTGGCGCGCTCATGGCGTTCGCCGGAGCGTCCTCCGCGTCGGATGACGCGCTGTCGCTGCACATGGCGGGCGTGGCGCCCGAGAACCCCCGGGCGGCGCTGCACTCGCTGCTCGAAGATCCGACGATTCGTCTCGATTACGACCCGTTCACGATTCTCGTGCAACTCACGCCGGGGACGCCGGCGGAGGCCGTCGCTGCGATCGTCGGCGGGCGGGTGCTGGACCGGTTCACGCTGGTTCCGGACCTCGTGCACCTGAGTCTTGGCGGCGGCGTGAGCGTGAACAATGCGATCGCGACGCTCTCGAGTCCCGCGCTTTCGGCCGCGGTGGTCTACGCCGAGCCGGACTACATCGTTCGCACCTGCGTCATCCCGAACGACACGCACTTCTCCCGCCTGTGGGGCATGCACAACACGGGCCAGAACGTCAACGGGGTCAACGGCAAGGTCGACGCCGACATTGACGGCCCCGAGGCCTGGGACGTCTACAAGGGCAACCCGAACTTCGTCGTGGCCATCATCGACACGGGGATGAACTACAACCACCCTGACCTGGCGGCCAATCGCTGGGTGAATCCCGGCGAAATCCCCAACAACGGCATCGACGACGACGGGAACGGGTACATCGACGACATCTACGGCTACGACTTCTACAGCAACGACAACAACCCATACGACACCGGCCACGGCACGCACGTCGCCGGCACCGTCGGCGCGGTCGGCAACAACGGCACGGGCGTCGTCGGCGTCAACTGGCAGTGCAAACTCATGGCCCTCCGATTCCTCGGTTCCGGCGGAGGAACCATCTCCGGCGCCATCAACAGTCTCCAGTACGCCGTCAACAAGCAGGTCAAGGTCTCCAACAACTCGTGGGGCGGCGGCGGCTACTCATCCTCTCTCTTCAACGCCATCGAGAACTCCAAGGCCGTCGGGCACATCTACGTCTGCGCCGCGGGCAACAACGGCTCGAACAACGACTCCAGCCCCTTCTACCCGGCCTCGTACACGAACACCAATCTGCTCGCCGTCGCGGCGACGACCAGCAATGACACAAAGCCGAGCTGGTCGAACTACGGCAAGACGTCCGTCGACATGGGAGCGCCGGGCGCGAACATCTACAGCACCTACGGCACCAGCGGGTATGCGTACATGGACGGCACGTCGATGGCTTCGCCGCACGCTGCGGGCGTCGTGGCGCTCGTCTACGGCAAGAACCCCAACTCGCCGTGGTCCTCGATCTACCAGCAGGTGATGAGCACGACGCGCCCGATCACCGCGCTCCAGAACAACACGGTCACCGGCGGCGTGGTCAACGCGGCCGCCGCGATCGGCTACACCCCCAACCAGCCCCCCGTGCTCACCGTCCTCTCTCCCTCGAATGGTTCGCAGTTCCTGCAAGGCTCGCCCGTCACGTTCTCGGGCACCGCGATCGACCCCGAGGACGGCGACATCTCCAGCCAGATCGTCTGGGTGTCGCACGTGGACGGTGTCATCGGCGTCGGCGCCAACGTGACGACGTCTTCGCTCTCGCTCGGCGTGCACTACATGACGCCGACCGTGACCGATTCGGGCGGTCTCAGCGATGATGACTTCTTCAGCATCTCGATCGTTCAAGCGAGCATCCCGGTCGTTCCCACCATCGTCTCTGGCGAAGAAGGCGCGCCGGGTCAGGCCGTCGTCGTCTGGACCGACAACTCCAACAACGAGACCGGGTTCCAGGTCCAGCGACAGGAGAAGGTGTCCGGCCAGTGGAAGAACGGCACGATCGTCGGCTCGGTCGGCGCGAACGTGACCACGTTCAGCGACAACGTCGGACAGGGCGGATGGCGCTACAGGGTGCGCGCCAACGGGACCGGCGGCGATTCATCCTGGTCGGCATGGATCGTTCTCCGGGCCGCGACGCCCGCCAAGCCGACAGGCTCCGCGACGGGCGGCACAATCTTCATCGCTTGGAACGACCCCTCCGGCATTGAATCTGGCTTCGAGATTCAGCGCCAGCAGCGCGTCGGCAACACCTGGACCAATACGACCGTGATCGGAACCGTCGGCGCAAACGTCACCGGCACCTCCGACAGCCCGCCCTCGGGGCGCTACCGCTACCGCGTCCGCACCCTCTGCGACGGGCGCAACAGCACCTGGTCGCCCTGGTCCGCGGCCATCGATAACTGACACGGAATCCCGCTGGCAATCCACAGGGGCCGGTCCGAAGGGGCCGGCCCCTTTCTCGTGCGATCAGCCGACGACGTCGGGCAGCGACTCAAGCCCCTCGGTGAGGACGCGCGGGCCTGACTCGCTGATGAGGACATCGTGCTCGTAGTGCACGCTCATCGAGCCGTCCTCGGTGAAAATCGGCCACTCGTGCCTCGCCTGCCTGGTGCGGCCGGTCCCGACTGCGATCATCGGCTCGACCGCGACGAGCGTTCCCGCCCGGCACGGCTCGCCGCCGTCCGGCCACTCGAAGGGCGAGCCGGGAACGACGTTGGACACAAACGGCGGCTCGTGCAACCGACGCCCGTACCCGTGCCCTCCCAGGCCGCGGACCAGGTGAAAGCCGCACTCGCCTTCGACATACTCCTGCACGGTTCGTGCCCAGGCAAGGTACGTGTTGCCGGGCCGAAGTTCAGCCACGCCCCGCCGGATCGACTCCTTGCCGCACGCCATGAGCCGCCGAACCTCGTCCGTGGGCGGCCCGAACGAGTACGTCCACGCGGCATCTCCGATCCACCCGCGGTGGACGACGCCGACGTCGACCTTGAGCAGATCGCCGTCTGTCAGGGGGCGTGTGAGGTAGCCGGCGGTGCCGTGGACGATGCAATCGTTCACGCTCAGGCAGGCGTGCGACGGGAAGGGCGGCGTCTTCGGCACCTTGTAGTGCAGGAAGCACGACCGGCAACGCAGATCCTCCAGCGTGCGGGCGACGAAGCGGTCGATCTCCGCGAGCGTCTGCCCCCGGCGCAGGAACTCGGCCAGCCGGCGGTGCGCCTCCACGACGCACTGCGCCGCCGCAAGGGCGAGTTCGGCGTCGTGCTCGGTGACGATGGTCGCCCGTGGCATGGCCGCAATGGTAGCGGCTTGTCCCGGCCCGCTACGCTCATTCCCGCGTGAGAGTCGCAGTTCTCGTCAACGCGTGTTCGGGCAGGGGTCGCGCGGGTCGCCTCGGCGCGTCCGCTGCCGATGCCCTGAGCCGCGCCGGCCACGAAGTCCTCCTCGTGCCGGTCGGGCCGATGAGCGATGGTCACGATGCCGCGAGTGCGATCCGCGCCTGCTCTCTCGCCGTGGTTGTCGGCGGTGACGGGACCGTCAATCACCTCCTCGACACCCTGGCGGCTCACGACGCCCCGTTCTACCACCTGCCGACCGGCAACGAGAATCTGTTCGCACGCGAGTTCGGCATGAGTGCCCGCATTCCTCACCTGCTTGCCGCGATTGAACGCCGCCGCCTCGCCCGCATGGACCTCGCCCGGTGCAACGGCCGACCTTTCGCCCTCATGGCTTCCATCGGCCCCGATGCCGGTGTCATCCACCGCCTCGACGCCCTGCGCACGCGAGCCGTCGGGCACGCCGCATACGTCCGCCCCGTGCTGGCCGAGTTGATCCGCCCGCACCTGCCACGGCTCACCGTAACAGTCGATGGAAGGCCCATCGTCCAGGCACGCCGAGGGTTCGTCGTCATCGCCAACAGTCGTCACTACGGACTGCGGATCGATCCCTGCCCAGCGGCCTACGTCGCCGACGGCGTGCTCGACGCCGTCTGCTTCCCCACGACGACAGCCGTCGCCGCTCTCGCCTGGTTGCTCGCCGCCCGATGCCGCGCTCAGTTCAAACTGCCGTCCTGCCGGCTTGCGCGCGGGCGAGTCGTTGAAGTGACCACCGACGACCCCGGCGCTCCATGCCAGATCGACGGCGAGACCGGCCCCGCCGGCATCCCTTCGCAGACGTCCGGTGAGGTCGTGTGGCGATGCTCGGTCGAACCGAAGGCCATCTCGATCCTCGCGCCCAGATGAGTGCAGCGCCGAGAGGGTCACGTCGAAACCACGTGTCCCCCGCTGATCACGCGGTCTATGGCATCCATGCCGAACTCCCACGCGAGCATCCGTACATCCGTGTGCCTCAGCAGCACGAGGTCCGCCCGCATCCCCGGCGCGATGACGCCTCGATCGCGCAATCCGAGGACGCCCGCGCCGTTCACGGTCGCGGCGCAGACCGCTTCGGCGACGTTCAGTCCGCACATCCGCACCCCGAGGGCGATCGCCATCGGCACGGAGCCGCAGGGCGCGCTGCCGGGGTTCCAGTTCGTCGCAAGTGCGACCGCGCCGCCGGCGTCGATGATTTGACGCCCGTTCGCGTATCGGCCGTCGAGGTGGAACCCCGAGCAGGGAAGCAGCACGGCCGCCGTCTGCGACGTGGCAACCGCCCCGACTTCGCCCGGGTCGCTCGCCTCGAGATGATCCACGCTCACGAACCCGCGCGCCGCCGACTCCGCTGTCATGCCGAGTCGCGAGAACTGGTCCGCGTGGACGCGGCACGGGTGCCCGCGCTGCGCCGCCGCCTCAAACAGGCGCACGCATTCCTCCACGGTCCAGGCCCCGCGCTCGCAGTAGGCGTCGATGGCGATGCCGGGAAACTCCGCCGAGACCGCCGGCAGTGTCTCCTCGATCGTCCGGCGGATGAAGGCGTCGCGGGGCACGTCCGGGTCGATCGCGTGGCCGATGCAGGCGGTCGGAACCACCGTGCCATCCCACGAGTCGCCGGCGTGCCGGATGGCCCGCAGCATCTTCAACTCGTCCGCCGTGGTCAGGCCGTAGCCACTCTTGACCTCGATCGTGGTCGTGCCGGATCGCATCGCCCGGCTCAGCCGCTCAGCGAGGTGCTCGGCGAGTTCCGACTCGCCCGCCGCTCTGACGGCCCGCACCGTCGCCATGATGCCGCCGCCCCGCCTGAGCGTGTCCAGGTATGTCTCGCCGCGGAGTTTCGTCTCCCACTCGTCGAGCCTGTCGCCCGCCCAGCAGGCATGAGTGTGGCAATCGACGAAGCCAGGCAACAGCACCCGCCCGCAGGCCTCGATCGTCGTCGCGTTGGCGGGAGGCTCGGTTTCGCCGCCGTGAACCACCGCCTCGATCGAGTCCCCGCGTACCAGCACGTCGGCGTGGTCAATGATTCCGATCTCGCTCATCGCGACGCCGCGTCGCAACCCGGGCGATCCCGCCACCGTCACGACTCGGGCATCGCGGATGAGCAGGCTCACGGCTCCCGCTCCGCCACGCCCCGCAGAAACTCCAGAAGGAGCCACGCCGCGAGCCTCGCGGTTCGTCCTCCCTCGTCCGTCGCGGGGTTGAGTTCCATGATATCAAAGCACACGACGCGCGGGCAGCGGCCGACCTCGCGCACAGCCTCGGCAGCCTCGGCAGCCGACCATCCGGCCGGGTTCATCGCGCTCACGCCCGGCGCATACGCCATGTCGATCACGTCCAGATCGAACGTGACAAACACCGGCGCGTCGCTCTCTGCCAGCACGGATTGCAACTCCGCCCGTTCTCGTGTGTGCCCACCGTGCTCGGCGAACCAGTGCGCATGCTCCGCGCTGTTGACGATTGGGGAATAGCCGAACAGATCCACGCGACGGACGGAGCATCGCTCGATCAACGCCCGCATGGGCATTCCACTGCCGGGCTGCGCGCGCACGTCGAGGTGGGGATCGAAGGAAATGCCCGCCAAACCCGGTCGTCGGTCAGCCGCCGCCCGCACGAACGCGAACGTCAGGTCGTGGCCGCCGCCGATGCCGACCGGAAGCAGCCCCGCATCGATCAACACACCAGCGGCCACCGTCACCCGCCGGTGCGTCTCTTCAAGGTCGTCACCGGCCGGCCGCACGTCTCCGGCATCAAACACACCCGGCCACGTAAAGCCATGGGGACTTGCGGTGCCCAGCCGCGCCAACGCGGCTCGGAACGCCGTCGGCCCGTCCTTCGCCCCGACGCGACCTCCATTCAGACGCACCCCCGTATCGTCCGGCATGCCCAGCAGCGCAACGCGGCACCCATCCGCCCGATCCGTTCGCACGAGCGACGCGAACCGGTCGGCGGCTCGATCGGGCCAGACACCAGCCTGGACGTGAGGCACACGCACGCCAGGAGCATAGTGCCGATTGGTCTGTGATATCCGCGGTTCGCACAGGGCCACGTTGTCGCATCACGCGATGCCACGATGCTTTCCTGTAGTTATCGCAGGCCCTTCAGCCCAAGCCCTCGTGCGCCAGATATCATGACGCCAGCCCGGAGGACCCCCGCATGTCACGCCTCGCGCTGCTCCCGATCGTCCTGTTCCTGGCCGTTCTTCCGCTGACGGCTGTCCGGGCGTCGATCCTCGGATCCCCGGAACGGTCGGCCTCGAATGAAGAGGGGTTTCGGGTCCTGCTCTTCAGCCGCACGGCCGGGTTCCGCCACGGGTCGATCGCCGCGGGGATCGCGTCGGTGACGAAACTCGGCGACAAGCACGGGTTCGCCGTGGACGCGACCGAGGATCCCGCTGCGTTCACGGACGAGAACCTCGACCGGTATGCCGTGGTTCTCTTCCTGAACACCACAGGCACGGTGCTCGACGCGGAGCAGAAGTCGGCGTTCGAGCGGTTCATCGCCAAGGGTCGGGGCTGGGTGGGCGTGCACTCGGCGTCGGACACGGAGTACGACTGGCCTTGGTACGCGGGGCTGGTCGGGGCGTACTTCAAGGGCCACCCGGCGATCCAGGAAGCGACGATCCTCGTGCATGATCGCGATCACCCCTCGACGAAGATGCTACCGGAGCGTTGGGTGCGCACGGACGAGTGGTACACCTTCCGCGACAGCCCGCGCGGGCGCCTCCACGTGCTCATGTCCGTCGATGAGCGGACCTACGAGGGCGGCGGCATGGGCGACGACCACCCGATCGCGTGGTGCCACGAGTACCGCGGCGGGCGAGCGTGGTACACCGCGCTCGGGCACACGAACGAGTCCTACGAGGAGCCGCTCTTCCTCGAACACCTGCTCGGCGGCATCCGCTGGGCGGCGGGCGTGGACGCGGATGCTCCCGCGAAGGCCCCGGCGGCCGCGCCTGCATCGTCTTCGCCGTGAGCCGGGCGGCCTTCAGACCAGCAGCGAGGCCGGGCGCTCGAGCATCTGCTTGACCGTGCCGAGATACTGGGCCGCCATCGCGCCGTCGATGATGCGATGGTCGCTGGACATCGTCATGGCCATCTCACGGACCACGGAGATGCGGGCCTCGCCGTCATCGTCCTGCTCGATGGCCGGGCGTTCGATCGCGCGTCCGACGGCCAGGATGGCGGCGTTCGGTGGGTTGATGATCGCCGTGAAGTGATCCACACCGAACATGCCCAGATTCGAAATGGTGAACGTCGAGTCGCTCATCTCCTCGACGCTCAGACCCTTCTCGCGCGCCTTGGAGGCCAGGCGGCGGGTCTCGTCGGAAATCTGGCGCAGACCCACTCGGTCGGCGTCGCGGATGACACCGACGACGAGGCCGCCCCCCCTCTCGGCCGGCAGCGCGATCGCGACCCCGACGTTCACACGCCCATGCAGACGGATCGCGGGTGCATCGCCCCCCTTCGCCTCGACCCACGAGGCGTTCACGAACGGGTGCTGGTGCATCGCGAGGGCGCAGGCGCGGACGAGGAAGTCGTTCACGCTCAGTTTCACGCCCTGCGGCTCCAGTTGCTCGTTGAGTTGCTCGCGCAGCGACAGCAACGCATCCATGCGCGCGCTCACCGTGACCTGGTAGTGGGGGACGGTCGTCTTGCTCTCGACAAGCCGGCGGGCGATCGTGGCCCGCATGTTCGAGAGCGTGACGGTGCGGTCCTCGAGACGGGCCGCGGCGAGTTCCGGGAGCGGCGCCGAAGGCACCCTCGCCGCGACCATCCGCTCGGCCTGAGCATCCGCGGCAGGACGGCGGGGAGCCGCCGCCGGGGTGGCAGCCTCAACGTCCTTGCGCGTGATGCGCCCGGATGGCCCCGTGCCTTCGATCGACGCGAGGTCCACCCCGCGCTCCTCGGCGATCTTCCGGGCGAGCGGAGAGGCGAAGACGCGGGTGCCGTTGCGATCGGTGCGGGACGAGTCGGGGGCCGAGGTCGCGGTCGCGGTGGCCCGTTTCGACCCTTCACTCGACGGAGGCTCACCGTCGGCACCGGCGGACTTGGAGGATCGAGCGTTCGCGCTCGAGGTTGTACTCTCGTCCCCCTTGACGGCCGCGGCATCCTCGCCCTCGCCCGCCAGCAAGGCGATGACCGTCCCGACGGCGACGGCCTTGCCTTCGTCCACCGAGAGCCTTGCGATCGTGCCCTCGTCGAAGGACTGCAGTTCCATCGTGGCCTTGTCGGTCTCGATGTCCGCGATCACGTCACCGGAGGAGACCGCGTCGCCCTCCTTCACGTACCACTTCACAACGGTGCCCTGCTCCATCGTGTCCGACAAACGGGGCATGGTGATCTCGATCGGCATGGGAGGGGCCTCAGAGCAGCAGATCAGCAAAGCAGCAGAGCAGCAGATGGTGGAGCCGAATCCGGTTCAGGTGCGGTCCTTGCGGCGCACGCGGGCGCTCATCGCCCCAAGGATACGCCCCAACCGGGTGGACTCGTCTTCCAGTCCGACCAGCCGTTCAGGGACAATCCAGCCGCGTGCGCCAGTGAACCTGATCCAGTAACGGGTTTCGCTTAGTTCCTTCACGGCGATGCCAAGGGTCTTGCAGAAGTCGGCACGGCTGAGGGCTTCGTCCGCTTCAAATACGTTCGCAGCGACGGATGTGCCGGAGGCGAGCACCTGGTCGATGATCCGGCGAGGTCGCCTGTCATGATCGAGGGCCGCGGCGACGTCCGCGACGCGATGCGAGAAGGCCTCAACACGGGCGATGAGGGCGGGATCGAGCCGCGACCGCCTGGCGACAGGTGCGCCCCGGCACGCCTCTGCTGCTTCTCCGCTCTGCTGCTCTGCTGCTCTATGAGTCACGCCAGTGTCCTCTTTACCGCCGCCGCAATCTTCTCCGCGTTCGGCAGGTACGCCGCCTCCATGCTCTTCGCGTACGGCGTCGGCACGTCGTCGGTGTTCACCCGGGCGGGGGGAGCATCGAGCCAGTCGAACGCCTTCTCCGTGATCTGGGCGATGACCTCGCTCGCCACGCCGCCGAAGGGCCACGACTGGTCCACCACGACGACCCGGTTCGTCCTGCGCAGGCTGCGGACGACGGACTCAAGGTCGAGCGGCCGGACAGTCCGCATGTCGAGCACGTCGCACTCGACGCCCTCGGCGGCGAGCGTCTCAGCGGCCTCAAGGCAGAAGTTCACCGGCCGCCCGAATGAGACGAGCGTGCAGGCGTCGCCCTCGCGGGCCAGTCGGGCGCGGCCGAACGGGATGTAGTACTCCTCCTCCGGCACGTGCGCCTTGTCCCCGAGCATACGCTCCGACTCAAGGAAGAAGACCGGATCGGGGTCGAGGATCGCGGTCTTGAGCATCCCCTTGGCATCGTACGGGTTGCTGGGGACAGCGATCTTCATCCCCGGCACGTTGGCATACAGGCCCTCGACGCACCAGGAATGGGTCGAGCCGAGCTGCCCTCCCGCCCCGTTGTTGCCCCGAAACACGACCGGGCAGCCCCATTGGCCGCCGGACATGTACAGCATCTTCGGGGCGTTGTTCAGAATCTGGTCCGCGGCCACAAGGCTGAAGGACCACGACATGAACTCGATAATGGGGCGCAGACCGTACATGGCGGCGGCGATGCCCAGGCCCGCGAACCCGTTCTCGGAGATGGGCGTGTCGATGATGCGCTTCGGGCCGAACTCGTCCAGCATGCCCTGGGAAACCTTGTACGCGCCGTTGTACTCCGCGACCTCCTCGCCCATGAGGAAGACGCGAGGATCGCGGCGCATCTCTTCCGACATGGCCTCGCGCAGGGCCTCGCGGAACTGGATGACGCGGTCGCCCTCTCGCGCCGGGAGTTCCGCGTCAAAGTCCGGCACGGCGAACCCGCCGGGCAGCGCGGGATGCTCGACAAGGCGTGCGCTGGGGGGAAGGGGTGCGGTGGCGGTGGTCATGCGGGACGCTCCGAGGTCAAGAGAACAGCACACGAAGGTACGGGCTTCCAGTCACACTTCCGGATGCGGATCAACAGGTCGTTGAGGGCCTCACGGCCGTGGGGTACATCGGGCAATCGGATCAGGCTCACGTGGGTATCTACTTCGCGGTGCGTTCCGACGCTTCGGCCTTCGTTCAAGAAACCCATCTACCCCTCGGGGACTCGCCGCCCAGGGCGGTTCAGGCGGCCAGTGGGGCGATCTCGGCACCGCTGACGGGTGATTGGCTTAGGGCCGCGAGCGCCCGGTTCAATGTCTCAACGGTTGTGCTGGACGGAGACGTGATCTCGATGCCGATTGGCCGTCCGTCGGCGCTGAAGTCCGCGAGGAGGCCATCACCGAGCGAGGTTGTCCTGGCGCTGCGGTCGCCCTCCATTCGTGGGAGATAGAAGTACGCCGCGATCGGTTTCCCTTTCCGGAACGTGATTTCAAGGTATCTAGCCTTCATTGTCGGCCCTCAGTCGGTGTGCTCCACCCGATACGCAGTGATCACAAGGAGGAGTCGCTCGTCATCGATGGGTTCCAGAACGACATTCCAGTCCATGCCTTCGAACTTTGTCTCCGCAATCCATCGGCCTGATTCCTCGGCCATCCTGATGGCTGTGGTGGACTCGATCATGTCTCGCAAGTCCGTGTCGCTGAACTGGCGGTCGATCATGCGTTTGAGTACATGCGGCGTGAACTCCAGATCCCATGACCACCAGTTCGGCCACTCCGGCATATCGCAACCTCGTGGTGAGTCTCGGCATCAAATGTGCTACAGCAGCGGGTTCTTCTCCCCGTGGACGTAGTCACGGATCGGGCTGGACTGCGGCAGGGGGTTGATGAACACGTCGCTGTAGAGTTCGGACTCAATGTCCGGCGCCGCCGCCGACTCCGCGAACTCCACCGCCTCCTTCACAACCTCGCGGATCGAGCGCTGCATCTCCTTCCACTCGTCCTCGGTCAGGCACGCCCGCCCCCCGTCGTCCTTGCTCCGCATCAGGTGTGAGGCCAGCGCAGCGATCGAATCGCGCTCCTTCCACTCGTCCACCTCCTCCTTCGTCCGGTACTTCTGCGGGTCCGACATCGAGTGGCCCATGTAGCGGTAGGTCTTCAAGTCCACGAACGCCGGACGCTGAAGGTCTCGGCACTCGTCGGCGAGCGGCTGGAACCGGTCGTAGACGTTCAGCACGTCGAACCCGTCGATCTCCACACTCTTGATGCCGTACGACTCGCCGCGCATGGTGAGGCGGTCGTGATTGGCGGTGTGCCTGTGAATGGCCGTGCCCATCGAGTAACCGTTGTTCTCGATCACGTAAATGACCGGCAGCCCGAACAGCGAAGCGAGGTTGAGCGCCTCGTGGAACGCCCCCTGGTCGATCGCCCCGTCACCCAGGTAGCAGAGGCACACCTTCTTCTTCCCCGTCTCGAGCACCTCCCACTCGTAGCGTGCGGCGAAAGCGAGGCCCGCCCCCAGAGGCGTCTGAGCGCCGACGATGCCGTGGCCGCCGAACAGCCAGTTCGGCTTGTCGAACATGTGCATCGAGCCGCCCTTGCCCTTGGCGCAGCCCGCCTGCTTCCCGAACATCTCCGCCATGCAGACCTTCGGGTCCATGCCGCGTGCGAGGGCGTGCCCGTGGTCGCGGTAGGCCAGGATGACGGGGTCGTCACGCTCGACAGCCGCGATCGTTCCGACGGCGCAGGCCTCCTGCCCCGAGTAGATGTGGCAGAAGCCGCCGATCCTGGCCTGCTGATAGGCCTGCATCGTGC
This sequence comes from Phycisphaerales bacterium, assembly GCA_035443945.1. GTDB lineage: Bacteria > Planctomycetota > Phycisphaerae > Phycisphaerales > UBA1924 > CAADGN01. The sequence continues at coordinate 7,358 of DAOMNQ010000004.1, read as the reverse complement.
GGGTCTCGAACTCCCGGATCAACTGCATGTCGTGCAGCCACTTCACCACCGTCTTGTCGGGAAGTGCATCCGACGGACGGCCGCCCTTCGTGTGTGCGCGCGGGGTTTTCTCAGAAGTCTGGGACATCGTAGCCCGTCCTGGTTCGGGGTGCGAGGAACTCGCCGGCCAAGTGTAGGGAAGCTCACCCGACCCGACAACGAACAGCCGGGTGGGTGCCGTTGAGGGGAAGTGCCGCGGTGTTGCCTCAGCGCACGGCCGAGGTCGGCTCGCCCACCTGCTTCATCGTGGTCCGCGAGGAGGTCGGCGCCAGGGTGCGGCTCTGAAGGAGAACCAGTGCGGTGTTGAGCTGGAGGTCGATGCCCTCAGCGAGGAGGTCGTCAGGGTCCGGAGGCGGCTCGGCGTCGTCACGCTTGGCCGCGCCGTTCTCGTCGAGTACCAGCAGGTCGGCCTTCTGGCGGAGGAGGAGCGAGGCCTCGATCTGTGAGGGGAGCATGGACACGGTAACGTCCGGTTCGATTCCCCACCGCGTCTCGCCGGGATGGCGCTGCCGGTGGATAAGGCGACCGGCCGGGAGTTTGTAGTACTGCGTGGTCAGTTTGAGCATCGCGTCCGCCTGAACCGGCAGCGGCCAGACGTTCTGGACGCTTCCCTTGCCGAAAGAGCGCTCACCGACCACCATGGCGTCGATCGTGCCGGCGCGGGCGTAGTCCTGGATCGCGCCGGCGACGATCTCGCTGGCCGAGGCCGAGCCTTCGTTGATGAGCACCACAACAGGGATGTCCGAGAGCGTCGCGCCGCCCAGCGCGGTCTCGACCCCGGCGACCGAGCCGTCGGCGGCCTCGGTGGTGACGACTCGCCCCGTCTCGATGAACTGGCTCGCGACGCCCACCGCCTCGTTCAGAAGCCCGCCGGGGTTGAATCGCAGATCAAGGATGAGGCCGCGCAGTCCGTCGGCGCGCATCCGCACGATGGCACGCTCGAGTTCCGCCGTCGTGTTCTCCTGGAACTGCGTGAGCCGAACGTAGCCGATCCCGGCCTCGCGGTCGATGAACCACTCCCAGTCGTCCTCCCGCTCGCCCCGCTTCCACCCCTTGACGCTCTTCACGTCGATGACGTCGCGGGTGATGACGAACTCGATCTCCTGCGTCTGGTCGTCGGCCTCGCGTTCGATGGTGAGCGTCACCTTCGTGCCGCGAGGACCGGTGATGACGTCCACCGCCTGATCGAGCGAGAACCCCACGGTCGAGACGCCGTCCACCTTGCTGATGACGTCGCCCGCGCGGATGCCGGCCCGTTGCGCGGGGGTGCCCTCGAGCGGGGTCACGACGGCGAGGCGCTGCGCCTCGTCGAGGTGGATCTGCACGCCGATGCCGACGAACGAGCCGCGAGTGTTGCGCTGGAATCGGCGGACCTCGTCGGGCCAGATGATGGATGAGTACTCATCCAGCCGGCCCATCGCCCCGTTGCCGAACTCGTGGAGCAGCGCCTCCTCCGGGATCCGCACGGACAACTGGTTTGTCGAGAGCAGGGACTCGATGAGCGCGGTGATGTCTCGGACCCCGAGCGCACGATTGCTCTGACGCAGTTCGACTCGCGTCTGGTCGACGAACTTCACCATCGCCTCGCGAGCCGTCGGGTCGGCGATGCCGGGGAAGGCGTCGCTCAGGCACTCCGTCGTGGCCAGGGTTCGGACGGCTTCAAGCCCGCCGTCGAGCAGCGATGACGTCGTGACGCCTTCAACGTTCGATTGCGCAGCCTTGAGCAGGGCGCGGATCACGAGGTACCGGCTGATTCCGTTCAGTTTCTGCGACCAGCCGTCCGCCGTCGCGTTGTAGGGGGGTAGCGGCGTGTCCAGTTCCATCAGGCGGCGCGCGTTGCGGAGATCCCACAACTTCTCAGGGACATAGAGACGGATCATCGCCAGCCGGTCGTTCTGGCGGTCAAGATCGGACAAATAGCGCCCGTCCACCTCCTCGGTCAGCACGTTGAGGCGGTGGAACAACTCGCTGGAGACGAGCCAGTCGGCGCGGGCCTCCGCGCCCTGCGCGGCCGATGCCGCCATCGAAATCAGGTCCGCGACGATCGGCTCACGCACCACGGCCGCGGCGTCGCCCACCAGCATCTGCCACTCCGCCGCAAGACGCATCGCCTTGCTCAGGTCCAGGTCGGTCGGAACGCCCTCCGCGGGCCGGATCGCCGCCTCGATCTCCGACCGGACCGCCTCGATCCGCGCGACGCGCTCCGCGTTCCGCTTTCCGAGATTCGCCTCGAAGAGTTCGAACGAGTCGCGAAGCCGGGCGATCGGCTCTTCGACGCCCTCAGCCGGAATGTCCGAGACCAGGCCGAGCAGGGCGCCCTCGCCCTTCTCGCGTGCCTGTGCCCACACACGCGCTGACCAAGCGTCGTCAATCGCGGTCGCGCGGGACTCCGCAAGCGTGTGCTGCTGCTGCGCAAACGCGACGGGCGTCGGGAAGAGCGTGCCGGTGAGAACGAGGGCGAGTCCCGCGGCCAGCCAGCCCGACATGCCTCTGATGCTCATGGTTGCTCCACACACTCGGCGTTATCGGCCAGATTCGCCCCTTCGGCGTCCGGCCGCGTCCAGATCGACCCGCCGCTCGGGACGGTTCAGCGGGGGCCGCCCTCTCAGGCCGCCGCCCCATGCTATCGGTCATCCCCTTGTACGGTTGCCCCGTTTGGGAGGTTTGCCGCATTCGCCCTCACGCCCCGGACAACCAGCCGGCAGACGACCACGCCGACCGAAACCAGCACCAGTCCCACAGCCGACAGCACCGCCACCTCCACCGGCATGCCGCGAAGCAGGCCGGACTCGACGCCCACGGTTCCCGCAAGCCCGCACACCGGCCCGAGAGTGAAACCCAGGCCGATCAGAGCCTCGTGCTTCCCGCCCGCGGAGACCGCCGCCTCGCCGACCTCCATCGCGTAATAGAGGGCTGCGGAATAGATGATCCCCATGCCCAGTCCCAGCGTGGACAGCCCCGCGATCATCGCGCCCAACCCGGGGGTGCCCTCCCCGGCGAGCGGAGCGAGAACGCTGGCCGCGAACCCGATGCCGAGCAGGAACGCCCCCGCCAGCGGTGTTCCCCATCGACCGTGCCAGCCGTGCCACCGTTCCATGACGAAAAAGACCAGAACCCGGCTGGCCATCCAGGTCGCGACCAGTGGCGTCTGCCATGCCACGGCGACGCCGATGCGTTCGACCGCAGTCGGCGCGAACGGCTGCCACGCCGCGGCGATGAAGTAACTGGTCGGGAGCAGGATGCGAAGGACGCCCAGCAGGGAGCGATAGACCGGCGAGTGAGGCTCGCAGCGGCTCTCCATGTGGCGGCCAGGCTCCGCGCCGAGCGTCCAACTGATCCCAGCCGTGGCAACATGCAGCACGCCCAGAATCGCGATAATGCCCAGCGGCCAGGGCTTCACCAGCGGGGCCATCATCCAAAACGCGACAACCACGGCGACCCCCCACACGACGTTGAACCGCCCGAGGGCGGAACGGAGCGGCTTGTCGCGTCGGCCCCCGCTCAGGTAACTCTCGATCATCGGCCAGAGCGACCCCGAGAGCGCGCTGTAGCAGCCGGTGAAGACCCAGATGACCCAGGAGCCGGCGTCGAAGCGGTCGGCGAGCACGGGCAGGAAGCACAGCACGCCCAGCGAGGCGGTCACGCAGACGAGCACGGCGCGAGTGCTGACGGCCTTGTGGCGCGCCGCGAGCCGGAACAGAAGCGGGCTGACCCCGAGCGCCCCGCCGACGTAGAACAGGCCTAGGAGGAGGCCCAGTCCGTAGTTCGACCCCGCACCGAAGCCGTAGCCCTCGCGCGCCACGAAGAAGACGCCGTTCGTGACGATGCCCGTGCCGAGGCTGTTGACGAACGTCACCCCAAGCACCGCCGAGAGGGGCGCGCAGACGGGCGTTCGGCCGGAGTTGGTCGGCGTGGCGGAGGGGTGCATGTGTTGGCGGACAATCGGTGCGTTGTTGCCGCGTGGGGCGGGTGATCGTACCATGCCGGGTGCGGGGCGTTCGTTCGTGCCCCATGGATGCGCCCGTAGCTCAATTGGATAGAGCGCTGCCCTCCGAAGGCAGAGGTTCCGCGTTCGAGTCGCGGCGGGCGTATTGAGGGGGTCGGGCCGTCGGGCGGGAGATCGCAACCCCGCGTCCCGTCGGCGGTTGACTCCCGGGGCGCGTCCGCGCCGAGGAGTCTCGAATGAACGCCTGGCGTCGCATGTTCGCTCCGTTCGTTTTAGTCTGCGCCCTGTCGCTCGCCGCCGCGATCGCCCCGCTCGGGGTCGCCCCGGCCTTGGCCCAGGCCCAGGGGCAGCCGGCCGGCGAAGCGCTGCCGTCGGCCAAGTCGCTCTTCGAGCGTCACGTCGAGGCCGCCGGCGGCGCCGAGGCGTTCAAGAAGCACAAGAACCGGGTCATGCACGGGTCCTTCACCAGCAACCAGCCGGGCGCCCCCCGGCTGCTGCTGACGGTCTGGGCGGCCGAGCCGGACAGGCTCCGCGTCGAGATCGATGAGCCGGGCGTGGGCAAGACCATTCGCGCGTTCGACGGCAGGGTCGGTTGGGAAACGAACAGGTCCGGCTTGACCGTCCTGTACGAAGGGGACGAACTCACGGACTTCCGCGAGACAGCGTTCTTCAACGGTGAGGCCGACTACGAGAAACTCTACGCTTCGTACGAGACGGTCGGGCGCGTCAACGTCGGCGACCGTCCCGCATTTCACGTCAAGGCGATCTCCCCAACCGGCAAGGAGTCAGCCGTCTACTTCGACGCGGAAACCGGCCTGCTCGCAGCCAAGGCGACGACGCTCAAGAACCAGCGCGGCACCGAGATGATCCGCGCGCTCTTCCTCGACTACAAGGAGGCGGAGGGATTGAAGATCCCGATGCGCGTCGTGCAGGCGATGGGGCAGATCGAGTGGCGTGTGCAGTACACCCGCGTCGACGTCAACGCCGACGCGTCGAAGTTCCCGAGTTTTTCGCCGCCGCCCGGGGCGATCGCCCCGAGCGAGCCGCCGCCCGGGAACTGACCTTCGCCGCCGATCCGCCGGGTGTTTCCCTTCCGGCGGGTTGCGCCGAGACACGCAGTTCGCACGCCTGCCCGAAACGCCGGCAAACGGGATGGTCCGCGCACGCTGGCATTCGCGCCTTGCAGGCCCGCCGACCGTGCCAGATGAGCATGTGGCTCAGGTCGCACCAACGCTCACGTGGAAACAGAGACATCAGCCGGCGCTCGATCTGCGCGACGTTCGAGCCGTGCTCGGCCAGGCCGAGCCGCACCGCAAGCCGTTCCACGTGCGTGTCCACGACGAAACCCTCATTGATCCCGTAGGCGTTGCCGAGCACCACGTTGGCCGTCTTGCGGGCGACGCCGCGCAGCGTGAGCAGTTCCTCCATCGTGCGCGGCACCTCGCCGCCGAAACGACCCGCGACTTCCTTCATCGACTCGTGGACAGCCCGGGCCTTGTTGCGGAAGAAGCCGAGCGTCTTGACATACGGCTCGATCTCCTCCGGCGAGGCCTCGGCATACGCACGCGGCGTGGGAAAACGCTCGAACAGAGCGGGCGTCGCCTTGTTCACGGCCACGTCCGTCGTCTGCGCCGACAGGATCGTCGCCACCAGCAACTCGTGAGGAGACCGGTAGTCCAGTTCGCAGTGCGCATCGGGGTACGCGGCCTCCAGCGCACGAAGCAGTTCGAGCGCGCGACGCTTCTCCGCTCCCGTCGCCGGAGCATCGTCAGTCCGTGCGGGCTTGCGAGGCTTCGCGCCCGCCTTGGACGGCTTCTTCGTCGGCGTCTTCCGGGGCATCCTCGTCCCTCCTCGGGCGTGTCGCGTCAAACGTGCCGACCGCCAGCGCGAACAGCACCAGCGCGGCATTGATCGCCATGGCCCGCGTCGCCGCCGGGTGGAGCGCGGCGAACGCGGCACGCTCAGCCTCCGCGACCTCCGACTCACCGGCAATCGCCGCGGCGCGATAGGCGGACAGATGCAGGTCCATCTGCGGGCGCAGCGAGAGCAACTGCCACGCGAGCGAAGCGCTCAATGCCCCCGCAAGCCCGACTCGGACGATCGGCAGTCCCCTTCGTGGGCCGAACACGGCCGCCGCGATCGGCATCGTCAGCCAGGCGATGCCCGCCAGCGCGACCTGCGCGACGTCGCTCGCCCGGAAGTACCGCTCCGCGACGTGCCCCGCCGCGAGCGTCCAGTGCGGACGGTCGAACGCGGCGTAAGCCGGCAACGTCGGGTCGAGAGCCTTCATGGCCGGGAAGACGAGGGCCGCCGCCGCCCCGGTCGCGATCAGGATGCCCAGCCACAAGCCGAGCGTGGCAAGATGGACCGACTCGACGGCTCGGCGCAGCGGGGACATGGGCACATGCTACCGGGGCGCACGGCCTACAACTTGCCGTGTTCGCCAGACCCCCGCTGAGCATGGCCCTCTGCGCACTGCCGAGCCGCGACGGTGGGGAGGCTCGCGCGCAAATCGAGGCCGTCGCCGCCGCCGGGTACCGCTGGGTGCAACTCGACGCCGCAGCCCCCGGCCTACGCGCCCGCGAACTCTCCCGCTCAGCGCGCCGCGACCTCGCCGCACTCCTGCGGCGGTGCGAACTCTCGCTGTCCGGCCTTGACCTGTGGATCCCCGAGGATCACTTCGCGTCGCCGGAACACGCCGACCGGGCCGTGGCGGCGACGACCCAGGCGATCGCACTCGCCGCCGATCTGGCAGCCCTCACGGCCGCGCCGGGCCGCATCGTCTCGATCCGCCTGCCACAGGTGACCGCCGACGGCGTGGAGCAATCGCTGCTCGACGCCGCCCAGCGGTTCGACGTGCGAATCGCCGATCATGCCCTCCCGGTTCGCGAGCCGGCATCGGCAGACAGTCCGCTCGGCGTCGGCGTTGACCCCGCCGCCGTGATGATCGCGGGCGAAGACCCGGCCGCGCTCACCGCCCGGATCGGCAACCGGCTCGCAAGCCTTCGATTGAGCGATCTCGACGCCGCGGGGAGCAGGGTCGCGCCGGGACACGGGCGGCTCGACATCGACGCCTACATAGCGGCCGCGTCGGTGGCGGGATGGGAGGGACCTCCGGTGCTGGACCTGCGGGGGGTGGGTTCCCCGGAGCGAGCGATGTCGGAGTTCCTCGGTGAGTGGGGAAAATCAACGTAGCGCTTTGACGAGACGCTTTGCCAGATCGCACACCGGAAGACTGTGAGCACACCTCATGCAGCCTGCGTCACCGTCGGCGCCGCGCTGCTGCCGCGGCTGCGAGCGCGAACGGCGCGAGCGAGGCGGGTGCGGGGATGGGGATGTGGGCGATCCAGCCTTCGTAGAAGCCGTTTGGGCT